>NZ_JAPSKN010000024.1:15188-23800 GCF_031181705.1 Streptomyces sp.
CGTTCCGGGCGGAGGGCGGGACGGTGACGGCGGGCAACGCCCCGCCGCTGCACGACGGGGCCGCGGCGCTGCTGCTCGTCGACGAGGAGGGACCGCGGGCCCCAGGGCGCGAATCGCCCTCGGGCATCCCCTCGGCGCCTGCGGGGCCCGGCCGGCAGTGGCCCATCGGACGGTCCGGCGCGGCGGCGGTGTGGGTGTGGCCACGCTGTGCATCGAGGTGGGCCGGGGGCTCGCTCTCGTCCTCGAACGCCGGGCGTTCGGCCGCGGGCCGCAGGCGGCCCCGCGCGTCGCGGCGAAGCCGCATACCGATACCGCCCCGCTCCCCTGCCGGAGCGCGGCCTTCACGTACCCCAGGGACTCCCATGACGCTCACGCAGCACGACATCGATCAGGAGATCGCGGCCGCGCGCGCCGCCTACGCCAAGCGGCTCGCCGACGGCGGGCCCGTCGAGCACCAGCCGCGCCGCGACTACGCGCCGTACCGCTCCTCGGTGCTCCGGCACCCCAGGCGACCGCCCCTCACCATCGACGTGAGCAAGGACCCGGAGCTGGTGGAGCTGGGCTCCCCGGCCTTCGGCGAGCGGGACATCACCGAGATCGACAACGACCTCACCCGGCAGCACACCGGCGAGCCGATCGGTGAGCGCATCACCGTCTCCGGGCGGGTGCTCGACCGGGACGGCCGCCCGGTGCGCGGCCAGCTCGTGGAGATCTGGCAGGCCAACTCCGCGGGCCGCTACGCCCATCAGCGTGAGCAGCACGACGCCCCGCTCGACCCGAACTTCACGGGTGTGGGCCGCACCCTCACCGACGACCGGGGCCGCTACCACTTCACCACCGTCCAGCCCGGCCCCTACCCGTGGCGCCAGCACCTCAACGCCTGGCGGCCCGCGCACATCCACTTCTCGCTGTTCGGCACGGCGTTCACCCAGCGCCTGGTGACGCAGATGTACTTCCCGAGCGACCCGCTGTTCCCCCACGACCCGATCATCCAGTCGGTGACGGACGACGCGGCCCGGCAGCGGCTGGTCGCCACCTACGACCACAGTCTGTCGGTGCCGGAGTTCTCGATGGGCTACCACTGGGACATCGTGCTGGACGGCCCGCGGGCCACCTGGATGGAAGAGGGGCGCTGACCCGCCATGACGAGGATCGACACGAGCCGCCCCGAGAGCGTGCTGCCCACCCCCTCGCACACCGTCGGACCGTTCTACGGGCACGCCCTGCCGTTCCGCGGCGGCGAGGACATCGCGCCCGCCGGGCACCCGGACACGATCACCCTGCACGGGTACGTCACCGACGGCGCGGGCGCGCCGCTGCCCGACGCGCTGATCGAGTTGTGGGGCCCGGACCCGGAGGGGAACCTGCCCACCGCCGACGGCTCGATGCGGCGCGATGCGGCCTCGGGGGGCTTCCTGGGCCGCAACGGCGTGGAGTTCACCGGCTGGGGACGCAGCCAGACCGACGCGAACGGCCACTGGTACGCGCGGACGCTGCGGCCCGGAGCACGTGGGCGCAGCGCCCCGTACCTGAGCGTGTGCGTCTTCGCGCGCGGGCTCCTGGTGCACCTGTTCACCCGGATCTACCTGCCGGGCGACGCCGCCGCCCTCGCGGCCGACCCGCTGCTGTCCCGGGTGGAGCCGGAGCGGCGCGACACGCTGATCGCCGGGGCGGAGCCGGACGGCACGTACCGTTTCGACATCCGCCTTCAGGGCGAAGGCGAGACGGTCTTCCTGGAGTTCCAGTGACATCTCCCCTCGGCGACCCCGGCCTGCTCGCCCCCGGCTGGGCCGGCTCGGCGGCCGCGGCCGCGACCGGCGACGACGCGTACCTGCGGGCCCTGCTCGAGGCGGAGGCCGCGCTGACCCGGGCCCAGGCGGCGCTGGGACTCGCCCCGGCCGAGGCCGCCGAGGCGGTGACCGGGGCGGCACGCTCCGGCGCGTTCGACGCACGGTCCCTGGCGGCCCGGGCACGGGCGGGCGGCAACCCGGTCATCCCGCTGGTCGCGGACCTGACCAGGGCCGTCGGCGACCCGTTCGGCTCCTACGTCCACCGGGGCGCGACCAGCCAGGACATCCTGGACACCGCGGCCATGCTGGTCGCCTCGCGCACCCTGGGGCTCGTCCTCGGCGACCTCGGCCGCACCGCGCGGGCCCTGGCCCGGCTGGCCGCCGAGCACCGCGACACGGCGCTGCCGGGGCGGACGCTCACCCAGCACGCCGTGCCGACCACGTTCGGTCTCAAGGCCGCCGGGTGGCGGTCGCTGGTGCTCGACGCGCGGGACCGGGTGAGCGCCGTGCGGGACGCGCTGCCCGTCCAACTCGGGGGCGCGGCCGGGACGTTGGCGGCGTTCGGAGCCTACGGAGCTGCCGACCCGACCGCGCTGCCGGCGGCGTACGCCCGGGAACTGGGGCTGCGGGCGCCCGACTTGCCCTGGCACACTCTGCGGACGCCCGTCGCGGACCTCGCCGGGTGCCTGGCCTTCACCGCGGGCGCCCTCGGCAAGATCGCCGTGGACGTCCTCACGCTGTCGCGCACCGAGATCGCCGAGGTCGCCGAGGGCAGCGGCGGCGGTTCGTCCGCCATGCCGCACAAGGCGAATCCCGTGCGGTCCACCCTCGTCGCCGCCGCCGCCCGGCGGGCACCGCAGCTCGCGGCCACGCTCTACGGGGCGATGGCGGCGGAGGACGAACGCCCGGCCGGGGCCTGGCACGCCGAGTGGGAGCCCCTGCGCGACCTGCTGCGGCTGGCCGGCGGGGCCGCCCGGGACGCCGCGGAGCTGGCCGAGGAGCTGCGGGTCAGGCCCGAGGCCATGCGCGCCCATCTGGACCTGACCGGCGGGGCGATCCTCTCCGAGCGGCTGTCCGCCGAGCTGGCCGGGGTGCTGGGCCGCGCCCGGGCCAAGGAACTGCTCACCCGGCTGGCCGCCGAGGGGCACCCGCTCGCCGACGCGCCGGAACTCGCGGACGCCGACCTCGACCCCACGCACTACACCGGCTCCGCCGGAACCCTCACCGACCGTGCCCTGGAGCGACGTTGACCCTGCTGCATCACCGCGCCGAAGGCCCCGCCTCCGCTCCCCCGCTGCTGCTCGGGCCCTCGCTCGGCACCTCGTACGCCCTGTGGGACCGGGTGGCGCCCGAGCTGTCGGTCACCCATCGCGTGATCCGCTGGGACCTGCCGGGGCACGGCGGTTCGGCCGCCGGTCTCCTCACGGCGGGCGCCACGGTCGGCGATCTGGCCGGGCTGGTGCTGGCACTCGCCGACTCGCTCGGCATCCGGCGGTTCGCCTACGCGGGGGTGTCGCTGGGCGGCGCCGTGGGACTGCATCTCGCCGTGCACCACCCCGAGCGGCTGTCCTCGCTGGCCGTGATCTGCTCCTCGGCGCACTTCGACGGGGCCGGGCCGTGGGAGGAACGGGCCGCGCGGGTGCGGCGGGAGGGACTGGCCGCGCTGGCAAAGACCGCCGACGCGCGCTGGTTCACGGCCGGTTTCACCGTGCCTCAGCTGGTGGCGGACCATCGCCGGGCCGACCCGGAGGCGTACGCCGCCTGCTGTGACGCGCTCGCCTCGTTCGACCTGCGGGACCGGCTGGCGGAGGTCACCGTGCCGACCCTGCTGGTCGCCGGCCGCGAGGATCCGGCGACCCCGCCCGCGCATCTGCGGGAGATCGCCGACGCGGTACCGGGCGCGGCCCTGGTGGAGATCCCGGGCGCCTCGCACCTGGCGCCCGCGCAGTGCCCCGAGGAGGTGCTGGCCGCGCTGCGGTCCCACCTCGGCCGGCCCGCGGGGCGGGGGATGGAGGTGCGGCGCCAGGTGCTCGGCGACCCGCACGTGGACCGAGCGCAGTCCCGGCAGACGCCCTTCACCGCGCGCTTCCAGGACTTCATCTCCCGCTACGCCTGGGGCGAGATCTGGACCGACCCGACGCTGTCGCGCCGCGAGCGCAGCATGATCACCCTCACCGCGCTGGTCGCGCACGGCCACTACGACGAGCTGGCGATGCACGTCCGGGCGGCCCGTCGCAACGGGCTCACCGCCGAGGAGATCGGTGCGGTGCTGCTGCAGACGGCGGTGTACTGCGGGGTGCCGGCGGCGAACTCGGCGTTCGCGACGGCCCAGCGGGTGCTGGCGGAGGAGGACGGCGCGGGAGGGTGACCCCGCCCGTCGTACGCACGGCGACAGCTCGCCCGGACCCTTCCGGCGCGCCCGCGGTGGGGGCATGTCCACCCTGCTGATCACCGGCGCCACCTCGGGGCTCGGCCGGTACGCCGCCTTCGCACTGGTCCGCGCCGGGCACGTCGTCCTCGTCCACGGCCGGGACCCGGAGCGCACCGAGCGGCTGGCCGCGGAGCTGCGCACCGAGGGCGACGCCGAGGCGTTCGTCGCGGACCTGGCCTCCCTGACGCGGGTGCGCGAGCTGGCCGCGCTCCGGGGCGCCCGGGGCGGGCCGTGAGCTCAGCGCCGACGGGCGGCGTACCGCCGCAGTTCGCCCTCGCGGCGCACACGTTCGCCCTCGCCGATGAGCTGGACGGCACCGGTGTCACGGTGAACGTGCTGCACCCGGCGACCTTCATGGACACGGCGATGGTCCGCGAGGCGGACCTCACCCCCTGGAACACCGTCGCCGACGGGGCGGCCGCCCTGCTGGCCCCGGCCACGCGGGACGCGGGCACCGGCCGCCACTGCGACGGGACACGCCCGGCCCGGGCCCACGAGGCGGCGTTCGACCCGCGGGTGCGGACCCGGCCGGCGGCGGTGACGGACCAGCTGGTCCGCGCCTGAGTGACCGGGGCGCGCGGCTCACCGCGGGGCGGCGCCCGTCGCGAGTTCCGCGCGCGCCCGTTCCGCCAGTCCGTCCGCGCCGCACGAGACAGCCAGGTCCAGGCCGCGCCGGAGGTCGGCCGCCGAGCGGGCGGCGATGCCGTACTCGATGCGGGCCGCGGCGTGCTCGTACTGGCAGGGCGAGGCCTCCAGGTAGGTGACGGCCCGGGCCAGGAGCCGGACCGCGCGCTGGCCGGTCTCCAGGGCTGCCGCACAGCGCAGGGCCTCCCCTATGGCGGTGTCCGTACCGAAGCGCTCGGCCTGGCGGCGGACGTCGACGGCGAGCCGGGCGGCGCGGGCCGGGTCCTCGGTGCTCAGCGCGCGGGCGAGGTCCGTCGCCCAGGGGACGAGCACCGGGTTGTGGTGGCCCCGGGCCGCCGCGGCCTTCTCGGCGGCCTCGAGTTCGTTGATGCCGTCCTTGGTGCGGCCGACGGCCAGCAGCAGCCGGCCGCGCACCGACCGCGGGTCGGGCAGGACGATCGTGGAGGGGTAGGGCGGGGCGAAGCCGTACCGCTCGGCGACGCCCCAGGCCTCCTCGACCCGGCCGCGGGCGAGGAGTGTGTCGACGAGGTTGCAGATCGCGGACCAGTACAGCGGCAGCCCGCGGCCGACGCGCTCGGCCAGGCGCAGCGACTCGCGCAGGGAGGTCTCGGCCTCCTCCAGCCGGCCGCGCCTGCGGTGGCCGAGACCGACGTAGGCGTGGGCCAGGGCGAGGTGGCCGCCGCTCCAGCCGGCCGACTCGTACGCGCGCAGGGCCTCGTTGTAGAGGGTCTCGGCCCGGTCGAGGCGGTCGGTGAACGCGTACGCGTTGGCCAGCATCAGCAGCAGTTCGATGCCCCACTCGGTGTCGGTCCAGCCGAGTCCGGGTGCCAGGCGGCCGTTGACGAGGGCGCGGTCGCACAGCTCGGCGACCTCCTCGGCGTTCTCGCCGTGCATCAGGGCGTCGAAGCCGCGCAGGATGAGCAGCGCCCGTTCGGAGTTGTCCCGGCCGGTGCAGGTGGCCGCGAGGTCGGCGAGGCGCTGGGAGCGGGCGGGTGAGGCGGCCTCGCCGGCGTGGATGCCCTCCCACATGAAGTGGACGGCCTGGAGCCGCATCCGGGCGGGGCCGGGCTCGAGCCGGGCGGCCTCCGCCTCGACCGTGCGGACCGCTTCCTCCAGCTGGTCGTTGTGCAGGAGCGCCTGGGAGAGGCGGAAGACGGCGTCCACCCGCTTCTCGCCGTCGAGCCCGGGCATGGAGAGCGCGGTGCGCAGGTGGCCGATCGTGCGGGCGGGTGCGGTGAGGAACGTGGCCTCGGCCAGTTCGTAGAGCACGTGCGGATGGGACTCGGGCCGGGGCGGTTCCCTCAGGGCGCGCTCCAGGCAGCGGCGGGCGGCGTCCGGCGCGCCGACGGCGAGGTGCTCTCGGGCGGCCTCGCGCAGCTGCCCCACGAGTTCCTCGTCGTCGTCCGGGTGGACCTCCAGCAGGTGCCGGGCGGCGGCCGCGGCGCCGTGCCCCTCGTCGGTGACGATGCGGGCGGCGATGCCGTGCATGGCGGTGCGCAGGGCGTCGGGGATGGAGTTGTAGACGGCGGTGGCGATGAGCGGGTGGACGAACTCCAGGTCGCCCTCGGCGCCGCGGCCGGTGGCGGGGTCCGGCGCGGTCAGGATGCGGGCGGTGCGCAGCAGTTCGGCGCAGCGGCGGGCGTCCTCGGTCCTGAGGGTGGCGAGTTTGGCGACCAGGCCGACGGAGATGCCGGTGCCGAGGATGGCGGCGGCCCAGGCGAACCGGGTCGCGTCGATGCCGAGTTCCTCCAGGCGGGCGACGAGGCCGCCGCCGCGGGCCGAGCGGTTCAGCTCGCGCAGTTCCCCGGCCCGGGCCTCGACCGGTTCGAGTTCGTTGTCCCGCACCCGGGCGAGGAGTTCGACGGTCTCGTAGGGGTTGCCGGCGGTGACGGCCCAGACCTCGCGGCAGAACGCGGCGTCCGCGTGCCGGCCGAGGGTGGCGCGGGTGAGGCCGGCCGTCGCGTCCGGGGTGAGGGCGCTCAGGGTCGTGACCGGGCCGTCGGCGGCGGCCGCGACGGTGTCGAGGTGCCGGGCGCTCGCGCCGGAGAGGTCGCCCGGGCGGCGGGCGACCACGACCAGGACGGACATCTCGTCGAGCCGCCCGGCCAGTCCGGCGAGCCAGTGCAGGGTCTCCTGGTCGGCCCAGTGGGCGTCGTCGATCAGCAGCACCAGCGGCCAGTCCCGGCGGGAGAGCCGCCGCACGGCCGCGACCAAACCGTCGCACACGCCCTGCGGGTCGGCCTGGCGGTCGCCGGGGTCCGCTATGCCGAGGGCGGGTCCGGCGATGTCGTACCAGTCGCCGAGGTACTCGCGGGCCTCCTCCGGCAGCATCGACACCAGGGCCGGCTGCAGCAGCTGCCGTACCACGTTGAAGGGGACCGACCTGAGGGTCTCGCCGCCGCGGGCCGACCAGACGGTGCAGCCGCGCGCCTCGGCGATGCGGCGGGTTTCGGCCAGCAGCGCCGTCTTGCCGAGCCCGGCCTCGCCGCTGAAGACCAGCAGTCCGCCGGTCGAGGAGCGGTCCGCGCACAGGCTGTCGACCGCCCTTGTGACGGCGGCGACTTCCTCGTCGCGCTCCCACAGGGAAGCCGAGGCGGCGGCCGTGGGCCGTACCTCCGTCATCCCGCTACCTCCCCAAGTCGCCCGAACGACGTACAGACATCGAGCGTAGCCGTCCGATTGCCCGAGTGGAGGATGGTCGGGGCACCTGTTGCCGTGACGGGTGACACCGGGTACGACAGGACGACGCGCTCAGCCCGTCACCAGCCGTATTCGCGTCAACGGCGTGCAATTGCAAGGGAAGTGACGCTCCATCACCGGATCGCGGGGACACGGCGGGGCCGCCGGCGCCGACCGCGGGTCCGGGGGCGGCCTCATCGAGTGGTGCGAGTCCGGCGTCTACGGCCACTTCCCGGCGATCATCGCGGCGCCGTTCCTCACACCGGAGGGCGGTTGCGGGACGGAGCAGCCGGCGGAGACGGAGGCCGGGGTTTGCGGTGGCGATCATCCTCCGTCCCGCCGGGGCGGCGCTTTTCGGCCGTTTCCGGCGGGAGGTGCGAAAGCCTCCGATTACGGTGCGGCGGCCGGTACGGGTGCGGGTGCGGGTACGGGTACGGGTGGAACGATCGGTTCCGACTCCTCTCATGCCTCTTTCACCGATGCCTCATACGGTGGGGGCATGACGCGCGAGACTCCTCCCGGGTGGTACCCGGACCCCGGACAGACAGCGGACGGCCCCGCCACCGAGCGCTGGTGGGACGGCAGGGCCTGGACGGCCCACATCCGTCCGAAGGAGCGGCCCGGGGCAGGCGGCCCACCGGCGGGCCCGCCGAGCGAGGGTGACGCGGCCCGCACGGGAGTTCCGGCACGCGCGGCGGAACCGAGCGGCACGGCGGACCCACGCGGCACGGCGGACCCGCGCGGTACGACGGACCCGCGCGGCCCGGCGGACTCGAGGGCTGCGAAGGACCCGAGCGCTGCGACGGACCCGATATCGGCTGCGCAGCCACCTTCACCCGCGGAGTCCCCTTCGGCTGCGCAGCCCCCTTCGGCTGCGCAGCCCCCTTCGGCTGCGGAGCCCCCTCCGCCTGCGGAGCCCCCTTCCTCGGCGGACACGGCCTCGGTGGCGGACGCACCCCCCGCAGGAGCCGCTGCCGGTCCGGCGGACTCGGCGGCGGTCGACGGGACCCCGGCCGCTCCGGCGAACGCGGCGCCCTTCGGCCATCCCACCCCCTACGGTCACCCCA
>NZ_JAPSKN010000024.1:23900-49955 GCF_031181705.1 Streptomyces sp.
GCCGGCATCGGCGTCGGCGTCTACGCCCTGACCGACAACGGCGGCGGTGGTGGTTCCGCCACGTCGCAGGCTCCGGGCGGCACGGGAGGGCCGGGCGGCTCCGGTGGGTCCGGCGGAGACAGCGGGTCCGGAGGCTCCGGGGGCGACGGCGGATCAGGAGGTTCCGGCGGCTCTGGCGGCTCCGGCGGGCAGAGTCCGCAGCCCGACCGGTCCGAGCCCCCGAAGCTCAGGAGCGGCTCGGTGACCGACCCGGTCAGCGGGATCAGCCTGCCCATCCCGAAGGGGTGGTACGGCCAGCAGGGCCAGGCCGGTGCGCAGGTGACGTCCGACGACTCCTACAAGTGCCCCGGCGACACCGCCTCCACCTGCACCAAGGGCGGCGCCTACTCCGCCCCCGCCCTGGCCCTCGGCACCAAGGGCGACACCCCCGAGGAGATCGCCAAGGCGGACATCGCGGCCAACGCCGAGGAGTCCTACGGCGGCAAGTCCTACGGCGGGATCACCTCCCACGACGTGCTGGCCTCCAAGGCCGTGACGGTGGCCGGCCAGAAGGGCTACCTGGTCCGCTGGAAGGCCGTCACGAGCAAGGGCGCCGACGGCATCGTGGAGTCGCTCGCGTTCCCCTCCCCCGCGAACGCGAAGCTGATGGTCGTCGTGCGGTTCGGCGTCGACGCCGGCCAGCGGGAGTCCGTCCTGGACGAGATCACCCGCGGCATCACGGTGTCGACGGGCCGGGGCAACGGCCAGGACGTCTGATCCGGCGCTCCACCGCCGGACACCGGTCGGCCGAGTGGGGCGCCCCCGCCGCTCACAGGGGCACCCCACCCGGCCGGGGGGTGCGCGCCGCCCCCGTCCCCACGGGTCGGCGCGGTCGGGTCGCCGTCCGGTCATCCGTGGACGGCGGCCCGGGTCTCAGGTCAGGCCCAGGGCCGGCAGCACCGCGGCCTCCACGAAACGCACGAGGTAGTCCGGGTCGGCGGGCCTGCCCTCCAGGACGGGCCGCAGCCGCAGCACGCCCAGCATCTGCGCCGGGATGTACGGCAGCGCCGGGTGGCCGGCCGGCACCTCCCCGCGCTCGACCCCGCGGCGGACGATCTCCTTCAGCGCGGCGATCTCCGGCTCCACCACCGCCTCGCGCAGCGCGCACTGCAGCTCCGGGTCCTGCCCGGCGGCGTGGGCGAGCGCGTGCAGGAGCTTGGTGTCGCGGCCGGACAGGTCGCCGATCACCCGGGCGGCCTCCCGCAGGTCCTCGGCGAGCGAGCCGGTGTCGACGCAGCGCGTGCGCCGGCGGGACCGCAGTGCCGCCGCGACGAACTGCGGCTTGGTCTTCCACTGGCGGTACAGCGTGGACTTGCTGCAGCGGGTGCTGGCGGCGATCCCCTCCATGGTGACGGCGTCGTAGCCGCACTCGCGCAGCTGGTCCAGCACGGCGTCGAAGAACTCCTGCTCACGCTCCGGCGTGATCTTGGAGCGGCGCGAGGAACCGACCCGCTCGGGTCGGTCCGCTGCCTGCGACGTCATGGCGTGTGCTCCCGGCTCTCGTCGGCGGCCGGAGTATTCCCGGCCGGTGCTGTGTTCCTCGTCTATCGATACGCCAGTGTACCGGTACGCGGCCGTATCGGTACACTGGCGTATCGGTACGCACTCGTACCGATAACAGCACCACCGTCATCGAAGGGGCCGGGGGATGAATGCCCGCACCGAGCCTGCGCCGGCGGGGTCCGACGCGATAGCGCGACCGCCGCTCGTCCGGGAGCTCCTGCTCGTCGCAGGGCTCTTCCTCGTCTACAAGTTCGGCCGGCAGCTGGCCACGGGCCACACCGGCGAGGCCTTCCACCACGCACACCGCGTGTGGGACTTCGAGCGAGCGGTCCGCCTGCCGGGCGAGGGGGCGGTGCAGTCCCTGCTGCTGCACGGCGACGGCCTGGCGCACGTCGCGAACACGTACTACGCGACGGTCCACTTCCCGGCCACCGCCGCCTTCCTGGTCTGGCTCTACCTGCGCCGCCCGTCCCACTACGTGTGGGCCCGTCGGATCCTGGCCGCGCTGACCGCCGCCGCGCTGGTGCTGCACCTGCTCTTCCCGCTCGCCCCGCCGCGCATGCTGGCCGCGACCGGTCTCGTGGACACCGCGCGGGTGTACGGGCCGTCGGTGTACGGCGATCCGGCGACCGACTCCCTGTCGAACCAGTTCGCGGCGATGCCCTCGCTGCACTTCGGCTGGGCGCTGATGGCGGCGATCGGGCTGATCGTCGCGACCCGTTCGCGCCTGCGGTGGCTGTGGCTGCTGCACCCCACGCTGACGCTGCTGGTGATCGTGGGCACCGCGAACCACTACTGGCTCGACGCGATCGTCGCGGCGGCCCTGCTGGGCCTGGCGCTCGCGACCGTCCCGCTGCCGCACCGCACGGCGACCACGGCCGGCCGCGCGCGGGACGGTCTCGTCCCGGCGCAGCGGGACGAGCCGTCGCTGGTCGGGGCGGGCCGGTGAACGCCGTGCTGATCGCCGTCGCCCTGTCCCTCGTCTCGGCCGTCGCCTACGCGGCCGCCGCCGTCGCCCAGGAGCGGCTCGCCGCCGGCTCCCCCGCCTCGGGCGCCCTGCGGCTGCTCGGCAGCGGCGCCTGGTGGTGGTCGGTCGGGCTGAACGCGTCGGCCGCGCTGCTGCACGTGGTGGCGCTGCGGTACGGCCCGCTGACGGTGGTGCAGCCGCTCGGCGCGCTCACCCTGGTCGCGGCGGTGCCCCTGGGCGCGCGGATGGCGGGGCGGCGGGTGGCCGCGGCCGAGTGGAAGGGCACGGCGCTGACCCTGCTGGGCCTGGGCGCCCTCCTGGTCACGGCGTCCGGACCGGCGCCCGACGACGTGCTGAGCGTGCCCGAGGCGCTGGCGGTGGCGGGAGCCACGGCCGCCCTCATCGGGGTGCTGTCCCGGCCGGGCGCCCGGCCCGGCCTGCGGCACGCCACCGCGTCGGGAGTCGCCTCCGGGGTCGCCTCCGCTCTCACGCAGACCGTGACGGTGGCCGCGACGGACCGGACCGGACCGCTGCTGAGCCTCCAGGTCGTCGGGGTGGCGCTGCTCGTGGCGGCGTTCGCGGCCGGCGGGCTGCTGCTGTCGCAGACGGCGTACCGGGGCGGCCTGGGCGGCCCGCTGGCCATGGTGACCCTGGCCAATCCGCTGGCCGCCGCGGTGATCGGCCTGTCGCTGCTGGGCGAGCGCCTCCAGGGCGGCCCGGCGGGCGTGCTGCTGGCGCTCGCCGGGGCCGGCCTGGCCTGCTGGGGTGTGATCCTGCTCAGCAGACAGGCGCCCCGGCAGGAACCGGCGGACGACGACCATCCGGTGGCCGCCGTCCTGGCGCTGGGGCCGGACTCGGCCACGGCCGAACCGGCGTGGGTGCCCCGGCCGCACGATCCGGGGCACCTCACCACGGCTACGCGGTGATGATCGCGGGGTCGCTCACACCCGGCTGCCCGTTCTCGACGTGCCCCGCGAACCGCCGCAGGAAGGCAGTGTCGCCCTCGGCGGTGACGGTCAGGTCGTACCAGCGGCGGCCCCTGGTGAGGTCGACGGTGCGCCGCACGGTCGCGCCCGGGCGGACGGTGACGGCCGAGGGCCTGCCGCCGTAGCCGTCGGCGATCCGCAGCCGGGCCGTGCCGGAGCCCTTGTTGGTGAAGGTCAGCTCGATGTCGTCGCCCTTGTGGCGGGCGGTGACCTCGCAGCCGGCCGCCTTGTTCGAGCCCTTGAAGACCCGCACGAAGCCGTTCGGGCCGTGCACCGTCAGGTCGTAGGAGCCCGCGGAGTAGGCGGAGTTCCAGGTGTCCCTGAGTGTCTTGCCGGCCTCGGTGGTGTACGTCCAGGGGCCGTCGGCGCGGTTGCCGGAGGTGACGTGGAAGGCGCCGCCCGCCTTGGGTCCGGAGGCGAAGGTGAGGGTGAGTTTCCCGGCCGCCGCGTCGACCGAGGCGTCGACGTGCGGGGCGTACTTCAGCGGCCGGGAGCGGCGCAGTCCGCGCTCCTGGCGGGGCATGCGCGGGTCGGCGGGCGGGGTCGGCCTGTAGTCGGGGTGGCGTTCGCGGTCCTGCGGCTCGTACGCGGCGGTGCCGGGCAGCGGGGCCGGGCGCGCGTCCTTGCGGGAGAAGTCGAAGGCGGCCGTGAGGTCACCGCAGACCGCCCGGCGCCACGGCGAGATGTTCGGCTCGCGCACGCCGAAGCGACGCTCCATGAACCGCAGGATCGAGGTGTGGTCGAGGGTCTCGGAGCAGACGTAACCGCCCTTGCTCCAGGGTGAGACGACCAGCATCGGCACCCGCGGGCCCAGGCCGTAGGGGCCGGCCGTCCTGCGGCTGTCGCCCGGGAAGAGGTCGAGGGAGACGTCGGCGGTGGACAGGCCCCGGGAGGCGTCCTTCGGCGGCAGCGGCGGGACCACGTGGTCGAAGAAGCCGTCGTTCTCGTCGTAGGTGATGAACAGGGCCGTCTTCGACCAGACCTCGGGGTTGGAGGTGAGGGCGTCCAGGACCTGGGCGATGTACCAGGCGCCGTAGTTCGAGGGCCAGTTGGAGTGCTCGGAGAAGGCCTCGGGGGCGGCGATCCAGGAGATCTGGGGCAGCTTGCCGGCCTTGACGTCGGCCTTCAGCAGGTCGAAGTAGCCGTCGCCGTTCTTGACGTCGGTGCCGGTGCGGGCCTTGTCGTACCAGGGGTCGCCGGGCTGTGCGTCGCGGTACTTGTCGAAGTACAGCAGGGAGTTGTCGCCGTAGTTGCCGCGGTAGGCGTCCTGGATCCAGCCCCAGGAGCCGGCCGCGTCCAGGCCGTCGCCGATGTCCTGGTAGATCTTCCAGGAGATGCCGGCCTGCTCCAGTCGCTCGGGGTAGGTCGTCCAGCCGTAGCCCAGTTCGGCGTTGTCCAGGACCGGGCCGCCGCCGGTGCCGTCGTTGCCCGTGTACCCGGACCACATGTAGTAGCGGTTGGGGTCGGTGGAGCCGATGAACGAGCAGTGGTAGGCGTCGCAGACGGTGAAGGCGTCGGCGAGGGCGTAGTGGAAGGGGATGTCCTCGCGGGTCAGGTAGGCCATGGTCGTGGTGCCCTTGGCGGGCACCCACCGGTCGTACTTGCCGCCGTTGTAGGCCTGCTGGCCGTCGGGCCAGGAGTGCGGCAGGCCCTCCAGGAACTGCATGCCGAGGTCGTCGGCGTCCGGGTGGAACGGCAGGAGTTCCTTGCCGTCCTTCTCCTGGTGCCAGACCGGTTTGCCGTTGCCGAGGGTGACCGGGCGGGGGTCGCCGAAGCCGCGGACGCCTCTCAGGGTGCCGAAGTAGTGGTCGAAGGAGCGGTTCTCCTGCATGAGGACGACGATGTGCTCGACGTCCTCGATCGACCCGGTGCGGTGGTTCGCCGGCAGGGCGGCGGCGCGCTGGATGCTGGCGGACAGGGCGCTGAAGGCCGTGGTGGCACCCGCGAGCTGGAGAAAGCGGCGCCGGTTGACTTCGGACATGGGGGACAGACCTCTCATGCTGAGGTACGGGATGGCCGGAACGTGACGGAATCTGCGCGGAAGGAGTGTTTCAGGGACACCAAACGCCAAGGAAGGGGCGCGTGACCGGGGTGTGAAAGTCGCCGGTACGTGAGGTGTGCCGGTGCGCCTCCCGGGGAGGGACAGGGACGTGACGAAGACGCAGACGGCTTCCCCGCCGACGAAACGGCCCGTTCGCCAGCTCCTCGCCGCCTCCGTGGGAAACGCGGTGGAGTGGTACGACTGGTACGCCTACACGTTTCTGGCCACCTACATCGCCGCCCAGGTCTTCCCCAAGAGCGCGGAGAACTCGCTGGTGCCGCTGCTGTCCACGTTCGCGGTCTTCGCGGTCGGGTTCTTCATGCGGCCGGTCGGCGGGCTGCTGATGGGCGCGGTCGCGGACCGGCACGGGCGGCGGACGGCGCTGACGTTCACCATCCTGCTGATGGGCGGCAGCAGCCTGCTGGTGGGGCTGACCCCGACGTACGCGGCGGCGGGCGTGCTGGCCCCGGTGCTCCTCGTCCTCGCGCGGCTGCTGCAAGGCCTGTCCGTGGGCGGCGAGTTCGCGGCCTCGACGACCTTCCTGGTCGAGTCGGCGGGACCCGGCCGGCGCGGGCTGTTCTCCAGCTTCCAGTACGTGTCGACCACCGTGGGCCAGCTCGTCGCCTCCGGCGTCGCCACGCTGCTCGTGAACACGCTGGGCGACGAGCGGATGAACGGCTGGGGCTGGCGCGTGCCGTTCGTGCTCGGGGCCGTGCTCAGCCTGGTCGGCTTCTGGATCCGGCAGGGGGCGCAGGAGACCCGCAGCGCCGAGCAGCAACGGGAGCCGCGCCCGGGCCTGTTCGAGGCGCTGCGCCGGCATCCGCGCGAGTCGCTGCTGATCGGCGGCATCACGGCGGGCGGCACCCTCGCCTACTACACGTGGACGTCGTACCTGCCGACGTACGCCGAACTCGACGCGGGGATGGAGAAGTCGGACGCGCTGCTCGCGGGCACCGTCTCACTGGCCTTCTTCGCGCTGCTGCAACCCCTCGGCGGCCTGCTGTCGGACCGCTTCGGCCGCCGTCCCCTGCTGCTCTTCTTCGGCCTGGGCTTCGCCCTGCTCGCGGTGCCGCTGCTGCACACCCTGCGCGACTCGTTCGCCGTGCTGCTCCTGGTGAGTTGCGCGGGCATGGTGCTGCTGACCGGCTTCACCTCGATCAGTGCGGCCGTGAACGCGGAGATCTTCCCGCCCCGGGTCCGCGCGGCCGGCATCGGTTTCCCCTACTCGCTGACCGTCGCGCTCTTCGGCGGGACCGCCCCGTACGTCGGCACGCAGTTCAAGGAGCTGGGGCACTCGGGGCTGTTCCCCTGGTACGTGGCGGTGGTCTGCCTCGTGTCGTCGGTGGTGTACCTGCGGCTGCCGGAGACGGCTCACGCGCCGCTGCGCCGTTGAGCGGGCGACCCGCCGGTGGCGGGCTTCCCCGGAGCGGAGCGACCGTTCCTCGACACCGTGCGCGCGGCCGGGGTCGAGGTGCTGCACTCCTGCGCCGAGGGCACCTGCGGCACGCGCGAGACCGACGTCCTGGAGGGCGAGCCGGACCACCGCGACCCGGTGCTGACCGAGGAGGAACGCGCGGCGGCCGAGACCATGCTCATCTGTGTCTCCCGCTGCCGCGGCGGGCGCCTGGTACGGGCCCTCTGACCGGCCTCCTGATTCGAAGGTGCCGTTCAGGCATTGACCCTGGCACCGGGTGCGCACGCGCGTCGCCCCGCGCTTCGCCGGGCTGCGGACCCGCGTGTACGAGCAGATCCGGGCGGCGAAGCGCGAGGCGCCCGGGGCGGTCAGGACAGATAGGCCTCCACTTCACTGAACTGGGCGGCCGGCCAGCCGGTGTTGGCCGTCACCTGCAGCCTCAGGTGACGCAGGCTGGTCCCGTCGGGCAGGGACACGGTGACCGTGTTGCCGGTGGCCGGGTCGAAGCGGTAGTCCTTCGCGGCGACCACCGTCGACCAGGCCGAGCCGTCCGCGCTGCCCAGCACGGCCAGCGTCTGGGTCCGGGCCTGCCAGGCGGTCTGCGGCGGCAGCTTCAGCACCAGCCGGCGCACCGCCTCCCGGGAGCCGAGGTCGACGGTCAGCGCCTGCGGGAAGGCGTGGTTGGCGGACTCCCAGTAGGTGTTCGCGTCGCCGTCGACCGCCCTGCCGGGTGTGTGGACGTCCTGGGAGCCGGTGGCCGTGGCCGGGCGGCTCCTGGCGAGGTTGCGGCCCGGGTCCGGGTCGGGGTTGCCCTGGCCGGGCTGCGGCCAGGTGGAGCAGTCGGACCAGGTGCTGCTCCAGCCGGAGTTGCCGCCGCCGTCGGTCAGCGTGAAGGTGCCGGAGCCGGTCGGGTAGGGGCAGTTGTAGACACCCGCGGCGCCGACGCCGGTCGCGGTGACGTTGCGGAAGGTGGCGGCGCCCGGCGTCTCGGCCTGGACGACGACCGTGCCGGTGTCGCGCACGGTCGCGCCGTCGACGGTGATGTTCTTCGCCGCGTGGCCGCGCCCGCTGCCGGAGACGAACTCGAAGGCGCTGTAGGGGCTGTCCGTGATCGTCGTGTCGGTTATCCGCACCTGGGCCTCGATGGCACTGTCGTAGGAGTCGACCCGCAGCGCGCCCATGGGGTGATTCCAGTTGGGGTTCATCGCGCCGGTGCGCACGAGGGTGTTGCCGGCGACGGTGATGGTGCCGGCGAGCGGGTGGAAGGGGTCGAGGAACTTCTGGTTGGAGATGGCGATGCCGCTGCCGAGGGCGTTGGTGTCGGAGATCAGGTTGTTCCGCACGGTGATGTCCGTGCCGCCGTAGATCGCGATGCCGTTGGCGAGGTTCGGCTGGGTGACGGTGTTGTTCTCGAAGCTGCTGTCGACGTCGGGCGCGTTCAGCGACCACATGGCGAGGGCGTCGTCGCCCTGGTTGCGCAGGAAGTTGTGGCGGACGCGGACACCGCGGGCGTGGCCGTTGAGGTTGAGGCCGTCGGCGGTCATGTCGAGGAAGCGGTTGTTCTCGACGACCAGGTTGTCGTTGTTGCCCGTCAGCCACAGGCCGACCTTGAGGTGCTGGAGCCACATGCCGGAGACGGAACTGTTCGGTCCGAGCGAGCCGTTGACGAAGTTGTCCGGGCTGGAGTCGACCCGCTCGGTGACCTCTCCGATCACCGCGAAGTCCCGGATGTGGACGTTCCCCGTGGAGCTGGACTGGTCGACGAAGCGGGAGGTGCGCACGACGGAGTGCCAGTGACCCGCGCCCCGGAGGGTGACGTCCTGCACGCCGTTGAGCGACGAGGTGAGCCGGTACTCGCCCGGCGGGATCCACACCACCCCGCCCCGCGCGGCGGCGATGGCGTCGCGGAAGGCCTGGGTGGAGTCGCCCCGGCCGCTGGGGTCGGCGCCCCTGGAGGTGACGGAGACGGATCCGGCGGGCTGGGAGGCGGGAGGGGACGCCTGCTCGAAGTCGGCGACGTCGACGGTGACCTGGACGTTCGTGGCCTGGAGGGCGACCTTGTCGCCCGCCTGGACGTCCTCCCCGAGCAGCAGGCGGGCGTTGTCGTAGAAGTGGTGGGTCTTCGCACCGGGGATCCAGGGCGTGTCGACGTAGGAGTACTTCGACGTGACCGGGATCGTCTTCGCGAGCCTGCGGCCGTTGACGTAGACGTCGAGCGAGCCGGACTGGCCGTCCGGGACGCTGTAGGCGACGTTCACCGCGTTGGCCGCGCGCGGCACGGTGAACTCCACGCGCTGCCCGGACGAGAGCCGCACGGCCTGGCGTCCGGAGGCCTCGGAGGCGAGGGTGCCCTGGGTGTGGTCGGGGCCGATCCGCGTGCCGGTGCCGTTCGCCGACTCGGCCTCGACCGAGGTGAAGGGGACGGTGGCACCCGCGGCGGCGTGGGCGGGGGCGGGGGCCAGGGCGACCAGCGTGCCGGCGGCCATCGCCACGGCCGCGGCCAGCACGGGCATGCTCCTGACAGATCTACGGGCGTGCATGGGCTCATCCCTTCGTGGTGGGGGTACGGGGACAGCGCGGTGCGGTCGCGGTCTCAGGCGCGCAGCCAGACCGCCGTGTCCTTCGGCAGCCGCCCGTCGGCGTCCAACGGGCCGCTGGCGAGGAGGAGTCCGCAGTGGGCGGGCAGGACGGCCGGGGCGTCGGCCAGGTTCACCAGGCAGATCCCCGTGGTCCGGCGGAACGCGAGGACGCCGTCCGGGGCGGGCAGCCAGGTGAGCGGCCCGGTGCCGAGGGCCGGGCGCAGCCGGATGGCCTCGCGGTAGAGGCTCAGCATCGACGCGGGGTCCCGGGCCTGCCGGTCGGCGGCGTACTCCGCCCATCCCTCCGGCTGGGGCAGCCAGGGCTCCCCGCCGAAACCCGCGTGCGGTGCCCCCGCCGTCCACGGCAGCGGGACCCGGCAGCCGTCCCGGCCGGGATCGCTGCCGCCGGAGCGGAAGTGCATCGGGTCCTGGATCCGGTCCAGGGGGATGCCGGCCTCGGGCAGGCCCAGTTCCTCCCCCTGGTAGACGTAGACCGCGCCGGGCAGGGCCAGTGACAGCAGGGCGGCGGCGCGGGCCCGGCGGGTGCCGAGGGCCAGGTCCGTGGGGGTGCCGAACGCCTTGGTCGCGAAGTCGAAGCCGGTGTCCTCGCGGCCGTAGCGGGTGACCGTGCGGGTCACGTCGTGGTTGCACAGCACCCAGGTCGCGGGGGCGCCCACGGGGGCGTGTTCGGCGAGTGTCTCGTCGATGGAGCTGCGCAGCCGCCGCGCGTCCCAGGGGCAGGTCATGAAGGAGAAGTTGAAGGCGGTGTGCAGCTCGTCGGGGCGCAGGTAGCGCGCGAAGCGCTCGGTGTCCGGCAGCCAGACCTCACCGACGAAGACGCCGCCGTACTCGTCGGCGATCGCCCGCCAGGCCCGGTAGATGTCGTGGAGTTCGTCGCGGTCGACGTACGGGTGGGGGTCGCGGCCCTCGGTGAGATCGGGCAGGTCCGGGTCCTTCACCAGCAGGGCGGCCGAGTCGATGCGGACGCCGGCGACGCCCCGCTCGAGCCAGAACCGCAGGACGTCCTCGTGCTCCTGACGGACCGCCGGGTGGGACCAGTCGAGGTCGGGCTGCTCGGGGGCGAACAGGTGGAGGTACCAGGAGCCGTCCGCGACCCTGGTCCAGGCGGGTCCGCCGAACTCGGAACGCCAGTTGTTCGGCGGGAGTTCGCCGTCGGCGCCGCGGCCCGGGCGGAAGTGGAACAGCTCCCGCTCGGGGCCTCCGCGCAGCGCCGCCCGGAACCACGCGTGCCGGTCGGAGACGTGGTTCGGCACGATGTCGACGATGGTGCGGATGCCCAGCTGGAGTGCCTCGGCGATGAGTTTCTCGGCCTCGGCGAGGGTGCCGAACGCCGGGTCGATCACCCGGTAGTCGGCGACGTCGTAGCCGCCGTCCTTCATCGGGGACAGGTACCAGGGTGTGAACCACAGGGCGTCCACGCCGAGGTCGGCGAGGTAGGGCAGGCGGGCGCGGACGCCCGCGAGGTCGCCGGTGCCGTCGCCGTCGCCGTCGGCGAAACTGCGGACGTACACCTGGTAGATGACGGCGTCGCGCCACCAGTCGCCGTGCGCGGAAGGCGCGGAAGGCGAGGAGAGCGGGGAGGCAGGGGTGGGCTGTCCCACGGTCGGTGCCTTTCGTCGGAGGGGGTCGGCGGCGTCAGCCCTTCGTGCTGCCCGCGCTGATCCCGGCGATGATGTGCCGCTGGAAGACGAGGAACAGGGCGACCATGGGGATGCTGGCGATCACCATGGCGGCGATGAGCACGGTCAGCTGGATGTTCTGCGACAGCTGCACGAGGGCGACGCTGATGGGCTGCTTGCCGGTGTCGGAGAAGACCATCAGCGGCCACAGGAAGTCCTGCCAGACGGCGACCAGCGCGAAGATCGAGACGACGCCCAGGACGGGCCGGGACATCGGCAGCACGATCGACCACAGCACGCGCAGCCGCCCGGCCCCGTCCATCTCGGCGGCCTCCAGCACATCGCGCGGGATCTGGTCGAAGAACCGCTTGAGCAGGTAGAGGTTGAAGGCGTTGGCGACGGCCGGGAGCCAGATGGCGAGCGGGTCGTTGAGCAGGCCGAGGTCGGCGACGGTCAGGTACTTCGGGACGACGAGGGCCTGCGCCGGGACCATCAGGGTGGCGAGGATGCCGCCCAGGATCACCTTGCCGAACACGGGCCTCAGTTTGGACAGGGCGTAGGCGGCGGCCGTGCAGAACACCAGCTGGCACAGCCAGGCGCCGGCCGCCTGGACGACCGTGTTCCACAGGTGGACCGGCAGCTCCATGAGCTCCCAGGCGTCGGTGTAGCCGCTGAACCGCCAGTCCTCGGGGACCAGGGTCGGCGGTGTCCGGGCCACCTCGTCGGGGGACTTCAGCGCGCCGGTGGCCATCCAGTAGACCGGGAAGAGGAAGGCGAGCGCGAAGAGCAGGACGACGCCGGTGAAGACGCCCCAGTAGACGGCCCGGCCGCGCGGACGGGCCAGGACGGCCGGGGAGACGAGGGTGCGGGTGCTGCTCATGCGGTCTCCCCGTCGGTCCGGGTGAGTCGGAGATAGGCGGCGGAGAACAGGCCGAGCAGCAGCAGGAGCATCACGCTCAGCGCGCAGGCGCCGCCGAAGTCGTTGTAGAGGAACGCGTACTTGTAGATCAGGTACAGGACGGTGACCGTGGCGTTCTCCGGGCCGCCGCCGGTGATGACGAACGGTTCGGTGAACACCTGCATGGTGGCGATGATCTGCAGGAGCATCAGCATCAGGATGACGAACCTGGTCTGCGGGATCGTGACGTGCCGGACGCGTTGCAGCAGGCTCGCCCCGTCCAGTTCGGCCGCCTCGTACAGCTCGCCCGGGATGGACTGCAGGGCGGCCAGGTAGATCAGGACGGTGCCGCCCATGTTGGCCCAGGTGGCCACGATGACGAGGGAGACCAGGGCGGTGTCGGCGCCGTTGGACCAGTTCGAGGTCGGCAGGTGCACAAGGCGCAGCGCCTCGTTGGCCAGGCCGGCGCCGGGGTCGTAGAACCACTTCCACAGCAGGGCGCTGACCACCGGCGGGATCATCACCGGCAGGTAGACCACGACCCGGAAGAAGGCCCGGGCGTGCCGCAGTTCGTTCAGGACGAGGGCCAGGACGAACGGGATCGCGAAGCCGATGACCAGGGCGAGCAGCGTGAAGGTGAGGGTGTTGCGCCAGGCGGCGCCGAACTCGGGGTCCTGCACGACGCGGGTGAAGTTGGCGGTGCCGACCCACTCGGGTTCCGCGCCCGGCGTGTACTTCTGGAAGGCGATGACGACCGCGCGGATCGCCGGGTACCAGGAGAACAGGGCGAAGCAGACGAGCCCGCCGAGCAGGAAGGCGTAGGCGCGGCCCTGGTCGGCGAGGTGGCGCCGCCTGAAGTCCCCTGCCGGGGGCGGCGCCTGCACCGGGCGGACCTCGATCGCCGGGCGGGCCCGGCGCTCGGAGGTCTCCAGGGGGATCGGACCCGTGTTCTTCATCGGGCTCAGCCTCGCGCCAGGATGCCGTCGATCTTGCCGGACGCGTCCTTCAGCAGCCGGTCGATGTCCGCGTCCTGCTTGGTGAGGACGGCGGAGACGACCCCGTCGAGGACGGAGTAGATCTGCTGGGCGTGCGGCGGCTCGATCTTCATGTCAAGGCGCTGGTTGCCGTCGAGGAAGGACTGGTAGTTCTCCACCGGGACGTTGGCGTTGGCCTGCTTGACCCGCTGGTCCTCCGCGTCGGCCGCGCCGGTGAACAGACGCGGCTCGGGCAGGCCCACCGGGGCGTCGTGCTTCTTGGCGCGGGCGTAGTCGCCGAGGAAGCCGTCGCCGGGGGTGAGGAACATGTGGTCGAGCCACTTCAGCGCGGCGCGGATCTGCGCGGGGCTCGCCTTCTTGCTGACCATGTAGCCGTCGCCGCCGACCAGGGTGGCCTTGCCGCCGGGCATCGGGGCGATGGCGATGTCCTCGTAGCTGGCGCCCTTCTCCTTGACGAGGATGGGGATGTTGTCGGGGGCGGCGAGGTACATGCCGAGCTTGCCCGAACCCATCATCTGCTGGGCGTCGTTGATGACGAGCAGCTGCCTGCTGCCCATGGAGTCGTCCGTCCAGCGCATGTCGTGCAGGGTCTGCAGCACGGCCCGGCCCTCGGGGGTGTCGACGGTGGCCTGCTTGCCGTCGGCGCTGACGACGTCGCCGCCCTGGGAGTACAGCTCGGCGGTGAAGTGCCAGCCGCCCTGGTTCTGGGCGCTGTAGTCGGCGTAGCCGACGGTGCCGCCGCCCAGTCCGGCGATCTTCTTCGCGGCGGTGCGGACCTCGGCCCAGGTCGTGGGCGGCCGGTCCGGGTCGAGGCCGGCCTTCTCGAAGAGTGCCTTGTTGTAGATCAGGCCCATCGAGTAGCCGGTGCGCGGGATGCCGTAGACCTTGCCGTCGACGGTGTAGATGTCGCGCAGCTGCTTCTGCAGGGTGCCGTAGCTCTTCAGGTCCTTGACGTAGGGGGTGAGGTCGGCGGCCTGGTTGATGTCGACGACGTGGCGGGCGTCGGTGAAGTACGTGTAGAAGACGTCCTCCATCTGCCCGCCGGCGAGTTTGGCGTCGAACGTCTTCGGGTCCTGGCAGGGGAAGGCGTCGTGCGGGACGACGTCGATGTCCGGGTGCTGCTTCTCGAAGGCGGCGATGTCCTCCTCGAAGAAGGCGCGGTCGGTCTTGGCGCTCTTGGGCGGCATGCAGTTGACCGTGATGCGGGTCTTGCCGCCGGCGGACTCGTCGGCGTTCCCGCCGCAGGCGGTGAGCGCGAGGGCGCTGACGCCGAGCAGGGCGAGGGTACGGCGGATCCCGGTGCTTCTCATCGGTGGACCCCTTAGGGCAGGAGCGAGTGGACGCCTCAGGACAGGAGCGAGGGGCGCCGCACACTCAAGCACCGGTGACAACCGACCGCAAGATGTCGCGCAGAATATGTAATTATTCGACAGCAGGGCGGATCTCAGATGCGCGGTGCCTGCGCGGTCGACCCCCGCACCACCAGCTCCGGCTCGAACAAAAGCTCCTCCGCCGCCACGGAGCCCCCGCTGATCTGCGCGTTCAGCAGTTCCACGACGGCTTTGCCCATGGCTTCGATGGGCTGGCGGACCGTGGTCAGTGGCGGTTCGGTGCAGTTCATCAACGCGGAGTCGTCGTATCCCACGACCGAGATGCGGGACGGCACGTCGAGCCCCTTGCGGCGGGCGGCCCGTACGACGCCGAGGGCGAGCGGGTCGCTGGCGCAGATGAAGCCCGTGACGCCCCGGTCGATGAGCCGGGCCGCCGCCGCATGGCCGCCCTCGATCGAGAACATGGCGCGGGCGACGAACTCGTCGGGGACGTGCCCGATCGCCCGCGCGGCGGCCAGCTTGCGCGCCGAGGGGAGGTGGTCACCGGGACCGAGCACCAGCCCGATCCGCTCGTGCCCGAGCGAGGCCAGGTGCCGCCAGGACTGCTCGACGGCCACCGCGTCGTCGCAGGACACCTGCGGGAAGCCCAGGTCCTCGATGGCCGCGTTGACCAGCACGACCGGGATGTTGCGCTCGGCGAGCTGCCGGTAGTGGTCGTGCGGCGCGTCGGCCTGGGCGTAGAGCCCGCCGGCGAAGACGACGCCGGAGACCTGCTGCTGGAGCAGCAGCGTCACGTAGTCCGCCTCGGAGACACCGCCCCGGGTCTGGGTGCACAGCACGGGGGTCAGCCCGAGCTGGGCCAGAGCGCCGCCGATGACCTCGGCGAACGCGGGGAAGATGGGGTTCTGCAGCTCGGGCAGGACCAGGCCGACCAGCCGGGCGCGTTCGCCGCGCAGCTGCGTGGGCCGCTCGTAGCCGAGCACGTCCAGGGCGGAGAGCACCGCCTGCCGGGTCGGCTCGGACACTCCCGGCTTGCCGTTGAGCACCCGGCTGACCGTGGCCTCGCTGACCCCGACCTTCTTCGCCACCTCGGCAAGTCGTCGCGTCATGGCCGCAAGCGTAGCGCAATTTACGCAAGCAGCTTGCGTAATCGCGCAAAGCGATGGGTCAGGGAGCTGCCCACAGGCCCCGGACGTGCCCCAGGTGGCGGGTCATCACCGCTCGGACGGCCTCCTCGTCCCGGGCGAGCAGCGCGTCCAGGATCTCCAGGTGCTCCTCCGCGGAGGCCTCCAGCCGCCCCTGCTCGACGAGCGCGGTCAGCCCGTACAGCCGGGAGCGGCGCCTCAGGTCGCGGACGACGTCGACGAGGTGGTCGTTGCCGGCGAGTGCCAGCAGGCCGAGGTGGAAGCGCAGGTCGGCCTCGACGTAGGCGATCAGGTCGCCCGCCGCGGCCGAGGCGACGATCTCCCGGGCGACCGGCCGGAGCGCCTCCAGGTCCACCGGGTCGGCCGTGACCGCCAGGCCGGCCGTGGTGGGGATCTCGATCAGCGCCCGGATGTGGGTGTACTCGTCGAGTTGCTTCTCGGAGACGGCGGTGACCCGGAAACCCTTGTTGGGCACGGTGTCGACCAGGCCCTCCTTGGCGAGGTCGAGCATGGCCTCGCGCACGGGGGTGGCGGAGACACCGAAGCGGGCGGCGAGGCCGGGCGCCGAGTGGACCTCGCCGGGGCGCAGTTCGCCGGCGATCAGGGCGGCCCGCAGCGCGTCCGCGACCCGCTCCCGGTGGCTGGGCTTCCTGCTGCCCAGCACGGGCAGGGCGGGGGTGTGCTGCGGGGCCATGACGGTCGGGGTCTCCTCTCCTGGTGGACGCACGGCTTACAGGACGAACCCGGCCGGGAACGGGTCGTCGGGGTCGAGCAGGTACTGGGCCGTTCCCGTGATCCAGGCGCGTCCGGTGAAGCTGGGCACGACGGCCGGGCGTCCGGCGACCTCGGTGGTGCCGAGCAGTCTGCCGGTGAACCGGGTGCCGATGAAGGACTCGTTCACGAACTCGGTGCGCAGGGGCAGTTCGCCGCGCGCGTGGAGCTGGGCCATGCGGGCGCTGGTGCCGGTGCCGCAGGGCGAGCGGTCGAACCAGCCCGGGTGGATGGCCATGGCGTGCCGGGAGTGCCGGGCGGTGGATCCGGGGGCGGCCAGGTAGACGTGGTGGAGGCCGTGGATGGAGGGGTCCTCCGGGTGGACCGGGGGGTCCTCGGCGTTGACGGCGTCCATGAGGGACAGGCCCGCGGCCAGGATCTCGTCCTTGCGGGACCGGTCGAAGGGCAGGCCGAACCGCTCCAGCGGCAGGATGGCGTAGAAGTTGCCGCCGAAGGCGAGGTCGTAGGTCACCGTCCGGCCGTCGGGCAGGACGGCCTCACGGTCGAGGCCGACGGCGAAGGAGGGGACGTTGCGCAGGGTGACCTGTCTGGCGGCCCCGTCCTCGACGGCCACCTCGGCGACGACCGGGCCCGCCGGGGTGTCGAGCCGGATGGTGGTGACCGGCTCGACGGCCTCGACCATGCCGGTCTCCACGAGCACGGTCGCCACGCCGATGGTGCCGTGCCCGCACATCGGCAGGTAGCCGGAGACCTCGATGTAGACGACGCCCCAGTCGCAGTCGGGCCGGGTCGGCGGCTGGAGGATCGCGCCGCTCATGGCGGAGTGGCCGCGCGGTTCGTTCATCAGCAACTGCTTGACGTCGTCGCGGTGTTCGCGGAACCACAGCCGCCGCTCGTTCATGGTGGCGCCGGGGATGGTGCCGATGCCGCCGGTGATCACCCGGGTCGGCATGCCCTCGGTGTGCGAGTCGACGGCGTGCAGGACGAGTCCGCTGCGCATGATCGGTCCTTTGCTAGGCGAGTCCGGCGGCGACGGCCTTCTCGGTGGCGGCCCGGACGGCGGCCTCCTGGTCGGGCAGCAGCGGCATCCGGGGCGGGCGGCAGGGGCCGCCGTGGCGGCCGACGAGGTCCATGGACAGCTTGATGGCCTGGACGAACTCCACCCGCGAGTCCCACCGCAGCAGCGGGTGCAACTGCCGGTACAGCGGCAGTGCGGTGGCGAGGTCGCCGCCGACGGCCGCGCGGTACAGCTCGACCGAGGCCCGGGGCAGCGCGTTCGGATACCCCGCCACCCAGCCCTTGGCGCCGGCGACGGCCAGCTCCAGCAGGACGTCGTCCGCGCCGGCCAACAAGTCCAGTTCGGGGGCGAGTTCGGCGATCCGGTAGGCCCGGCGGACGTCACCGGAGAACTCCTTGACCCCCTGGATGTGTCCCTCGCCGTGCAGCCGGGCGAGCAGTTCCGGCACGAGGTCGACCTTGGTGTCGATCGGGTTGTTGTACGCGACGACCGGCAGGCCCGCCCTCGCCACCTCGGCGTAGTGGGCGAGGACGGCGCGCTCGTCGGCGCGGTAGGCGTTGGGCGGCAGCAGCATCACCGCCCGGCAGCCGGCCTCGGCGGCCTGCTCGGCCCAGCGCCGGGACTCGGCGGAGCCGTAGGCGGCGACGCCGGGCATGACGCGCTCCCCGCCGATCGCGGCGACCGCCGTCTCGACGACCCGGCTCCGCTCCTCGGGGGTGAGCACCTGGTACTCGCCGAGGGAGCCGTTCGGCACGACGCCGTCGCAGCCGCTCTCGACCAGCCAGGCGCAGTGCTCGGCGTACCGGTCGTGGTCCACGGACAGGTCGTCGTTCAGCGGGAGCGCGGTGGCGACGAGGACGCCGCGCCAGGGGCGGTGGTCGGTCATGACGGTCCCTCCTGGGGGTGGTGCCGGGCGAGGACGCCGAGCGGTACGGGACGGGCGAGGGGCCGCCGGGCCGGGGTGGGCGCGCAGCCGGCGAGGCCGGCGACCGCGGGGGAGCACATCCGGCCCTGGCACCAGCCCATCCCGGCCCGGGTCAGCAGCTTCACGGTCCGTTCGTCGCCCGCCCCGAGGTCCAGGGCGTCGCGCACGGCCCCGGCGGTGACCTCCTCGCAGCGGCAGACGACGGTGTCGTCGGTGACCTGCTCGGCCCAGGACGCGGGCGGCACCCAGGCGGAGCCCAGGACCGCCGCGGACCTCCTGAGCCGCGCACGGGCCTTCAGCGCGGCGGGGGCCGGGTCCGGAGCGGTGCCGCGCAGGCGCGCGGCGGCCGAACAGCCGGCGATGTGTCCCTCGGCGAGCGCGAGGGCCGCGCCGCCGATGCCGGTGGCCTCCCCGGCCGCCCACACGCCGGGCACGTCGGTGCGCTGCTCGTCGTCGACGGCCACGGCCGGCCCGTCGAGGCGGCAGCCCAGGCTCTGCGCGAGGTCGGTGTGCGCCAGCATGCCGTGGCCGACGGCGAGGGTGTCGCAGGCGAGGTGCCGCCCGGTGCCGGGCCGGACCCGGCCGTCGGCGCCGAGGGCGGCGACCGTCACCCCGGTCAGCCGGTCGTCACCGTGGGCGCGGACGACGGTGTGCCGGGCCAGGACCGGCACGCGGTGGCGCAGGAGCCGCGCGGCGTACCCGGCGCCCTCCGGGAGCTTGTCGGCCAGCGCCCGAACGTGGCGGGCGAGGCGCCCCGGGCCGGTGGACTCCACCAGGGCGGCGACCTCGACCCCGGCGGCCGCGAGGCCGGTCGCCACGGGCAGCAGCAGCGGCCCCGTCCCGGCCACGACGGCCCGGCGCCCCGGCACCACGAGGCCGCCCTTGAGCAGGGCCTGGGCTCCCCCGGCGGTGACGACGCCCGGGAGGGTCCAGCCGGGGAAGGGCAGCACCGTCTCGTAGCCGCCGGTGGCCAGGAGAACGGACCGGGCGTGCACCTCGGCCGGCTCCTCCTGCTCGGGCCCGAGCAGCGCGTGCACGGTGAAACCGTCCGGGGTTCGCTCCACGCACCACACGTGGTGGCCGGTCAGCGTGCGCACGGAGCCGGCGGCGAGTCCGTCACGCAGCCGCTCCCAGGTCCGCCATCCGTGGTGCAGCGCCTCGGGGCGCCGGGCCCCGAGCCCGGCGGCGGGCTGCCGGTAGAACTGGCCGCCGGGCTCGGGCGCGGCGTCGACGAGCGCGACCCGCACGCCCCGCGCGCACGCCGCGAGCGCGGCGGCGAGCCCGGCGGGTCCGGCACCGATCACGGCGAGGTCGGTGCGCAGCTCCGCCGCCCCGGGGCCGGGGGCCCTCTCGCTCACGCCGGGGTCATTGCGCACGGTCCGCTCCTTCGTGCCCGGTGCCGTCCTGTGTGGCGATCGCGTCCCCCGGCCGGACCGGCAGCAGGCAGGCCCGCTGGTTGGGACGGCCGTTGACGCTCACCAGGCAGTCGAAGCAGACGCCGATGCCGCAGAACACGCCGCGCGGCCGGCCCTCACCGCGGGTGGCCCGCCAGGAGGTGACGCCCGCCGCCCACAGCACGGCGGCGACCGTCTGCCCGGGCAGCGCCTCGACCGGCCGCCCGTCGAAGGTGACCGTGAAGGCGGGCCCGGGTCGCGCCCCCACCCGTTCCAGGGGATTCACCCGGCCTCCTCGGCGAAGCGGTCGGGCCGGAACGGGGCGGGGTCCAGGCCGGGCGCCCGCCCGGTCAGCAGTGCGGCGATGAGATGTCCGGTGCCGGTGGCCAGCCCGATGCCCGCGCCCTCGTGGCCGCAGGCGTGGAACAGTCCGGGCGCCCGGGGGTCGGCGCCGATCGCGGGCAGATGGTCCGGCAGGTAGGGCCGGAAACCGGCGTACGCGCGCATGGCCCGCACACCGGCGAGGAACGGGAAGAGCCGGGTCGCGCCCGCCGCGAGCGCGCGCAGGGCCGGGAGCGAGAGCGAGCGGTCGAAGCCGACCCGTTCGCGGCTGGCACCGATGAGGACCGGACCGGCGGGCGTTCCCTCCACCACCGGCGAGGTCTGCAGTTCCGCCGCGTCGCTCGCCACGTCGGCCACGTAGTCGGCGGCGTAGACCTTGTGCCGGATCCTGGGCGGCAGCGGCTCGGTGACCAGGACGAAGCCGCGCCGGGGCAGCACCGGCAGCGACACACCGGCCCGGGCGGCCACTTCGCCGCCCCAGGTGCCGGCCGCGTTCACCACCGCGGGGGCGTGCAGGTCCCCCCGGTCGGTCCGCACCCCGCGCACCGCCCCGCCCCGGCCGCGCAGCACCGCGGTCACCTCCCGGCCGGTGCGCAGCCGGGCGCCCGACGCGCGCAGCAGGTGCGCCGCCGCGAGGGCGGGCATCACCTGGGCGTCCTGCGGGTAGTGCACGCCGCCGAGGAGGCCGGGAGCCAGCTGCGGCTCCAGATCGGCGAGCCGGTCGGCGGGCACGGCCACCGCCTCGACCCCGGCCGCGCGCTGTCCTGCGGCGAGTTCCGCCAGTCCGGCCCGGGCCGCGTCCGTGCCGGCGACGACGAGTCCGCCCTTGGCCTCGTACTCGACGGCCTCCCCCAGCCCGTCCGCTGCCAGTTCGGCCCACAGACGGGCGGAGAGCAGGGCGAGGTCGAGCTCGGGACCGGGTTCCTTGTCGGAGACGAGGAGGTTCCCCTCCCCCGCGCCGGTCGTCCCGCCGGCCACCGGGCCCCGGTCCACCACGACGGTGTCCCTACCCGCCCGGGCCGCGTACAGGGCGCAGGCGGCGCCGACCACTCCGGCGCCGATCACCACGACATCGCAGGTCAGCGGCTTGCTCACATCAGTACTATGTCACACACCACATAATCCAGGAAGTGAGCGGCGAGGATCGCCGGGAGGGCGGCCGAGCGGTCAGCCGGCCGCCGGGACGACCCTGAGGTGGGAGGCGGTGCGGCGTGTCCTGCGCTCCCGGGACGGGGCGCGGCGGGCCTCGCGCAGGACGAACGTGAGCCGGGTGCAGCCCAGTTCCTCCAGCGTCCGGGAGGTCTCGGCGACGACCCGGCAGTCGGTGGCGCCCCAGCGCGGGTCCGGGTGCAGCAGCGGCCGCACGGCGCCGTCGAGTTCGGCGGCCTCCTCGCCCACCGCGCGGATCCAGTGCGGCAGGCCGTGCCGGTAGGCGGCCTCCATGATCGGGTCCTGGGCGATCTCGCGGCGGATGGCCTGCAGGCCGTGGTCGGGGCCGTGGCTCTCCACCGCCCGCGCGAAGTGCGCCAGCATCGGCAGGCACCAGCTCGCCTCGTGCTCGCCGAGCACCGTGGGCGCGTCGGGGTGGAAGAGCACGAACCGGAGGAAGTTGCCGTCCGGCATGGCCGTGGGGTGCGGGCCCACCCCGCGGAAAAGTGACCGGAAGGCGCTGTTGGTGAGGACGACGTCCCAGCAGTGGTCGACGACGAGCGAGGGGAAGGAGACGGCTTCCAGAAGCCCGGCGCAGTCTTCCAGGTAGGCCTGGGCCTCTGGGTTCTCGGGGACGGGCCGCGGTGCCGGCCGCTGCCCTCCTGCCTGAAATGCCATCGGGAGGTCACCCCTCTTGCCTGTGCGGCCTTGACGCGGCGCCCCGATCCTGGTGCCCCGGGCTGAGGCGTGTCAACTATCGTGGCATTTCGTGCCTGTTGACGGCTGAAATTGGCCACAGTTGTGGCGAGACCTGGATGTGAGTTCGAGGCACCGGCTACGCTCCGGGAAGTTCACGCCGGGTAAGTCACGGCATCCGCTTGTGAGAAGCCTGTGAGAGACGTAGGAGAATCGTCGGTGACGGGTGGCTTCGTCGAGGGTCCGGGCGCCACGCGTACGGCCGTGCTACCGGCCGTCGTCTCCCGGGTCACCGCGCTCGCCGACCGGCTCGGCGTGCCGCACAGCGAGGTCTTCGACACCGGTCGGCTGTCCGTCGCCTCCGGGGTGCCGGAGCCGGTGGTCAAGGCGCTGCTCAGTGGCCGGCCCGCCGGCGAGCCCGATGTGCAGGCCCGGTTCCTGCAGCGGCTTGACCTGTTGCGGCGGACCCGCCTGAAGCCCAACGGCCGCAAGTACACCCAGCAGGAGATCGCCGACGGCGCGGGCATGTCCCGGCAGCAGGCCGGCGCCCTCATCAACGGCGACCGCCGGCCGACCATGGAGCACTGCGACGCCCTCCAGCGGTTCTTCCGGGTGCACGCCGGTTTCCTCACCGCCGAGGATCCCGAGGCGCTGGTCAGCGCCCTTCAGCACACCGAGCAGGAGCTGCTGCAGAAGCTCGCCGACCGGGAGCGGGAGGCGGCAGCGGCGGCGGACGACCCACTGGAGCGGCTGCTGCAGGACCACGGCGTGCGCGGCATCGCCTGGCGGGCCGCGCAGCTGCCCACCGACCAGCACCGCGACAAGGTCGCGGAGTGGCTGGACATGCTCCTGGAGAGCGTCAAGCGGCCCGAGTCGTGACCGTGGGGAGAACTGTGGGCATCGGTAAGGAAATGCGCCGCCTGTGCGGCGAGCTGGTCGCGGAGCTGACCCTCCCCGCGCCGGCACGGCCCGACGAGCTGTACGCCGCGCTGTGCGACGCCATGAGCAGACGCCGGGGCCGCCCCGTCCACTTCCGTACGGCCGCCTTCCCGCCCGGGACCGCCAGTGGGCTCTGGCTCGACATGGCCGAGCAGGACCTCGTCGTGATCGAGGAACGCACGGCTCCCGATCACCAGTTGGTGATCCTGGGCCACGAGCTGTGGCACATGAAGGCCGGGCACTGCTCCCACCACGTCGAGGGCGCGGCCGTCGCGGCCCGGCTGCTCGACGAGGGCGCCGATCTGGAGGCGACCGTGCTGAAGGTGGCCGCCCGTACGCGTTTCGATCTCGACGACGAGAAGGAGGCCGAGAGCTTCGGCCTGCTGCTCGCCAGCAAGTGCCGGGCGTGGCTGTCGGGTTCGGCCTCGCGGGGGCCGGTGCAGCGGGACCATCTGGCGGGGCGGATCGAGGCGTCGCTGGGCTACCGGGGTCCGCAGAGCTGACCTGCCCCTTCACCAGGGTGAAGGGGCGTTCCGCTCTCCGCCGGGCGGGCGAACCGGCGGGCGGCGGGGCCGGATTGTCAGTGGTGGGCGGCAAGCTGGAGGTGCGCCCCGGCTGTGCGGGGCGTGCGCGCCGCGAGGCGCGGGGAGCGACGACGCCGACACGGGGAGAGCCGACCGATGCCCACCGCCGTACTGACCGACCGCGAGCGCACCGCCGTCCAGGCCTATCTGCGGCTGCTGCACACCGTCCGCGCCGCCTTCGACCGGGAGACGGGCCCCCCGGTCGTCCCGCCCGCCGTGCTGGCCGACGCGGAACAGGCCCTGGAGCGCGCGGGCCTGACGGGCAACGAGGAGGCCTTCTTCCGTCTGCTGGAGAGCTGGTGCCCGGAGCCAGGGCCCTGAGGTGACGGCCGGGACCGAGGGGTGGGCAGGGGCCGGGCCCGGGACGCGGGGCCCGGCCCCCGGACCGTACGGGGGGCCAGGGTGGTGAGCGGGGCCCCGGAGCCCGGTCCGGCTGCCGACCCGCGCCTCAGGGATGCGGCACGCTGATGGCCGTCGCGACCAGCCCTCGGTCCGCGGTCCAGCGGCCGTCGAAGCGGTCGAGGCGGTGGCCGCCCAGCAGTGGTCCGGGGACGAGGAGGCGGGCGGTGAAGTCGCCGTCCGGGGCGATCTCGATGTCGGCCTCCATGAAGTCCAGCCACTTCCCCGTGAGAGGGAACCACGCCTTGTAGACGGACTCCTTCGCGCTGAACAGCAGCCGGTCCCAGTGGACGCCGGGGCGTCGCGCGGCGAGCCGTCGCAGCCGCTCCGCCTCGTCCGGCAGCGCCACGGACTCCAGGACCCCCTCGGGCAGCGGCGCGTCGGTCTCCGCGTCGATCCCGACGGAGGCCAGGTCACCGGCGCGCACCAGGGCGGCGGCGCAGTAGCCGTCGCAGTGGGTCATGCTGCCGGCCAGCCCGTCCGGCCAGCCGGGGGCGCCGCGTTCCCCGGGCAGGATCGGCTGCGGCGGCACGCCGAGCTTCTCCATGGCGCGCCGGGCGCAGGAGCGGACGACGGCGAACTCCCGCTGCCGCTTGGGGACCGCCCGCGCCACCAGGGCCGCCTCCTCGGGGTACAGCGGGGTGTCCGGGCCGTCGTGGCCGTACGCCTCGACCGTGACCACGGTCTGCGGCAGCAGTTCCTCGATCACCGCTTGTCGCCCTCCCTCGGCAGGATGCGCCGCAGCCGCCCCGGCGGCCCGGGCCGCTTGCGCCACTCGCGGGGATAACCCACCGAGACCTCCTCGAAGCGCACTCCGTCGTGGAACGTGGTCCGGGGGATGTGCAGATGGCCGTAGACCATCGTGTGGACCGGGAACCTGCGGTGCCAGTCGGCGGTCAGGGCCGTCCCGCACCACATGGCGAACTCGGGGTGCCACAGGACGTCCATCGGATGCCGGTGCAGCGGATAGTGGTTGACCGGGATCACCGGCAGGTCGGCGGGCAGTTCGGCGAGTCTGCGCGCGGTGCGCGCGACCCGGGCCCGGCACCAGGCCTCCCGGCTGGGGTACGGATCGGGATGCAGCAGGTACTCGTCGGTGCAGACGATCCCGGTGCCCTGGGCGTACTCCAGGCCCTGCTCCTTGGTGGCGCACCCGGCCGGCAGGAACGAGTAGTCGTACAGCAGGAACAGCGGGGCGACGGCCACGGGGCCGCCGGGGCCACGCCACACGGGGTAGGGGTCCTCGGGTGTGGTCACGCCGAGTTCCCGGCACAGCTCGACCAGATACTCGTACCGGGCCACGCCGCGCAGGGTGACCGGGTCGCTCGGATGGGTCCACAGCTCGTGGTTCCCGGGCACCCAGACGACCTTGCGGAAGCGGGCCGCGAGCGTCTTGAGGGTCCAGCGGATGTCGGCCACGGTCTCCGCGACGTCACCGGCGACGAGCAGCCAGTCGTCGTCCGTCCCGGGCCGCATCTCCTCGACCAGCAAGCGGTTCTCCGGGTAGCCGATGTGCAGATCGCTGATGGCCAGCAGCTGTCCGGCTCCCCCGGCCGTCGACGTCACCTCTCGCCCCTCTCCGCGCTTCGCGCACGCCGTCCCCACGAGATCACATCCGCGCGCCGGGGACAAGGCCGGCCCGAAAGCCACGCCCCGCGATCCGTAACCCGCGCGTTGCACGGAACGGCCCGCCGAAGCCGTATGATCTGCCCCAACACCACCGCTACGAAACTTCCCTCTCACGGGGGCGGTTTGGTGTCCCTCCATTCATCCTGCCCGGGCACGGGCTGCTGCGTCGTGCCCGCGACCGTGGAAGGCGGCCTGCATGGTCTCTCGCGTACGCGTCTGGCTCAACCGCACGTACGCGGAGAACGTGTTCTTCATGGATCAGCTGCGGAGAAATCCCAGCGACCGGGCCGTCGAGATCCACGCCACCCACGGCGACCCCGACTCGCCCGTGCTGGCCGCCGCCGACACCGCCGAGCTGGAACCCGAGGGCCTGTCCCCGAACGGGTACGTCGAGTACGCGCTGGACCAGTGCGCCCGGCGCGGGATCGACGTGTTCGTGCCCCGGTTGCACCAGTCGGCGATCGTGGCGCACCGCGCCGAGTTCGAGGCGGCCGGTACGGCGGTGCTGGCGCCGCCGCCCGAGGCGGTGGCCGTCTTCCAGGACAAGGTGATCGCCTACGAGGCGGTCCAGGCCATCGGGGTACCGGTGCCGCCGTGGTGGCGGGTCCGCTCGGCCGACGAACTCGTCGCGGCTGTCGAGGAGTTGGAGGCCGCCGGGCACAAGGCGTGCTTCAAGCCGGCGTCCGGGGCGGGCGGGGTGGGCTTCCGCG
>NZ_JAPSKN010000157.1 GCF_031181705.1 Streptomyces sp.
CCGGAGCGGACCAGCATGTCCACGATCTCCAGGGCCTGCTCGCCGTTGTCCGGCTGGGAGAGGATGAGGTTGTCGATGTCGACGCCGAGCTTCTTCGCGTACTCGGGGTCGAGGGCGTGCTCCGCGTCGACGAAGGCGACCTGGCCGCCGGCCTTCTGCGCGTTCGCCACCGCGTGGAGGGTCAGGGTGGTCTTACCGGAGGATTCCGGTCCGTAGATCTCCACGACGCGGCCACGCGGCAGGCCACCCACGCCGAGGGCCACGTCCAGGGCGGTGGATCCGGTCGAGATGACCTCGATGGGCTCCTGGGTACGGTCGCCCATGCGCATGACCGCGCCCTTGCCGAATTGCCGTTCAATCTGTGCGAGCGCGGCATCCAGGGCCTTCTCGCGGTCGGTTCCTGCCATGGGTTCCACCCGATTTGCTTGAGTCGATCGCTTCACGTCAAAGACGCTAACGCCTGCCACTGACAATGCGCCTCGACGCACGTCCGGCCTGTGGATAACTCGGGCACTTCTCCCCCCAAACTACGTCGAAACGCCCGTCGTTGAGCCTGGCCGGTGCTCCCATAAGAATGGATGTTCGATTTTCGTGTCAAGCGCACCACACGGCACCTGGAGCACAGGCTCCCCGGTTCCCGGGCCGATCGCTCGGCCCGGACCGGGCACGCCCGACCGGGCAGACCGGCCCGGACACGGCCGACCGTGCCGAAGTACCGTGCGCCCCTACGGCCACGGTCGACCAGCAGGGGAGACAGACGGAGGTGCCGGACCGACGCGGCGGCCAAGCATGCCTTCGTCACACGGTTCCTCCAGGAGTTCCCCGCGGCGGCGGAGGCCGGCCGGGAGCATCCCGCGCTGCGCGGCCGCGGCAGGATCGTCTGGGCGGGGCTCCCCGGGTGCCCCGCCGGGATTCCGGCGCTGCTGCGCGGACTGCTCGATCGGGCCGCGGCCACCGCGGCGGAGAGGGTGCTCTGCAACGTCCTCATGGAGAGGGGTCTTCCAGACGGGCCCGGCCATGCCGGCGGCCCTGCCGTACCTGATCCGTCTCACGGCCGAGCCGGAGGCATCCGTACGGTCCAGGCTGCTGGAGCTCCTGCTCCTGGTCGCGGAGTTCTCACACTCCGTGGACAGGGAGGGCGAGCGCGCGGTCCAGCTCTTCGGCAGCAGACCGCGACCACCCCGAACGCGCGCAGTGCCGGGCGGTCTGTCCCTCCGTCCGCCCGGAGGCGGGCCCGGCGGCGTCCGGTCGCTCAGGAGCCGTCTTCCGCGGAGCCCTCGTCCGCGTGCCGTCGCTCGCCCGGCCGCCGTGCCGCCCACAGCCCCCGCGCGCGCGTGACCAGGCCGGGCCCCTCACCACGTCGGTGTCCGTGGACCCGAGGGTCGTCCGTGACGGCGTAGCGCTTCACGTACGCCCCCAGGAAGGCCTGCAGGGTGGCGATGGCCGGGATGGCGATCAGCGCGCCGACGGCACCGAGGAGCGCGGTGCCCGCGATGACCGAGCCGAAGGCGACCGCGGGGTGGATGTCGACGGTCTTCGAGGTCAGCTTGGGCTGGAGCACGTAGTTCTCGAACTGCTGGTAGATGACGACGAAGATCAGCACCCACAGCGCGTACCAGGGGTCCACCGTGAACGCGATCAGCATGGGCAGCGCACCCGCGAGATACGTGCCGATGGTGGGGATGAACTGCGACACGAGGCCCACCCACACGGCGAGCACGGGCGCGTAGGGCACGTCGAGTATCTGCAGCAGCACGAAGTGGGATATGCCGGAGACCAGCGCCATCAGGCCGCGCGAGTACAGGTAGCCGCCGGTCTTGTTCACGGCGATCTCCCACGCGCGCAGCACCTCGGCCTGCCGGGCGGGCGGCAGGACGGAGCAGATGGTGCGGCGCAGTCGCGGGCCGTCCGCGGCGAAGTAGAACGAGAACAGCGCGACCGTCAGCAGCTGGAACAGGCCGCCGATGACCTGAGCGGAGACGTCGAGGACGCCGGTGGCGCTGTTCTGCACGTAGTTGCGCAGCCAGTCGGAGCGCAGCAGGCCCTCCTGGATGTCGACGCGCTTGAGGTCCGTCTTGAAGTGCGCGTTGACCCAGTTGATGACGGAGTCGAGGTAGTCCGGGAACCCCTCGACCATCTTGATGATCTGCCCGGCGAGCATGGACCCGAGGAGCGTGACGAAGCCCGCGGCCACGATCACCACGCCGATGAAGACGACGAACGCGGCGAACCCCCGGCGCATGCCGCGTGAGGCCATCCAGCTCACCGCCGGCTCGATGGCGAGGGCCAGGAAGAACGCGATGAGAATGTTGATCAGCAGGCCGGTGAGCTGGTGGAACGCCCAGCTGCCGAGCTGGAAGACGGCGACGAGCGCGAGCGCGAGCACCATGGCGCGCGGCAACCAGCGCGGCATGCGTCCGTTCGGTCCGGCGGTCCCGCCGGCGGGGGGCAGGGCGGGCGGCGTCGTGCCGAACGGGGATGCCTGCCGGGCTGCCTGCCCGGTCTCGTCAGTGGGTGCCACGGACCAAGTCTCACTCACGCCACCGACAGCCGTCTGCCCGCCTGCGATCTTCGTGACCGGCCGGCGCTCCCAAGGGCCCGTCGGCAGCGTTCAGCGCTTCTCCCGGGGCACGTCCATCACCGAGCAGACCACCTGCCAGACGTCTTTGGCGTCCCAGCCGGAGTCCAGCGCCTCGTTCACCGTGCGCCCGCCGAGCTCCGACATGACGTGGTCGCGCGCGAAGGTGTCGGCGGCCCCCGGACCGAAGTGCTCCGCCATCCGCTGCCAGAAGACCGTCAACCGCATGACTCCAGTATCCCGCCCCTGGGGGTGGGCCTGAGCCGGGACCGCCTGCGCGCGCCCCTTCGCGCCCTACGGTCGGTCCATGGCCGCAACAGGAGCATCCGCACTCCCCCCGACGTCCCCGCCGCTCACCCCCGTGGCGCGCGCCGAACGCTTCGTCTGGCTCACCGCGCGCGTGCTGGAGCAACACCTCTTCGCGCACCACTTCCGCGGCGGCTCCGCCGACGCCGTGGAGACGGCCCTGGACGCCTACCGCAACGGGGACGGCGGGTACGGCCACGGCCTCGACCCGGACCTGCGCGGCCCGGTCAGCCAGCCGCTGCACACCGCCCGTGCCCTGCGCGTGCTGGACGCCGTCGGGCGGTGTGCGGGCCAACGGGTGGAGCGCGTGTGCCGCTATCTGACGTCCGTCTCCACGGCGGACGGCGCGCTGCCGGCGGTCCACCCCGGTCAGCGCGGCTGTCCCACCGCCCCGTTCGTGCCCGTCGTGGCCGACCCGCCCAGCGACCTGCTGGCCACCGGGCCGGTGGTGGGGCTGCTGCACCGCAACGAGGTGTGGCACGCGTGGCTCTTCCGGGCCACGGACTTCTGCTGGCAGGCGGTCGAGTCCCTGGAGAAGTCGCACCCGTACGAGATCGAGGCCGCCGTGGCCTTCCTGGACGCCGTCCCCGACCGCCCGCGCGCGGAGGCCGCCGCCGATCGTCTGGGCCGCCTGGTACGCGCACAGGGCCTCGCGGTACTGGACCCCGAGCGCCTGGACGCGTACCCGCTCTCCCCCGGCTACGCCCCGGGCGAGCACCACTTCCCGCACGACTACGCGCGGACACCCCACTCCCTCGCGCGCGCGTGGTTCACGGACGACGAGACGGCCCGCTCCCTGGATCACCTCGCGGCCCAGCAGGGCGAGGACGGCGGCTGGCCGGTCCGGGGGCGCCAGTGGGCCCCGGCCCCGGCGCTGGAAGCCCGTGCCATGGTGACGATCGACGCCCTGCGCACCCTCGGCGCGTACGGCCGGCCCGTCGGCTGATCACGCACCGAGCGCTCGCACCCCCGCGGTCACCACCACGGCAGCCGCGACGACGAGCAGGAAGGGCGCGCGCAGCAGCAGCGCCACGGCGGCGGCACCCAGCCCGGCGGCCCGTGCGTCCAGCACCAGCGTCTGTCCGTCGGCGAAGGTCTGCTGGGCCGTGAGGGCCGCGAGCAGCGCCACGGGCAGCAGGGCGGCCAGGCGTTTGACGACAGGCCGCTCCAGGGCGCCGGCGGGCACCAGCAGTCCGGCCAGCTTGACGGCGTAGCAGCCGAGGACGGTCACGCCGATGGCGATCCAGACGTTCATCGGCCGGCCCCCCGTCCCCGGCGCCGGCCGTCCGCCCACAGCACGACGGGTGCCGCCAGCGCGGCCAGCAGCACCGGCACGCCGGCGGGCAGGACGGGCAGCAGCCCGATGCCCAGCAGGACGGCGAGTCCGGCGGCGGCCCGCTCGGTGCCGCTCTTGAGCATGGGTGCGAGCAGCGCCAGGAACACGGCGGGTCCCGCGGCGTCCAGCCCCCAGGCGTCGGTGTCGCCGATGGCCTCGGCGCCCAGGGCACCCAGGAGCGTGGTGAGGTTCCACAGCACGTACAGGCTCAGGCCGGTCACCCAGAAGCCGATCCGTGCGGTGCGGCGCGTGGGCTGGGCCAGCGCGACGGCGGCCGTCTCGTCGATCACCCACTGGGCGGCGAACGGCCGCACCGCGCGCGGGAGGGCCAGCACCTGCGACAGCCGCAAACCGTAGAAGGCGTTCCGCACGCCGAGGAAGAACGCCCCCGCAGCGGCCGTGAACGGACTGCCCCCGCCGGCGAGGGCGCCCACCAGGGCGAACTGGGAGGCACCGGTGAAGACGAGGAGACTGAGGGCGCAGGTCTGCCACAGCGTGAGTCCGCTCCCGGCCGACGTCACGCCGAAGGCGAACCCGGAGAGCCCGACGGCCACCCCGACGCCCAGGGCGTCCCGTACGACGGCCCGGTCCGGCTTCCCGCCGGTATCTGCATTCTTGAGAGCTGTTTCTGCCACGCACAGAAAACTACGGCCGGCCGCTACGACGGGTCTTGTACGTTCTTGCGCCACGACGGGTCTTGCGCGTTCCTGCGCTCCCGCTGGTACGCCCCGGGAGGTACTCCGACGATCCGGCTGAAGTGCCGGTTCAGGTGCGGCTGATCGGTGAATCCCACGGCGGCGGCCACCTCCGAGGGTGCCGTCCCCGCGTCGAGCAGGCGCCGCGCCCTGCGGACCCGCGCGTCCGTGAGCCACGCGTGCGGTGGCATCCCGTAGGTGTCCCGGAAGGCCCGTAGCAGCGCGAACGGGCTGGTCCCGAGGTCGGTGGCCAACTGCTCCAGGCTCGGCGGCCGCGCCATCCGTTGTTCCAGCACGCCACGCGCGCGTGCCGCGATCGCGGCCCCCGCCGTGCGCACCGCACGCCTCGGCATGGGCCCGCCGTTCAGCCGCAGCAACCTCGTCACGGCGACCCGCAGCAGCGTGTCGGCGGCCAGCGCGTTGCCCTCGTCGGCGGCCCGCAGCACCTGGTGCACCAGCCCGACGGCGTAGGGGTCGTCCACCACCGGACTGACGAACCCCGGCGTCCCCCGCAGGGCCGTCGTCTCGGCCGCGATCTCCGCCACCACGTCGGCCGAGGGATACACCGCCCCGTAGCGCCATCCCTCGGGCACCCCGGCCCGCCCGGTGTGCGGAGTGTCCGGGTTCACCAGCGCGAGGGCCCCCGCCCCCGCGTACTGATCGCCGCCGCCGTGGTGGAACACCTCCACGCCGTCCGCGATGGCGGCGATCACGAAGTTCTCGTGTGTGTGCCGCACGAAGGTCTTGCGCACATACCGGGCCCGCAGCAGGTCCACCCCGGGCAGTTCCTCGTACTGCCAGTGCCGCGCGCGCTCGCTCATCCCCCCATTGTCCGGCCTGCGACCGGCAGCGGGACGGCGGGCGGGTACACGGCCCGCCCTCCGCTGAGCCGGCCGCGGGACGGCAGGCGGACTCGCCGCGGTCTCCGTTGTCAGTGCCGGGGTGCACGATGGACGCATGGTCAGCAAAGCGCCCGGCCCCCTCGACGGCTTCTCCCCCGCGACCCGCGCCTGGTTCACGGGCGCCTTCCCCGCGCCCACCACGGCCCAGGCCGGCGCGTGGCAGGCCATCCACGAGGGTTCGGACGTGCTGGTCGTGGCCCCGACCGGCTCCGGCAAGACCCTGGCCGCCTTCCTGGCCGCGCTGGACCAGCTGGCCTCGACCCCTCCCCCCGCCGACCCCAGGAAGCGCTGCCGCGTCCTGTACGTCTCTCCGCTCAAGGCCCTGGCCGTCGACGTCGAGCGCAACCTCCGCAGCCCCCTGACGGGCATCCGCCAGGAGTCCGTGCGGATGGGCCTGCCCGAGCCCGAGATCAAGGTGGGCATCCGTTCGGGAGACACCCCGGCAGCGGAGCGCCGCGCCCTGTCCACCCGGCCACCGGACATCCTGATCACGACCCCGGAGTCGCTGTTCCTGATGCTGACGTCGGCCACGCGCGACGCGCTGACCGGCGTGGAGACGGTGATCCTCGACGAGGTGCACGCGGTCGCGGGCACCAAGCGCGGCGCCCACCTGGCGCTCTCCCTGGAGCGGCTGGACGACCTCCTGCCGAAGCCCGCCCGCCGCATCGGCCTGTCCGCGACGGTCCGCCCGGTCGACGAGGTGGCCCGCTTCCTCTCCCCGCGCCGCAAGGTGGAGATCGTCCAGCCGGAGTCGGGCAAGGAGTTCGACCTGTCCGTGGTCGTCCCGGTCGAGGACCTGGGCGAGTTGGGCGGCTCCCCGGTGTCGGACGGCTCGGAGGGCGCCGAGCGCCCCTCGATCTGGCCGCACGTGGAGGAGCGGATCACCGACCTGGTCCAGTCCCACCGCTCCACGATCGTCTTCGCGAACTCCCGCCGCCTCGCCGAGCGCCTGTGCAACCGCCTGAACGAGATCGCCTACGAGCGGGCCACAGGGGAGCCCCTGGACGAGCATCACTCCCCCGCCGAGCTCATGGGCGGTTCGGGAGCCTCCCAGGGCGCGCCGCAGGTCATCGCCCGGGCCCACCACGGCTCGGTGTCCAAGGAGCAGCGCGCCCTGGTCGAGGAGGACCTCAAGGCGGGCCGCCTGCCCGCGGTCGTGGCCACGTCCAGTCTGGAACTGGGCATCGACATGGGCGCGGTCGACCTCGTCGTCCAGGTCGAGTCACCCCCGTCGGTGGCCTCCGGACTCCAGCGCGTGGGCCGCGCGGGGCACCAGGTGGGCGCGGTCTCCACCGGCGTGGTCTTCCCGAAGTACCGCGGCGACCTGGTCCAGGCGGCGGTGGTCACGGAACGCATGCGCACGGGCGCCATCGAGTCCCTCAAGGTCCCCGCCAACCCGCTGGACGTCCTGGCGCAGCAGATCGTCGCGATGACGGCGATGGACACCTGGCAGTTCGACGACCTCCTGGCCGCCGTCCGCCGGGCCGCCCCCTTCGCCTCCCTCCCCGAGTCGGCGTTCACGGCGGTTTTGGACATGCTGGCCGGCCGCTACCCCTCCGACGCCTTCGCCGAGCTGCGCCCGCGCGTGGTGTGGGACCGCGTCACCGGCGAGATCACCGGCCGCCCCGGCGCCCAGCGCCTCGCCGTCACCTCCGGTGGCACGATCCCCGACCGCGGCCTGTTCGGGGTCTTCCTCGCCGGATCGGACCCCAAGAAGGGCGGCGGCCGGGTCGGCGAGCTCGACGAGGAGATGGTCTACGAGTCCCGCGTCGGCGACGTCTTCACGCTCGGCACGAGCTCGTGGCGCATCGAGGACATCACCCGCGACCGCGTGCTGGTCTCCCCCGCCCCGGGCGTGCCGGGCCGGCTGCCCTTCTGGAAGGGCGACCAGCTGGGCCGCCCGCTCGAACTGGGCCGGGCGGTGGGCGCGTTCCTGCGCGAGGTCGGCTCGCTGTCCAAGGACGACGCCCGCCTGCGCCTGGTCGCGGCCGGGCTGGACGCCTGGGCGGCGGACAACGTGCTGTCGTACCTGGACGAGCAGCGCGAGGCCTGCGGCCACATCCCGGACGACCGGACGATCGTCGTCGAGCGCTTCCGCGACGAGCTCGGCGACTGGCGCGTGGTCGTGCACTCCCCCTTCGGCGCGCAGGTGCACGCCCCCTGGGCGCTCGCGCTCGGGGCCAAGCTCTCCGAGCGGTACGGCATGGACGCGCAGGTCATGCACGCCGACGACGGCATCGTGCTGCGCCTGCCCGACGCCGACCTGATGGGCCTGGACCTGCTGGACCAGGAACCGGTGAGGACGGGCCGGGAGTACGACGCCGAGCAGGCCCCCGTGGGCGCCGCCGACGTCGTCTTCGACAAGGGCGAAGTCGACCAGGTCGTCACCGACCAGGTGGGCAGCTCGGCCCTGTTCGCCTCCCGCTTCCGTGAGTGCGCCGCCCGCGCGCTGCTGCTGCCCCGCCGCACCCCGGGCCGGCGCACGCCGCTGTGGCAGCAGCGGCAGCGCGCCTCGCAACTGCTGCAGGTGGCGAGCGAGTTCGGCTCGTTCCCGATCGTCCTGGAGGCGATCCGCGAGTGCCTCCAGGACGTCTTCGACGTCCCCGGGCTGGTCGAGCTGATGGGCGACCTGGAGTCCCGCAAGGTCCGCCTCGTCGAGGTCACCACGCCCGAGCCGTCCCCCTTCGCGCGCTCCCTGCTGTTCGGTTACGTCGCCCAGTTCCTGTACGAGGGCGACTCCCCCCTCGCCGAGCGCCGGGCCGCCGCCCTGTCGCTGGACTCCCGGCTGCTGGCCGAGCTGCTCGGCCAGGCGGAGCTGCGCGAGCTGCTGGACGCCGAGGTGCTGGCCGAGCTGGAGCGGGAGTTGCAGTGGCTCACCGAGGACCGCCGCGTCAAGGACGCCGAGGGCGTCGCCGACCTGCTGCGCCTGCTCGGCCCGCTGACGGAGGCGGAGCTGACCGAGCGGGGTGCCGAACCGCGGTGGGCCGAGGAGCTGGCCGGTGCCCGGCGCGTCATCCGGGTCCGGATCGCCGGCGCCGACCACTGGGCGGCCATCGAGGACGCGGGCCGCCTGCGCGACGCGTTGGGCACCGCCCTGCCGGTCGGCGTCCCGGAAGCCTTCACGGAGCCCGTCAAGGACCCGCTCGGCGACCTCCTCGCCCGCTACGCCCGCACCCACGGCCCGTTCACCTCGGCGACCGCTGCCACCCGCTTCGGCCTGGGCGTCGCGGTCACCGAGGGCGCCCTCCAGCGGCTGTCCGCGGCGGGAAGGGTGGTCCAGGGCGAGTTCCACCCGGCCGGCATCGGCCAGGAGTGGTGCGACGCGGCCGTGCTGCGCCGGCTGCGCCGCCGCTCCCTGGCCGCCCTGCGGCACGAACTGGAGCCGGTGCCTCCGGCCGCGCTCGCCCAGTTCCTGCCCCAGTGGCAGCACATCGGCAGGGGGCACTCCCTGCGTGGCGTCGACGGCCTGGTGCGCGCCATCGAGCAGCTCCAGGGCGCGTCCGTGCCGGCCTCCGCCCTGGAGAAGCTGGTCCTGCCGTCCCGGGTCGCGAACTACACCCCGGCGATGCTGGACGAACTCACCGCCGCGGGCGAGGTCGTCTGGGCCGGGGCGGGCTCCCTGCCCGGCAAGGACGGCTGGGTCTCCCTCTACCTGGCGGACGCCGCCCCGCTGCTCCTGCCTCCCCCGCACCCCTTGGAGCTGACCGCCCTGCACCAGTCGGTCCTGGACACGCTCTCCGGCGGCTACGGTCTGTTCTTCCGCCAGATCGCCGACCAGGTCCGCGCCACCACCCATCCCGAGGCCACCGATCCCCAGCTGGCCGACGCCCTGTGGGACCTGGCCTGGTCGGGCCGGCTGACCAACGACACGCTCAGCCCTCTGCGCTCCCTGCTCGGCTCGGGCCGTACCGCCGGCTCCACGGCCCACCGTGCCAAGCGCGCGGTCCCGCGCGGCCGCTACGGCTCCCTGACGGCCGCGGCCCGGACGGCGTCCCGCTCGGGCCCGCCGACCGTCGCGGGCCGCTGGTCCCTGCTCCCGCCCCACGAGGCCGACGCGACCGTGCGGGCCCACGCCCTGGCGCGCACCCTGCTGGACCGGCACGGCGTGGTCACCAGGGGCGCGGTCGCGGCGGAGGGCGTCGAGGGCGGCTTCTCGGCGACGTACCGGGTCCTGTCCGTCTTCGAGGAGAGCGGCCAGGCCCGCCGCGGCTATGTCGTGGAGGGGCTCGGCGCCGCGCAGTTCGCGATGGACGGCGCGGTGGACCGGCTGCGGGCGGTGGCCAACGCCCGCGACCGCGGCGAGCCCCTGCCAGGACCGGCTTCCGGCCCCGACCCGTTCGCGGGCACCGGCGCCGACCCGTTCGCGCCCCCCGCTCCCGGCCCGTTCGCGGGCGCCGACCCCGGCCCATTCGCGGGCCCCGGCCCCTTCCCGGCCCACGACTTCGCCGGGCCGGACGACACCCCCTCCGCCGACCACACGGACGACCCGGGCCGCGAGGGCTTCCCCGGAGCAGGCTCCTCGTACGATCCGTCCAAGCCGGCCCCGGGCGAGTGGATCTCGCCCCGCGACTACGCACCGCAGGCCGCCCCGCCCTGGCAGAACGGCGGACGAGCGGCCTACGACTCCGGTTTCTCCGGCCGTCGCACCCGCGCGGACGCGTCCCGGGCCGTCGTACTCGCCGCCGCCGATCCGGCGAACGCGTACGGCGCGGCCCTGCCCTGGCCCGAGCCCCCGACCGGTGCCGGACACAAGCCGGGGCGCAAGGCGGGCTCCCTGGTGGTGCTCGTCGACGGTGAGCTGACGCTCTACATGGAGCGCGGCGGCAAGACCCTGCTCGCCTGGGCCGCCGATCCGGACGGCGACCCGGGTGACGATCCCCGCCTGCACACCGCCGCCGAAGCCCTGGCCTCGGCCGCCCGCGCGGGCTCCCTGGGCACGGTCACGGTGGAGCGCGTCAACGGCGCTCAGGCGCTCACCTCCCCGGTCGGCACCCTCCTGGAAGGAGCGGGCTTCATCGCGACGCCAAGAGGCCTCCGCCTGCGCGCCTGACGGCCGGACCACGACAGGGGCACCGTCCGTGCGCGCGGTCGACGTGCCACCCTTGGACCCATGCCCGAAGGAGACACGGTCTGGCAGGCGGCGAGGCGGCTGCACGACGCCCTCGCGGGCCACGTGCTGACCCGCAGCGACCTCAGGGTGCCCCGCTTCGCCACGGCCGACCTCACGGGCCGCACGGTCCTGGACGTCACCCCACGCGGCAAGCACCTCCTCACCCGCATCGAGGGCGGTCTGACCCTCCACTCCCACCTGCGGATGGACGGCTCCTGGAAGGTCTACGCGAACGGCCGGCGCTGGAGCGGCGGCCCCGGGCACCAGATCCGCGCGATCCTCGGCACCACGGAGCGCACGGCCGTCGGCTACCGCCTCCCCGTGCTGGAGCTGATGCGCACCACCGACGAACACCACGCGATCGGCCACCTCGGCCCCGACCTCCTGGGCCCGGACTGGGACCCCGACCTGGCCCTCGCCAACGTCCTGCGGGACCCGGCCCGCGAACTCGGCGAGGCCCTGCTCGACCAGCGCAACCTCGCCGGCATCGGCAATGTCTACAAGAGCGAGCTCTGCTTCCTGCTCGGCGTCACCCCGTGGCTCCCCGCGGGCGTGCTGCCCGCCGACCGCGCCGCGATGCTGCCGGTACTCGCCAAGAGACTGCTGGAAGCCAACCGCGAGCGCCCGACCCGCGTCACGACGGGCCTCCGCGGTCAGGACCTCTTCGTGTACGGCCGGGCCGGCCGCCCCTGCCTGCGCTGCCGCACTCCGATCCGGGTCGCCGACCAGGGCGACGGCTCCCGCGAACGCCCCACGTACTGGTGCCCGGCCTGCCAACCGGGCCCGACCCCGGCCCCGGCCCGGCGCATCAGCCGCGACGCCGCCCGCTGACGACCGTCAGAAGCACTCGTGCGGTCCCCTCATGCCGGTCGCGGCGTACGACTTCACCGGCCGCACCTCGTTCCTCACCGGCGCCGCGAGCGGCATCGGCCGCCAGCGCCTTCCTGCGGGCCGAGGCAGGCGCAACCGTGCGCTGCGCGGACCGCGCGCCCCAAGACCACCACTCCCACCCCCGCACCCCCACCCGCTAAAGCTCACCCCCGCCGCGCCACCCCCCGCACCCCGACCCCCCGCACCCTCACTCCGAGCGACCTCCGCAGCCGCCCCGCACCGACCACCACCCCGCCGGCCCGCCCCTTCGGCACACAGTGCACCGGCAGCACGCTCAGCCCCCACCCCCCGGCGGCCACCGTCGCCTCCAGCACCCCGGCCCCTGGCGACACCACCAACCGCACCACGGCCCACCACCACAGCGCCCCGAGCCCCAGCGCCGCCCCACGAGCCCCCCAGCCAGGGACCCCCCGGCGCCCTATCCCCGCCATGGCCGCCACCTCCAGCCCGACGCTATTCGGGTGCCCGGGCCCGCGCACAGGGCGCACCACCGGCACACAGGCGCACCGCACACGCCACCCCACACAGGAGCGCCGACCCCGCCCCTCTGAAA
>NZ_JAPSKN010000158.1 GCF_031181705.1 Streptomyces sp.
CGGGGTTCGGTTCCGCCGCAGTCCCGTCCCCGGGACCCATGCCGGGCCCGGCCCCCGTGCCGCGCCCGGCCCCACCCCGTCCGATGCGTCAGCGCGCCGCTTGCGACGCGCCCTCCGTACCGGTCGGGTGCGCGGCCGTGGCATCGGGTCTGGGGTTCCGTCCCGCGGACTTCGGGGTGGACAGGACGTACGCCGCCCCGCCCACCACGCCCGACAGCAGGAAGCTCATGTCCACCCCGCCCGTCAGGGCCAGCAGCGGGCCCTCGTACGACGGCAGGGACACCGCCAGGACGCCCACCGTCGCGCCGGACGCCCAGGAGAGGGTCGCCGGGACGTGCCAGCCGGCGCGGTACCAGTAGACGCCGCCCCGCGCGCGGCGGTTGAAGACCTGCAGGGCGTCCGCGTCGTAGACCCCGCCGCAGCGGGCGGAGCCGATGAGGGTGATGACCGCCCACGGTGTGCCGATCGCCGTCAGGAGCAGCACGAAGGAGGTCATGGCGTCCTGCGCGGTCGAGTGGTGGTGCCCGGCGAAGACGGCGGCCGTGGCCACGACCGCGACCGTGTACGTCGCCGTCGCCCGGGACGCACGCGGCAGGATCGCGTCCAGGTCCAGGCCCATCGAGTACAGCATCAGACCCGCGTTGCCGGCCGAGCCCGCCGAGGCCGCGAGCAGCAGCGGCACCAGGTACCAGGCGGGGGCCGCCTCGACCAGGGGGCCCGCGTAGTCGAGGGCGGCCCGGGCCGCGAACGCCGTGAACGTGCCGAACAGTTGCGGCACCAGCAGGCCCAGCGTCAGGCCCAGCCAGGTCGCCTGCAGCACCCGGCGCGAGGAGTGGCGGGCCGGTGAGATGTAGCGGGTGTAGTCCCCGAGCAGGGTGATGAAGGCGACCGGTCCGGACAGACCGGCCGCGACGGCCGCGAGCAGCCACGTCGGCCAGAACCCGCCCAGCAGGTAGCCTCCGGCCTCCGGCAGCGCGCCGGTGGTGAAGTCGGGCGCGTAGGCGATCACCCCGAGCGCCAGCAGGGCGGTCATGCCGAACGCCAGCGCCCTGGACAGGGCGAGCAGCACCCGGTAGCCGTAGACCGCGCCCGCCACGGTGGCCGCCGCGAGCACCCCGTAGACGATCCCGTACGTCAGCTCGCTCCGCGGCAGCCCGGCCAGCCGGCCCAGCACGCCCACCATCACGTCCCCGCCGATCCACACGGTCAGCGCGGTGTAGCCGAGGGCGAGCAGCAGCCCGACCACCGAGCCGACCAGCCGGCCCCGGACCCCGAAGTGGGCTCCGGAGGACGTCGACAGGTTGGTGCCGGTGCGCAGTGAGACCAGGGCCAGCGGGGCGGTGAACACCACGCCCGCCACCGTGCCCGCCAGCACCGCGCTCACCGACGACCACCAGTCCAGACCGAAGGACGGCGGCAGCCAGCCGAAGACGATCACGCCCAGGCAGAGGTTGGAGCCGAGCAGGATCGAGACGAGGTCGCGTGGCCCGCTGGTGCGTTCCTCCTCGGGGATGGTGTCGACTCCGCGCTGTTCGATCGGCATGCTGGTCTCCCTCAGTTAGAGCGACGTTCAATGTGAGGTGTGCCATGCCTCGCAGTCAACCTTTCGGTGGAGGGCAATTCATGTTTAGAGTGATGCTCTAAACGGAGGGAGTGACATGCGGCTGACCCCGACCGAACGCGACCGGCTGCTGCTCTTCGGGGCCGCCGAGCTGGCCCGCGCCCGCAGGGCGAGGGGGCTGAGGCTGAACGTCCCCGAGGCGACCGCGCTCATCGCCGACACGGTGTGCGAGGCCGCCCGGGACGGCAGACGGCTCGCGGAGGCCGTCGAGGCCGCCCGGTCCGTCCTCGGGCCCGGCGACGTGCTGCCCGGCGTCGCCGACGTCGTCACCGAGGTCCACGTCGAGGCGGTCTTCGACGACGGCTCGCGGCTCGCCGTCGTCTCCGACCCCATCGGCGGCGGCTCGGGACCGGACGCGCCCGGCGCGCTGCTGCCCGGGCCGGACCACGCCGAGCCGGAGCCGGCTCTGCGGCTGACGGTCGTCAACACCGCCGCCGTGCCCGTTTCCGTCACCTCCCACTTCCACTTCTTCGAGGCCAACCCGCGCCTGGACTTCGCCCGCGAGCGGGCCTACGGCATGCGGCTCGCCGTGCCCGCCGGGTCCTCCGTGCGGTTCGGGCCGGGCGAGAGCGCCGAGGTCGGGCTGGTGCCGATCGGGGGCGACCGGATCGCGATCGGGTTCGCCGGGCTGGTCGACGGGCCGCTGGACGCCCCGGGCGCCCGCGAGGAGGCGCTGCGCCGCGCCGCCGCCTGCGGCTACCTCGGCGTACCCGGCGCGACCGGGCAGGAGGCCGAGCGATGAGCCGCCCAGGAGGCCACCCCGCCGAGGCCCGCCGCCTCACCCCGTACGAGTACGCCGCCACCCACGGCCCCCGCGCCGGCGACCGCATCCGCCTCGGCGACTCCGGGCTGACCGTCCGCGTCGAGTCGGACTCCCAGCGCCACGGCGACGAGTTCCTCGCCGGGTTCGGCAAGACCGCCCGCGACGGACTGCACCTCAAGGCCGCCGCCGTCCGGGACACCTGTGACCTCGTGATCAGCAACGTCGTGGTGATCGACGCCGCGCAGGGCGTCCGCAAGGTCTCCCTCGGCATCCGCGAGGGCCGCATCCACGCCATCGGGCGGGCCGGGAACCCCGACACCCTCGACGGCGTCGACGTCGTCGTCGGCACGGGCACCTCGATCGTCTCCGGTGAGGGGCTCATCGCCACCGCCGGAGCCGTCGACACCCATGTCCACCTGCTCTCCCCGCGCGTCATGGAGGCCTCGCTCGCCTCCGGCGTGACCACGATCATCGGGCAGGAGTTCGGACCCGTGTGGGGCGTCGGCGTCAACTCGCCCTGGGCGCTGCGGCACGCGTTCGGCGCCTTCGACGCCTGGCCGGTCAACATCGGCTTCCTCGGCCGGGGTTCCTCCTCGCACGAGGCACCCCTGGTGGAGGCCCTCGCCGAGGGCGGCGCCAGCGGCTTCAAGGTCCACGAGGACATGGGCGCCCACACGCGGGCCCTGGACACCGCCCTGCGGGTCGCCGAGGAGCACGACGTCCAAGTGGCCCTGCACAGCGACGGCCTGAACGAGTGCCTGTCCGTGGAGGACACCCTGCGCGTGCTGGAGGGCCGGACCATCCACGCCTTCCACATCGAGGGCTGCGGCGGCGGGCACGTCCCCAATGTCCTGAAGATGGCCGGCGTGCCGAACGTCATCGGCTCCTCCACCAACCCGACCCTGCCCTTCGGCCGGGACGCCGTCGCCGAGCACTACGGCATGATCGTCTCCGTCCACGACCTCAAGACCGACCTGCCCGGCGACGCCGCCATGGCCCGCGACCGCATCCGCGCCGGGACCATGGGCGCCGAGGACGTGCTGCACGACCTGGGCGCCATCGGCATCACCTCCTCGGACGCGCAGGGCATGGGCCGCGCGGGCGAGACGGTCCGCCGCACCTTCGCCATGGCCGGGAAGATGAAGGCCGAGTCCGGCGCCCCCGACGACGAGCACGACAACGAGCGCGTCCTGCGCTACATGGCCAAGCTGACCATCAACCCGGCCATCGCGCACGGCCTGGCGCACGAGGTCGGGTCGCTGGAGGTGGGCAAGCTCGCCGACATCGTGCTGTGGCGCCCGGAGTTCTTCGGCGCCAAGCCGCAGCTGGTGCTCAAGGCCGGCTTCCCGGCGTACGGCGTGACCGGCGACCCGAACGCGGCTACCGACACCTGCGAACCCCTCGTGCTCGGGCCGCAGTTCGGCGCGCACGGGGCGACCCCGGCCGAGATCTCGGTGGCGTTCGTCGCGCGGGCCGCCCTCGACCGGGGGCACGACCTGCTGCCCACCCGCCGCCGCCGGGTCGCGGTGCGCGGCACGCGCGGCATCGGCCCGGCCGACCTGCGCCTGAACTCCCGTACCGGGGCCGTGGACGTCGACCAGCGCACGGGTCTGGTCACGCTCGACGGCGAGCCACTGCGCTCGGAGCCGGCCGAGTCCGTCTCCCTCAACCGTCTCTACTTCCTCTGAGGTCAACGATGTCCGCAGCCGCCGACGGCTTCCGCATGCCCGCCGAGTGGGCCCCGCACGAGCGCACCTGGATGGCCTGGCCGTCCCCCAACCCCACCTTCGACGACCCGGGCGGACTCGCCGCCGCCCGCGCCGCCTGGGCCTCGGTCGCCCGCGCCGTGCGCCGCTTCGAGCCGGTGACGGTGGTGTGCGCGCCCGGGCAGGCCGCCGAGGCCGCCGCGCTGCTCGGACCGGGCGTCGACACCGTCGAACGGGACCTCGACGACGCCTGGATGCGCGACATCGGCCCCACCTTCCTCACCGGCCCGCGCGGTGAACTGGCCGCCGTCGACTGGATGTTCAACGGCTGGGGCGCCCAGGAGTGGGCCCGCTGGGACCACGACGCGAAGATCGGCGCGCACGTCGCGGACCTGGCGGGGGCCCGGACGTACGCCTCGGCTCTCGTCAACGAGGGCGGGGCGATCCACGTGGACGGCGAGGGCACGGTCCTGCTGACCGAGACCGTCCAGCTCGGCCCCGAACGCAACCCCGGGTGGACCCGCGAGCAGGTCGAGGCCGAGATCCACGCCCAGCTCGGCACGCGCAAGGCGATCTGGCTGCCGCGCGGCCTGACCGGCGACTACCCTCCCCCAAGCTCTCGGCTTCGCTCGGGCAGGGGGTATCCCCACCACAGCTTCGGCACCCTCGGGCACGTCGACATCGTCGCGGCGTTCGCCCGCCCGGGCGTCGTCGTGGCGCACTCCCAGCCGGACCCCGCCCACCCCGACCACGAGGTGACCCGGGAGGTCATCGGCCTGCTGAAGGCGCAGACGGACGCGCGCGGCCGGCGCCTGCAGGTCGTGGAGGTGCCCGCCCCGACCGTGCTGGAGGCGGACGGCCACTGGGCCGACTACTCGTACATCAACCACTACCTCTGCAACGGCGGCGTGGTGCTGTGCGCGTTCGACGACCCGCGCGACGAGATCGCCGCGGGCATCTTCCGCCGCCTCTTCCCCGAGCGGACCGTGACCCTGGTCGACGCCCGGACGATCTTCGCCGGCGGCGGAGGCATCCACTGCATCACGCAGCAGCAGCCGAGGACGGCCGTCAGGTAGAACGTACGGGTGAACGAAACGCTGCGCCGCGCGTCCCACGGCCCCCGCCACCCGGAACCGCCCGGACTCCCGGCGGGGGCCGGCCCCGAGCCGTGTGAACACCCCATCGCTGCACGCCCCGCACGCGGACGCTCCACCGCGGTGCGGCACGCGGCCCGCGGAACCGGGGGCCGGCCGGGCTCGGCCCCGGCGCGGACCCTCGTGGCGGGTACGCCGATCCGCCGGGCGGACCCGGCTCCCGACGCGGCCGCGGCGAGCCGGGCGAGGGCGGAATCCGGGGCGGCCGGCGTGACGTCCCGAACGACTGGTGCCGGCGGCGCGGTCCGCACAGCCGGCCGGGCGGCCCCGGGGCCGGAGCTGGCGGCCCGCAGGCCGGACGCGGGGGCGGGCCGGTGAGTTCCGCCGCCGCACCGCGTCGGCGTACCCCGGCCCCGCCGCGCGAGGACGTGCTCGCCGCCGCCATGGCGATGATCGCCGAGCGCGGTCTGGAGAAGCTCACCATGGCCGCGCTCGGACGCGAGGTCGGGATGAGCAGCGGTCACCTGCTCTACTACTTCGGCTCCAAGGACGAACTGCTGCTGCGCACCCTGGAGTGGAGCGAGGGCCGGCTCGGGGCCGCGCGGGCCCGCCTGCTGACCCGGGAGGCGCCCGCACGCGAGCGACTCGACGCCTACGTCGACCTGTACGTCCCCGACGGCCACCGCGACCCGCACTGGACCCTGTGGCTGGAAGTCTGGAACCGCTCGCAGGGCGCCGACGAGAACGCCCGCGACCGGCAGGCCGCCATCGAGGGCGCCTGGCACCGCGATCTGGTCGCCCTGCTCGCCGAGGGCGTCTCGCGCGGCGAGTTCCGCCGCGTCGACCCGGACCGCTTCGCAGCCCGCCTGCGCGCCCTGCTGGACGGCCTCTCCATCCACGTGGCGATCGGCCTGCGCGGCACCGACCGGGCCCAAGTCCTGAGCCACGTGCGCGAGTTCCTCGCCGACGGCCTCCTCGCGGACGCCTGAGCGCCCGCCCGGGTTGTACTCAATACGACGGATTGACCCGTTGACCGGCGGTGCTGTTGGCTCTGGGGAGCCCTCGGCGCGGGGCCGGGGGAGAAGCGTCCACGGGGACACAGGGGGAACCACACATGACCAGCACCAGGAGGGTCGCGTCCGGCGCGCTCGGCGTGGCTCTGGCCGTCACGCTCGGCGCCGCCGCCGCGCTGCCCGCGACCGCCGCACCCGCGGCGCCGCGGACCGAGAGGGCGAGCGTCGCCCCGGACGGCACCGGGGGCAACGGCCCCTCGGGCGGCCCGAGTCTGAGCTTCGACGGCAGCCGTCTGGCCTTCGTCTCCCGCGCCGACAACCTCGTCGCCGGCGACACCGACGGCACCGCGGACGCCTTCGTGCGCGACCTGAGGACCGGCACGACCAGGATGGTCGGCCGTTCCGTGGACGGCTCCGTGGACGACGTCGCCCTCAGCGGCGACGGCCGCCACCTGGCCTTCAGCGCCACCGATCCCGCCGACGGACGCAGCCACGTCTGGGTCGAGGACCTCAGGACCGGTGCGCTGCAGCGCATCGAGGACACCGTCGCCCCGGGCTACGACACCGGCCGGCAGCCCGCCCTCAGTGCCGACGGCCGCTACGTCGCCTTCGTCGCCCAGCGGTCCGGACTCCCGGAGGGCGAGGACCGCTGGGGCCGCGTCTACCGGGTCGACCGCACCAGCGGCGAGGCCGTCCGCATCAGCCAGGCACCGTCCGCCGGGGACCGCAAGACGGCCGCCGCGCACCCGTCCCTCAGCGCCGACGGCAAGCGCGTCGCCTACCAGTTCCTCGTCCCGCACCCCGCCTCCGGCGACTGGAGCGACGCCTGGGTCCGCGACGTGCCGAGCGGCGGGCTGATCCAGGCCGACCGGGCGCCCGACGGCCGGACCTCCGACGGGCAGACCGAGTTCCCGCAGATCAGCGCCGACGGACGGTACGCCGTCTTCACCTCCCTCGACGCGCAGCTCACGCCGGGCGACACCAACAAGGGCCACAGCGTCTTCGTCCGCGATCTGAGGACGGACGAGCTGCGCCGGATCGACGCCGCCGGCCCGGCCGCCTTCACCGCCTTCGGGCAGCTCAGCGCCGACAACCGGTACCTGGCCTTCGTCTCGGCCGACCCGGGCGACACCGACCGCACCGACCGCGCGTACGTCCGCGACCTGCGCACCGGGCGCACGGTCCTCGCCAGCGCGGACGTCCAGGGCGGCCCCAACGACCGGAGCGCGTCAGCCCCGGTCCTCGACCGGCATGGCCGCACGGTCGCCTTCGCGAGCTCCTCGCCCGACCTCGTGCCCGGCGACGCGTACGACACCTCGCACGTCTACGTCCGCCACACGAGGTGACCGACCGCATCCTGAGACAACCGTGAGCGAGGCACGGGGGTTGTGCCACACTGCCCCCGTGCTCTCGTTCGCCATGATTATTGGCAGCAGGCGCGCCGGTCCGCAGTGACCGCCACGTACGACCACGTACGGGTGGACACCGTCGTCCTCGACCCGCGCGCAGACCTCTCGCACCCGCGAGAGGTTTTTCGCATTTCTGGCCCACCCACAGCCGGAGGCGAGAGCGCGAGGGAGCATGAGGGCGGTGGAGCCGGTCATTCCGGTACGACCGAGATCCCATCCTCAGGAGCCTTGACACCATGACCGCTACCAGCGAGCTCGACGATTCGTTCCACGTCTTCGACACCACCCTGCGCGACGGCGCCCAGCGGGAGGGCATCAACCTCACCGTCGCGGACAAGCTCGCCATCGCACGGCACCTGGACGACTTCGGCGTGGGCTTCATCGAGGGCGGCTGGCCCGGCGCGAACCCCCGTGACACCGAGTTCTTCGCCCGCGCCCAGGAGGAGATCCGCTTCCGCCACGCCCAGCTGGTCGCGTTCGGCTCCACCCGCCGCGCCGGCACCAAAGCAGCCGAGGACCCGCAGGTCAGAGCACTGCTGGAGTCCGGCGCCCCGGTGATCACGCTGGTCGCCAAGTCGCACGACCGCCACGTCGAACTCGCGCTGCGCACCACCCTCGACGAGAACCTGGAGATGGTCCGGGACACGGTCTCCCATCTGAAGGAGCAGGGCCGCCGGGTCTTCGTCGACTGCGAGCACTTCTTCGACGGCTACCGCGCCAACCCGGAGTACGCCAAGGCGGTCGTGCGCACCGCCTCCGAGGCCGGCGCCGACGTCGTCGTCCTGTGCGACACCAACGGCGGCTTCCTTCCCGCGCAGATCCAGGCGGTCGTCGGGACGGTCCTGGCGGACACCGGCGCCCGGCTCGGCATCCACGCCCAGGACGACACGGGCTGCGCGGTGGCCAACACCCTCGCGGCCGTCGACGCGGGCGCGACGCACGTGCAGTGCACCGCCAACGGCTACGGCGAGCGCGTCGGCAACGCCAACCTCTTCCCGGTCGTGGCGGCCCTGGAGCTGAAGTACGGCAGGAAGGTCCTGCCCGACGGGCACCTGCGCGAGATGACCCGCATCTCCCACGCCATCGCCGAGGTCGTCAACCTCACGCCCTCCACGCACCAGCCCTACGTGGGTCTGTCCGCCTTCGCCCACAAGGCCGGACTGCACGCCTCGGCCATCAAGGTCGACCCGGACCTGTACCAGCACATCGACCCCGCCCAGGTCGGCAACACCATGCGGATGCTGGTCTCCGACATGGCCGGGCGCGCCTCCATCGAGCTCAAGGGCAAGGAGCTCGGCATCGACCTCGGCGGCGACCGCGAGCTGGTCGGCCGGGTCGTCGAGCGGGTCAAGGAACGCGAACTCAGGGGCTACACCTACGAGGCCGCCGACGCGAGCTTCGAGATCCTGCTGCGCACCGAGGTACAGGGCAGCCCCCTGCGCTACTTCGAGGTCGAGTCCTGGCGGGCCATCGTCGAGGACCGGCCCGACGGATCCCACGCCAACGAGGCGACGGTCAAGCTGTGGGCCAAGGGTGAGCGCATCGTCGCCACGGCCGAGGGCAACGGCCCGGTCAACGCCCTGGACCGGGCGCTGCGCGTGGGGCTGGAGAAGATCTACCCGCAGCTCGCCAAGCTGGAGCTGGTGGACTACAAGGTCCGCATCCTCGAAGGCAAGCACGGCACCAACTCGACGACCCGCGTGCTGATCTCCACGTCCGACGGCTCGGGCGAGTGGTCGACGGTGGGCGTCGCCGACAACGTCATCGCGGCGAGCTGGCAGGCCCTGGAGGACGCGTACACGTACGGACTGCTGCGTGCGGGAGTGGAACCGGCGCAGTAGCCGGGGCGGTACCGCGGGCCGGGTCGGTCCGGTGAAGGGCCGGGCCCGGCCCTGGCCCGGCCCGGGCGGGCGTCACATCGCCGTGTCGCGGGAGCGGGGCCCAGGCAGGTCGCCGCTCCTGTCCCTGCCGGGCGCGCGGTCGAGACGGTACAGGCCCGGGGCGTGGGGGCGCTGGCCGGCGGCATGGGACGTGGAGCGGGTCAGCTCCTCGACGCCGTCGGCCAGGTAGCCGACCCATGCCGTGCCCTCGTCCTCCACGATCCGCTGGGCCTCCGTCCGCAGCCGCTCGATCACCGCGAGCAGCGCGGCCTGCTCCTTGTCGCTGGGGGAGTCGGTGGTGCGCAGGTACGCCTGCGCCCAGTCGGACTGCGCCTTCTTCAGGAGCTGCTGCAACGCCAGCTCCGTGCGGATGTAGCGGGTCCAGGAGGCGGAGAAGCCGAAGATCCGGTCGAAGAGGACGCAGCCCGCCCCGCAGGCCAGGAACACGAAGCCCCACTCGGGCCGCACGGCCGTGGGCGCCGCGGCGTGCACCAGCGGTGTGATCGTGCCGACGATGCCCAGCAGCGCGGCGAGCGCCCGCAGCGACCGCGACCACATCGCCGGTCCCCGGCGCCGGGCCAGATACCAGCCGATCGCCGAGGTCACCTCCGCCTCGGCGTGCCGGAACAGTTCCCACAGCAGGTCGGCGCGCGTCCGCGACCGGTCCAGCTCGGCGAGTGCGGACACCGTCATGTCCGCGGCTCTGCGTCTTCCGAACATGCCCCTCTTCCCGCCCCTTCGGCCGCGACCGCTCGGCCGGAGCGGCCGGACCGGCCCACGGCAGTGACCCAGGAGGCATCGTAGGCGCAGCCGCGTCCTGAAATCCCTGCCCTCACGGATATCCGTTTCTGTACCGATTCAGGTAGCTTCGAACATATGAAGGCCGCACTGGTGCGCACCGTCGTACGCCTGCTGATCGTGCCGGTCACCGCCGTACTGGCGGTGCTGCTGGCCGGTGCGCCGGGAGCGCACGCGGCCACCGACCTGACGAGGGTCGCCCAGGAACTGCGTGAGAACCCGGTGTACGTCGATCCGGCCGCCCGGGACCAGCTGGCGGAGTCGGACGCGGAGGCACTCGCCGACAGGATCAGGGACGCCGACAAGCCCGTCTTCGTGGCGGTCCTCCCGGCCGGCTACCCCACGCAGGACCTCTTCCGGAACCTGCGCACCGAGACCGGCGTGACCGGCCTGTACGGCATCCGTCTCGGCGACGGGTTCGACGCCCGCGCCGACAGCGCGGTGATGAGCCGCCAGGCGGTGTCCAACCTGGTCACGGCCGTGCGGGGCGCGGGCGACGCCAAGGCCCAGCTGAACGACTTCGTCGACGACGCCCTGCGCAACGTGGGTGGCTCGGCGCCGAGCAGCTGGAGCGACGGCTCGGGCGGTGACGTGCCGGTCGGCGGGCTGATCACGGTCGGCGCCCTGGTCGCGGCCGGCGGCGCGGGTACGTACGCCCTGGTCCGGCGCAACCGGCGCCGCCACGAGGAGGAGCAGCGGGCCGCGCTGGAGAAGCTGCGGGTGGTCGTCGACGAGGACATCACCGCGTTCGGCGAGGAACTCGACCGCCTCGACTTCCACCCCGGCGAGCCCGGCGCCGACGAAGCGATGCGCGGCGACTACGAACACGCGCTGGACGCCTACGAGCAGGCGAAGTCCCTGATGGCCGCGGCGGTGCGGCCGGAGGACGTCAAGGCCGTCACCGAGGCCGTGGAGGACGGCCGGTTCTCCCTGGCGCGCCTCGCGGCCCGCCGCGAGGGCAGGCCGCTGCCGGATCGCCGCCCGCCCTGCTTCTTCGACCCGCGGCACGGCCCGTCGGTCACCGACGCGACCTGGACACCGACGGGCGGCGCCGCCCGCGAGGTCCCGGTCTGCGCGGCCGACCGGACGCGGCTGGCCGAGGGCCGCGACCCGGTGATCCGCGAGGTCGACACCGACTACGGCCGCCGCCCGTACTGGGAGGCCGGCCCGGCCTACGGCCCCTGGGCCGGCGGCTACTTCGGCGGCGGCCTGCTGCCCGGCCTCCTGGTCGGCACCATGCTCGGCAGCATGATGGCCGGCCCCGCCTACGGGGCCGACTACGGCTCCGGCTACGGCGACTTCGGCGGCTACGAGGGCGGCGACGTCTCGGGCGCGGACTTCAGCGGCGGCGACTTCGGCGGCGACTTCGGAGGTGGCGGCGACTTCGGAGGAGGCGGCGGCGACTTCGGAGGCGGGGGAGGAGACTTCGGCGGCGGCTTCTGACAGCGCCGCGGGTGAAGCCGCCCGAGCTCCGGCGCAAAGCCGCCCCCGGGCTCTGCTCTGACTGTCCTGGTCTTCTGGCTGGACCGCCCGGGCCCTGGCGCCCACCGCTTCAGCCCCGGCCGCCCGCGTGCCTGCCCGGGCTGTGCCGGGTCCGGACCCGGCACAGCCCGGCCCGCGGCTCCGGCTGCCCGCACCCCCACCCCGACCGCGCCCCGGTCGGTGTCACCGTCTCGGCCACCGCGCCCATCGCCGCCGCCCGCAAGGGCTCAGCGTCGTACTGCGGCCCCCTTCCGCTCGCGCCGCACCCACCCCGCCACGCCACCCGCCAGCACGATCAGCGCCGCGCTGACCCACACCGGCGATCGGTAGCCGAGGCCGGCGCCGATCGCCGCTCCGCCCGCCCAGGGGCCCAGTGCC
>NZ_JAPSKN010000025.1:0-15960 GCF_031181705.1 Streptomyces sp.
GGGTGCGCAGTGCGTCCACCTGCCGGCGGACCCGCTCGATGTCCCGCACCAGCAAGTGCAGGCTGGCCCGAGCCTGGGCGTCGTGGGTTGCGTGGTCGGCCATGAACAAGCCTCTCGAACCGGCGTTTAAAGGAATTGGGCCGCGATCGCGGCCCGCTGTGGTCAACTCTGTCTTGACAACGCGGATTCGCTCCGCTGGTCACGGTGTGGGGGCGCGGGGGCATATGCGTGCGCCCGTTTGCGCGGGGCGTGCGCCTCGGCCTTCGGCCGTGAGCTGCCCTCTCCCACCCGCGCACCGCCCGTGGCTGTCCGTCCGCAGGCCCGGCTCTCCGGTGGGGGGGGCAGGCCGCCGTCGGCGGCGATCCGTTCCCGGCTCATAGACTTGGGCGTTGCCAATGATCGCCCCCGACCGAGAGGCCGCCACCACCCCATGAAGCTCGTCTTCGCCGGTACCCCCGAGGTCGCCGTTCCTGCTCTGGACGCTCTTCTCGCCTCCGGGCGGCACGAGGTGGCCGCCGTCGTCACACGGCCCGACGCGCCGGCCGGACGCGGGCGCAGGCTGGTCGCGTCGCCCGTCGCCGAGCGGGCGGAGGAGGCCGGGATCGAGGTGCTGAAGCCGGCGAAGCCGAAGGACCCCGAGTTCCTGGAGCGCCTGCGCGAGATCGGCCCCGACTGCTGCCCCGTCGTCGCCTACGGCGCGCTGCTGCCCCGGGTCGCCCTCGACATCCCCGCGCACGGCTGGGTCAACCTGCACTTCTCGCTGCTGCCGGCCTGGCGGGGTGCCGCGCCCGTGCAGCACGCCATCATGGCCGGGGACGAGATCACCGGGGCCTCCACCTTCCTGATCGAGGAAGGGCTCGACTCGGGGCCGGTCTACGGCACGGTGACCGAGGAGATCCGGGCCACCGACACCAGCGGGGACCTGCTCACCCGGCTCGCCTTCGCCGGGGCCGGGCTGCTCGCGGCGACCATGGACGGGATCGAGGACGGCACGCTGAAGGCCGTACCGCAGCCGGCCGAGGGGGTCAGCCTGGCTCCCAAGGTCAACGTCGAGGACGCCCACCTCGACTGGAACGCGCCCGCGCTGCGCGTCGACCGGGTGGTGCGGGGCTGCACACCGGCGCCCGGCGCCTGGACCACGTTCCGCGGTGAGCGGCTCAAGCTCATCCAGGCAGCCCCCGTGCCCGAGCGGGCGGACCTCGCCCCGGGGCAGATCGCGGCCGGGAAGAACAACGTGTACGTCGGCACCGGCTCGTACGGCCTCGAGCTGCTGTGGGTGCAGGCCCAGGGCAAGAAACCGATGCGGGCGGCGGACTGGGCCCGCGGAGTGCGGATCGCCGAGGGGGAACGGCTCGGGAGCTGAGCCGTCATCCGGGCCACCCCGGGCACTCGGTTCCCCCAGGGCACTCGGGTCACCGGGGCACCTGGTCACCGGGTTGGCCCGGGTCGGCCGTCCGCCCGGGGCGACCCCATCCGGCGTGCCCCACCGTCCCGCACCACGACCCGCCATGCCCAACCGTCGCGTGCCGCTCCGTCCCGTCCACCTGGCCCCGGCGCGAGCCGTGTCGCGGCGTAGGCTGGAGCGCGCACTTCCCCTGATACCCGGAGCACCTTTTTCGTGAGTGACCAGCCCCGTCGGCCCCGCCCGTCCGGCAAGCCCTACCGGCGCCCCCAGAAGGACCCCGTCCGCATCCTCGCCTTCGAGGCGCTGAGGGCCGTGGACGAGCGGGACGCCTACGCCAACCTCGTGCTGCCGCCCCTGCTGCGCAAGGCGCGGGACAAGGGCGACTTCGACGCACGGGACGCCGCGCTGGCCACCGAGCTGGTGTACGGGACGCTGCGGCGGCAGGGCACGTACGACGCGATCATCGCGACCTGTGTCGACCGGCCGCTCGGCGAGGTCGACCCGCCGGTGCTGGACGTGCTCAGCCTCGGCGCCCACCAGTTGCTCGGCACACGGATCCCGACGCACGCGGCCGTGTCCGCCACCGTCGAACTCGCCCGGGTCGTGCTCGGCGACGGGCGGGCCAAGTTCGTCAACGCCGTGCTGCGCAAGGTCGCGCGGGAGGATCTGGACGGCTGGCTGGAGCGGGTCGCGCCCCCCTACGACGAGGATCCCGAGGACCATCTCGCCGTCGTCCACTCGCATCCGCGGTGGGTCGTGTCCGCGCTGTGGGACTCCCTGGGCGGCGGACGCGCCGGCATCGAGGAGCTGTTGCGGGCCGACAACGAGCGGCCCGAGGTGACGCTCGTGGCGCGGCCCGGCCGGGCCACCGCCGAGGAACTGCTGGGTGAGGACGCGGCCGTACCGGGGCGCTGGTCGCCGTACGCGGTACGGCTGAGCGAGGGCGGCGAGCCCGGTGCCGTTCCGGCCGTGCGGGACGGGCGCGCGGGTGTGCAGGACGAGGGCAGCCAGCTCGTGGCGATCGCCCTGGCCAACGCGCCGGTGGACGGACCCGACCGGCGCTGGCTCGACGGGTGCGCCGGACCCGGTGGCAAGGCCGCGCTGCTCGCCGCCCTGGCCGCCGAGCGGGGTGCCCTGCTCGTCGCCTCCGAGAAGCAGACCCATCGCGCCGGGCTCGTGGCCAGGGCGCTGGACGGGAACCCGGGGCCGTACCAGGTGATCGCCGCGGACGGCACCCGGCCCGCGTGGCGGCCCGGCAGCTTCGACCGGGTCCTGGTCGACGTGCCGTGCACCGGCCTCGGTGCCCTGCGCCGCCGCCCCGAGGCGCGCTGGCGGCGCCGTCCGCAGGATTTGGAGGGCTTCGCGCCGCTGCAGCGCGGGCTGCTGCGCACCGCCCTGGAGTCCGTGCGGGTCGGCGGTGTCGTGGGCTACGCGACCTGCTCGCCGCACCTGGCCGAGACCCGGGCCGTCGTCGCGGACGTCCTCAAGCAGCACCCGGGGACCGATCTCCTCGACGCCCGGCCCCTGCTGCCCGGCGTGCCCGACCTGGGTGACGGGCCCGACGTGCAGCTGTGGCCGCATCTGCACGGGACCGACGCGATGTACCTGGCGCTCATCCGCCGGACCGGCTGACCCCCGCCCCGCCGCTCTCCCGGGCCGCCGCCGCACCCCCGTCCTGCCGGGCCAGCCGGTGCGGCCACCACACCCTCGGGCCCACGTCCAGGAACAGGGACGTCACCAGGACCGAGCGCACGACGAAGGTGTCGATGAGGACGCCGAGGGCGACGGCGAAGCCGATCTCCGCGAAGCCGACCATCGGCAGCGTGCCGAGGGCGGCGAAGGTGCCGGCCAGGACCAGTCCGGCCGAGGTGATGACCGCCCCGGTGGCGGCCAGGCCGGTGACCACGCCCGCTCTCGTGCCCTGCCGGGCCGCCTCCTCGCGGATGCGGGTGGTCAGGAAGATGTTGTAGTCGATGCCGAGCGCCACCAGGAAGACGAAGACGAACAGCGGGAAGTCGGTCGCCTCGCCCGCGTAGTCGAAGACGTACCGGAACGCGAGCGCGCTGATGCCGAGCGCCGCCGCGAACGACAGGATCACCGTCCCGATCAGCAGCAGCGGGGCGATCAGTGCGCGCAGCAAGGCGCACAGGATCAGCAGCACGACGAGCAGCACCAGCGGGATGATCAGGACGTTGTCGTGGGTGGTCGCCCGGTCCATGTCGAGCAGGGCCGCCGTACCGCCGCCCACCTGGGCGTCGGCGTCCGGCACCGCGTGCACGGCGTCCCGGACCCGCTCCACCGTCTGCTGGGCGGCCTCGCTGTCGGCCGGGCCGGTCATGGTGGCCTCGAACAGGACCCTGCCCTCGAAGGCCGGTTTCGTGCCGGGCGGCAGGCCGAGGGACTGGGGGACCACCCCCGGTGTCGCGGCGACCGCGCGGCCCACCTGCACGGCCTGTGCCTGGTTGCTGATGATCACCAGCGGATCACCACTGCCCGCCGGGAAGTAGCGTGCCGAGACCTCCTGGCCGGTGATCGAGTCCGGCTTCCCGGTGAAGGCGTCGGCGTTGCCGATCCCCTCCGCGCGCAGCTGGATCAGGCCCAGCGAGCACACCGCCAGGGCCAGGGCCGTCACGGTCCAGATCATGCGGGGGCGGCGGGTGATCCGGCGGCCGGTGCGCGCCCAGATGCCGTGTTCGGTCGGGTCGGGGGCGCCGTGGTGCGGGATCACCGGCCAGAAGATCCACCGGCCGACGACCACCAGCAGCGCCGGGAACAGGCTCATCATCGCCAGCAGGGCGACGGCGACACCGATCGCGGCGACCGGGCCCAGGCCCCTGGTCGAGTTCATCTCGGCGGCCAGCAGCACCAGCATGCTCAGCACGACCGTCGCGCCGGAGGCCAGCACGGCCGGGCCGGCGCGGTGCAGGGCCAGGGCCATCGCCTCGTGCCGGTCCTCGTGCCGGCGCAGCTCTTCCCGGTAGCGGGCGACCAGCAGCAGGGCGTAGTCCGTGCCCGCGCCGAAGACGAGCACGGTGAGGATGCCGGCGCTCTGCCCGTTGACGGTCAGGCCCGCGTGCTCGGCGAGCAGGTAGATCAGCGCCTGGGAGGCGAACAGCGCGCACACCACCGCGATCAGGGGCACCAGCAGCAGCGTCAGGCTGCGGTAGGTGATGAGCAGCATGACGACGACGACCACCATCGCCGAGAACAGCAGCGTCGAGTCGATGCCCTCGAAGGCCTCCGCGAAGTCCGCGGAGGTGCCGCCCGGGCCCGTGATGTGCACGGCCAGTCCGCCGCCGCCCTCACCGACGTCGTCCCGGATGGAGTCGACGGCCGGGGAGATCCGCTCCCAGCCCTTCTCGTCCATCGTGATCGGCACGAAGACCTGCGCCGCGCGCGGATCGGCCTGCCGGTCGAAGACCGGGCCCCGCGTCCGCTCGCCCATGACGCCGTGGTCGCGCAGCTGCTTCAGCTGCCGGACGTCCTCGGCGATCGCCGCCCGGTCCTGCGCCGTGAGCCCGCCGTCGCGCGCGTAGATCACGATCGCCGGGATCTGCTCCGGCCGGAAGTCCTCGGACGCCTGAAGCACCTGCGTCGACTCGGCGGAGCCCGGCAGCCACGACGCCGCGTCGTTGTCCTGGGCGTCGGCGAGCTTCATGGCGAACGGCGCGGCCACGAACAGGACCACCAGCCACAGCACGAGCACCAGCCACTTGGCCCGCCGCCCGCAGACGAGGTGCGCGACGCCCTGTTTCATGGCAACCCCCTGTGCGACCCGGGACCGATGCCCACAACCCCCGCGGGGCATGGCAGTCTTAGGACATGGCCGTGCAGATCAACCCCAGCATCCTGTCCGCCGACTTCGCCCGCCTCGCGGACGAGGCGAAGGCCGTGCAGGGAGCCGACTGGCTCCACGTCGACGTCATGGACAACCATTTCGTCCCGAACCTCACGCTCGGCGTGCCGGTCGTTGAGTCGCTCGCCCGTGCGACGGACACCCCGCTGGACTGCCATCTGATGATCGAGGCCCCCGATCGCTGGGCGCCCCAGTACGTGGAAGCGGGGGCCGGTTCCGTCACCTTCCACGTCGAGGCCGCCGCCGCCCCGGTCCGGCTCGCGCGGGAGATCCGGGCCAAGGGCGCCCGTGCCTCCATGGCGCTGAAGCCCGCGACCCCCGTCGAGCCGTACGAGGACCTGCTCCCCGAGCTCGACATGCTGCTGATCATGACGGTCGAACCGGGCTTCGGGGGGCAGGCCTTCCTCGACATCATGCTTCCGAAGATTCGCCGCACCCGCGAGTTGATCAGCAAGCACGGACTGGAGCTCTGGCTCCAGGTCGACGGCGGAGTCTCCGCCTCCACCATCGAGCGCTGCGCCGACGCCGGAGCCGATGTCTTCGTGGCCGGATCGGCGGTCTACGGGGCAAACGACCCGGCAGAGGCGGTACGTGCACTGCGCACGCAGGCCGAGGCGACCACGGCGAAGGCCTCCTGGGCCTGCGACCACTGAGCCACAGCAAAGTGAACGGCTCTCATCAGGGCTGATCATCCGCGCCGGATCTGCAAGGATGAACGGCGAATCCAGAGTGTGAACAGCAGTGAGGAGATCGCCGTGTCGGGTATGTCGGCGGGCCGGTCAGCCATGCGGATGGGACCCGCTGAGCTGGTGCAGGCGGCGGCCATGGCCCGCCGCTTCTACCTCGAGGGCAAGTCCAAGATCCAGATCGCGGAGGAGTTCGGCGTCAGCCGCTTCAAGGTGGCCCGGGTCCTGGAGACCGCCCTCGAACGGGACCTCGTACGAATCGAGATCCGGGTGCCTGCGGAACTGGACGCCGACCGCTCGGACGCGCTCCGCGCCCGGTACGGCCTCAGGCACGCCGTCGTGGTCGAGTCGCCGGCCGAGGCCGAGGAGACGCCCGACCCGGAGAACCTGGGAGAAGTGGCCGCCGACCTGCTCGGCGAACTGGTCAACGAGGGTGACGTGCTGGGCCTGGCCTGGGGCCGCTCCACCATCCACATGGCGGCGGCGCTCGACCGGCTGCCGCCCTGCACGGTGGTGCAGCTGACGGGCGTGTACGACGCCGGGACCGCCGAGCGCGGCTCGGTCGAGGCCGTGCGCCGCGCCGCCCAGGTCTCCGGCGGGGACGCCCACCCCATCTACGCGCCCATGCTGCTGCCCGACGCCGCGACGGCCACGGCGCTGCGCAACCAGACGGGCATCGCCCGGGCCTTCGAGCACTTCGACAAGGTCACCGTCGCCTGCGTCTCCATCGGTTCCTGGGAGCCGGGCATCTCCACGGTGCACGACATGCTCAGCGACGAGGAGCGGGGGCACTACGCCTCCCTCGGTGTCGCCGCCGAGATGTCCGCGCACCTCTTCGACTCCGAGGGCCGCCGCGTGGGCCGGGACCTGGGCGAGCGGTGCATCACGGTCAAGGCCGACCAGCTGCGCCGCATCCCCGAGGTCGTCGCGATCGCGGGCGGGCAGCGCAAGGGACCGGCGATCGACGCGGTGCTGCGCTCCGGGCTCGTCACCAGCCTGGTGACGGACACGTCGGCCGCGGACTACCTCATGACGGCGGGACCGGCGCCCAGGCCCGCGCTCAACCGGGCCGACCCGGACGGAGCCTGACGGATGGCGGGCCAGGCGCACGGGGTGCCGGACGATCCGGCCGGCCGGATCGTCCTCGTCCTGGACCTCGACGGGGTCACGGACAAGGCGGGCCTGATGGACCGCTGCGCCCGTGACCTGTCCCTGCCCGAGTGGTTCGGCCGCAACTGGGACGCCCTCGCCGACTGCCTGTCCGACCCCTCTCTGTGGCCCGAGGGGGCCGGGGAGCGAGGGCTGCTGGTCGTCGTGACGGGCTGGCGGGGTTACGCCGAGGCGCGGCCCGAGGAGTGGCAGGTCGCCGAGGAGGTCTTCGCCGAGGCGACGGACCGGGGCCCGGGCCTCTTCGTGACCCTCGGCTCCTGACCCGCCCCGCTCGGAGAAACCTCCGAACGGCCCCTGACCGGCCTGGACGATCCGCCGGGGGCCGTTCGCGCGCCCGGCATGGGACAATGAAGTACGTGCTCTTTCCCCCTGGCCGGCCGGTCGGGGGGTCACCTCTGAACGACTGGGATGTGCAGCACGTGCGTTTCCTCAATGACATCCAGCCCGGGTACGACCTGACGTACGACGACGTCTTCATGGTGCCGAGCCGCTCCTCGGTGGGCTCCCGGCAGGCCGTCGACCTCAGCTCCCCGGACGGCACGGGCACCACCATCCCGCTCGTCGTCGCGAACATGACCGCCATCGCCGGGCGCCGCATGGCCGAGACCGTGGCCCGCCGCGGTGGCCTGGTGGTGATACCGCAGGACATCCCGATCGACGTGGTCACCGAGGTGGTCTCCTGGGTGAAGAGCCGCCATCTGGTGCTGGACACCCCGATCATCCTGTCCCCGCACCAGACCGTCGCCGACGCCCTGTCGCTGCTGCCCAAGCGGGCGCACAACGCCGGCGTCGTCGTCGACGAGCACCACAAGCCGGTCGGCGTGGTCACCGACACGGACCTGTCCGGGGTGGACCGCTTCACGCAGCTGGCCGAGGTCATGTCCCGGGACCTGCTGCTCATCGACGCGGACATGGACCCGGGCGAGGCCTTCGACACCCTCGACCACGCCAACCGCCGCTACGCCCCGGCCGTGCACAAGGACGGCACGCTCGCCGGCATCCTCACCCGCAAGGGCGCCCTGCGGGCCACGCTGTACACGCCGGCCACCGACGCCCGGGGCCGCCTGCGCGTCGCCGCCGCAGTCGGCATCAACGGCGACGTCGCCGGCAAGGCCGAGCAGCTGCTGGCCGCGGGCGTCGACGCGCTCGTCATCGACACCGCGCACGGCCACCAGGAGTCGATGATCAGCGCCCTGAAGCTGGTGCGCGACCTCGACCCGCAGGTGCCGATCGTCGCGGGCAACGTGGTGGCCGCCGCGGGTGTGCGCGACCTCATCGAGGCCGGAGCGGACATCGTCAAGGTCGGCGTCGGACCCGGTGCCATGTGCACCACGCGCATGATGACCGGCGTCGGCCGGCCGCAGTTCTCCGCCGTACTGGAGTGCGCAGCCGAGGCGCGGAAGTACGGCAAGCACGTGTGGGCCGACGGCGGCGTCCGCCACCCCCGCGACGTGGCCATGGCGCTCGCCGCCGGCGCGTCCAACGTGATGATCGGCTCCTGGTTCGCCGGCACCTACGAGTCCCCGGGCGACCTCCAGCACGACGCCCAGGGCCGTGCCTACAAGGAGTCCTTCGGCATGGCCTCCGCCCGTGCCGTGCGCAACCGCACCTCCGAGGAGTCGGCGTACGACCGGGCGCGCAAGGCGCTGTTCGAGGAGGGCATCTCCACCTCCCGCATGTTCCTCGACCCGGCCCGCCCCGGCGTGGAGGACCTCATCGACTCGATCATCGCGGGCGTGCGCTCCTCCTGCACCTACGCCGGTGCCGCCTCCCTGGAGGAGTTCGCCGAGAAGGCCATCGTCGGCATCCAGAGCGCCGCGGGCTACGCCGAGGGCAAGCCGCTGCACGCCAGCTGGAACTGACCGGCCCGCACCCCGCGCGAAGGCCCCCGACGAGAAAGCCGGGGGCCTTCGCGCGTGCTCACGCCCTACCGCCGTACGCCATGGAGATCCCCGACTGCCGAGCTGCGCTGGGGCGGCCGCGGCGTGCCCGGATCAGCGCGCTGGGCGTACGGCCCCCGGCGCGGCGGCCGGGGAACGGGTCCGTGTGCGGGGCCGCACGGCCATCGGGCTCGGCGTCGCCGACGAGACACCCCGCGCGCCGCCGCGCCGGACACCCGGCTCGGCTGTCGGCCCGCCCCGCCCCGCCTCGGCCGCTGGTCGTACCGGGACCACGCGGGCGTCACGCCCGAATGCGCCGAGACCTCACGTTCCTCGTGAAAGCGCGGCCCCGAGCAAGCCGTGTGCAACGGACGAAAACAGCCGTGCAACGAACCTCCGGCCCGCCGCGAGGAACGCAATGATCTTGCGGGCATGCGCAAGGTTGCTGCATTACACGGGCAACGCCCCTGCTCGTAGGCTGTCGCCTCGTACGTGGCGTGGCGGGGACCCCGCTCGGTGGGTCCCGGCTGTCGGGCGGGTCGCCGCCGGTCCCCGCTGCACGAGACCGGCAGCGACGAAGGAGTCAGCGCGTGCTCGACCAAGGCGCACCCCCGCACAGCAGAAGCCAGGCCGCCCCGCCGTCCCCGGGCGTCGCTGCTCGCCTCATGCGCCGCAAGCCCGTGGAACGCCTGGTCGCCGAGGGTGGCCAGGGCGAGGGAGGGTCGCTGCGGCGCACCCTCGGGCTGTGGCAGCTCACCATGATCAGCATCGGCGCCACCCTCGGCACCGGCATCTTCGTGGTCCTCGGCGAGGCCGTCCCGAAGGCGGGCCCGGCCGTCACGCTCTCCTTCGTCATCGCCGGTCTGACCGCCCTGTTCTCGGCCCTGTCCTACGCCGAACTGGCCGGCACCATCCCGGTCTCCGGCTCCTCCTACTCGTATGCGTACGCAACGATGGGTGAGCTGATCGCCTGGATCTGCGGCTGGTGCCTGGTCCTGGAGTACGGCGTGTCCGTCGCCGCCGTCGCGGTCGGCTGGGGCGAGTACCTCAACGAACTGCTCGACGGGACCATAGGCGTCACCATCCCGGCCGCCCTGTCCGCCCCGCCCGGTGACGGCGGCGTGTTCAACCTGCCCGCGCTGATCGTCGTCCTGCTCGCCATGGCGTTCCTGCTGGGCGGCGCCCGTGAGTCCGCCCGCGCCAACACGATCATGGTCGCCGTGAAGATCGGCGCCCTGGTGCTGTTCTGCGCCATCGGCGTCCAGGGCTTCCGCTCCGGCAACTACGAGAACTTCATGCCGCTCGGCATGGCCGGGGTCAGCGCCGCCGGTGCCACGCTGTTCTTCTCCTACATCGGCTTCGACGCCGCCTCCACCGCCGGCGAGGAGGCCAAGGACGCCCAGCGCGACCTGCCCCGCGCGATCATGCTGTCGCTGGTCATCGTCACCGCGCTGTACGTCCTGGTCGCCGCCGTCGCCGTCGGTGCCAAGCCCTGGCGGAACTTCACCGACTCCGAGGCCGCCCTCGCCCAGATCATGCGCGAGGTCACCGGGCAGACCTTCTGGGGCACGCTGCTGGCGTTCTGCGCCGTCATCGCCATCGCGAGCGTCGTCCTGACCGTCCTCTACGGCCAGACCCGCATCCTGTTCGCCATGTCCCGCGACGGGCTCGTGCCCAAGGTGTTCGCCAGGGTCAACCCCAGGACCGGCACGCCCCGCGCCAACACCCTGATCGTCTCCCTGTTCTGCGGTGTGCTGGCCGCCGCGATCCCGCTCGGGCAGCTCGCCGACGCCACCAGCATCGGCACCCTGTTCGCCTTCGCCCTGGTCAACGTGGCCGTCGTGGTGCTGCGCCGGACCAAGCCGGACATGCCGCGCACCTTCCGCGTGCCGCTCTCCCCGGTCCTGCCCGCGCTGGGCTTCGCCTTCTGCGTCTGGATGATGGGCAGCCTGTCGGCCGTCACCTGGGTCGTCTTCGGTGTCTGGATGGCCGCCGGGCTCGTGTTCTACTTCGTGTACGGCTACCGCCGTTCCCGACTGGCACCATCCGAGAAGTGAACGACCCACAGTGCTGAACGATCTCGACGAACGCATCGTGCACGCCCTCGCCGAGGACGCCCGCCGCTCCTACGCCGACATCGGCCAACTCGTCGGCCTGTCGGCGCCCGCCGTCAAACGGCGCGTGGACCGGCTGCGGGCCACCGGGGCGATCACCGGCTTCACCGTACGCGTGGACCCGGGCGCCCTCGGCTGGGAGACCGAGGGGTTCGTCGAGATCTACTGCCGCGGCAACACCTCCCCGGAGACCATCCAGCGCGGCCTGGAGCGCTACCAGGAGGTCGTGGCCGCCTCCACCGTCACCGGGGACGCGGACGCGATCGCCCAGGTCTTCGCCTCCGACATGCGGCACTTCGAACGGGTGCTGGAGCGCATCGCCGGGGAGCCGTTCGTCGAGCGGACCAAGTCCGTGCTCGTCCTGTCGCCGCTGCTGCGGCGCTTCTCGTCGGGATCGCCCACGTAAAGCGGGGGCCGATCCGCCGGCCGGCGCCTAGCATCGGTGTCATGACCTGGCGACATTGATCCACCCGCCGTGCCTCCCGGGGACCGCCCCGGCCGCCGTACCTCCGGCGTCCGATCGGTCCTGACGGGAAGGCCCCATGACACTCTCACCCGCACGCGTGCCCGCCACCGGCGTCCGGCGGCTGACGACCACGCTGTACGGCTACGCGTTCCTCGACGACTTCGTCCTGCTCTACCCGGTGTACGCGCTGCTGTTCGCCGACACCGGCCTGTCGCTCTGGCAGATCTCCTCCCTGTTCGCCCTGTGGTCGGTCACCGGCGTGCTGCTCGAAGTGCCCTCCGGCGCCTGGGCCGACACCGCCTCGCGCCGCCGGCTGCTGTGGATCGGCCCGCTGCTCACCGCCGCCGGCTTCGCGCTGTGGGTGGCTGTCCCGTCGTACGGGGCCTTCGCGGCCGGCTTCGTCCTGTGGGGTGCCGGCGGCGCGCTCGGCTCGGGCGCGCTGGAGGCCCTCGTCTACGACGAACTGGACCACCTGGGCGCCGCCGGCCGGTACGCGCGCGTGATGGGCCGGGCCCGGGCCGCGCGGCTGACGGGCACCGTGGCCTCCCTCGGCCTCGCGGGACCCGTGTTCGCCCAGGGCGGCTACGCCGCCGTCGGTGCCGCCAGTCTTCTGGCCTGTGCGCTGACCGCCCTGACCGCGACCCGGTTCCCCGAGCACCGGGTGCGGCCGGAGACCGGCGGCGAGGGCTGGGCGGCCACCTTGCGGACCGGACTCGCCCAGGTCCGCCGGGACCGCTCGGTGCGCGGCGCCCTGCTGCTGGTCCCGGCCGTGGCCGCGGTGTGGGGCGCGCTCGACGAGTACACCCCGCTGCTGGTCCGCGAGATCGGCGTCGCGGAGGCGACGGTGCCCTACCTGATCATGCTGCTCTGGGCGGGCGCCACCGTCGGGAGCCTCCTGGCCGGACCGGCCGAACGCCTCGGCACGACCGGTTTCGCGGCCCTGCTCGCGGGCGCGGCCCTCGTCCTGGCCGTGGGCGGCGCGTCCCGCTCTTTGACGGGTATCGCCCTCGTCGGCCTTGCCTTCGCCGGGTTCCAGCTGGCGGAGGTGCTGGCCGACGTCCGCCTCCAGCACCGCATCGACGAGTCCCGCCGGGCCACGCTCACCTCCGTGGCGAGCCTGGCCACCGAGCTGGCCACGGTCGCCACGTTCGGCGCGTACGCGCTGCTCGGTGCCGGCCTCTCCCACGGCACCGTCTTCGCGGTGCTCGCGGTGCCCTACCTGATGACCGCCCTGGCGCTGCTCAGAGCTCGGGCTGCCACGGCACGACGGTGAAGTCGCCCGTCCCCTTCGCGCCCTTCTCGAAGGGGACGGAGCTCACGCACTTGGGCAGCCCTTCCCTCTCGGCGGGGGTCGCCCGTGGCGGCCCAGCCGAGCCGGTCGTGGCGGCCGGGGTCGTGGACGGTGACCCCGACCCGCTCGCCCTCGGCGCCCGGCAGATCCGACTCGGTGACGACGCCCGAGACGACGGCGTCCCCGCCGCCCGTCACCAGGCAGTCGACCGCGACCTCCGCCCGGGCGCCCTCGCCGTTCAGGTAGCGGCTGAACTCGAAGGTGCCGGTGGCCTTCATCGGATCGGCCTTGTCCCGCGCGGCCAGGTGCGGACGGGACCCCGCCTCCGCCGCGCGGCGGGGAGTCCCGGCCGGGACCGGGCTCCCAGGAGGAGCGGCGGGCTACGCCCGAAGTCGCGCAACGAATCGCCGCCGGCCCAGGCAAGCACGCAACGAACCGTTCACCGGCGCGCAACGGCTCCTGCTTGTCCGCCCTGGTCAGCCGCCCGTACCGTCTACGTGGCCCCTTCAACCACCCCGTGGGCCCGCCAGCCACCCTTCGCCCGGTGAGGAACACGCATGCGCACCGCCCTGCTCCAGAGCTCCGGCCGCCCCGGCTCCACCGTCGAGAACCTCAAGGTCCTCGACGAGGCCGCGGGCCGGGCCGCCGCCGCGGGCGCCGGGCTGCTGCTCACCCCGGAGATGTTCCTGACCGGCTACGCGATCGGCGACGACATCGCCCGGCTCGCCGAACCGGCCGACGGCGACTGCGCGGACGCGATCGCCGAGATCGCGACGAGCCACGGGCTGGCGATCGCCTACGGCTACCCCGAGCGGGCCGGCGACGCGGTGTTCAACTCCGCCCAGCTCATCTCGGCCGACGGCACCCGCCTGGCGAACTACCGCAAGACCCACCTCTTCGGCTGCTTCGAACGCGACCACTTCACGCCGGGCGAGCAGCAGGTCGTCCAGGCCGAGATCGCCGGCCTGCGTGTCGGGATCCTCATCTGCTACGACGTGGAGTTCCCGGAGAACGTCCGCGCCCACGCCCTGGCCGGCACCGACCTGCTGGTCGTGCCGACCGCGCAGATGCACCCGTTCCAGTTCGTCGCCGAGTCGATGATCCCGGTGCGGGCCTTCGAGAACCAGCTGTACGTCGCGTACGTCAACCGGGTGGGCCGGGAGGGCGAGTTCGAGTTCGTGGGCCTGTCCACGCTGGCCGGGCCCGACGGCATCGCCCGGACCCGGGCCGGGCGGGGCGAGGACCTCGTCCTGGCCGACGTCGACCCGGCCTTCCTCGCCGCGTCGCGCGAGAACAACCCGTATCTGCGGGACCGGCGCCCCGGCCTGTACGGGTCGCTCGTCTGAAACCCCCTGAACCGCCCGTTCGTTTCTGTGCAAGGAGTCCGTACCCCATGACGTCCACCGTGCCCAACGCCGTCGAGCACGCAGACGCGCAGCAGCCGCCGATCACCATGTTCGGCCCGGACTTCCCGTACGCCTACGACGACTTCCTCGCCCACCCGGCCGGTCTCGGGCAGATACCCGCCACCGAGCACGGCACGGAGGTCGCGGTCATCGGCGGCGGCCTGTCCGGCATCGTCGCCGCGTACGAGCTGATGAAGATGGGCCTCAAGCCGGTCGTCTACGAGGCCGACCAGATCGGCGGGCGGCTGCGCACGGTCGGTTTCGAGGGCTGCGACGCGTCCCTCACCGCCGAGATGGGCGCGATGCGCTTCCCGCCGTCCTCCACGGCCCTGCAGCACTACATCGACCTCGTCGGCCTCGAGACGCGGCCGTTCCCCAACCCGCTGGCCGAGGCGACCCCGTCGACCGTCGTCGACCTCAAGGGCGAGTCGCACTACGCCGAGACCATCGACGACCTGCCGCAGGTCTACCGGGACGTCGCCGAGGCCTGGGGCCGGTGCCTGGAGGAGGGCGCCGACTTCTCCGACATGAACCGCGCCCTGCGCGAGCGGGACGTCCCGCGCATCCGCGAGATCTGGTCCCGGCTCGTCGAGAAGCTCGACAACCAGACCTTCTACGGCTTCCTGTGCGACTCCGAGGCGTTCAAGTCCTTCCGGCACCGCGAGATCTTCGGCCAGGTCGGCTTCGGCACGGGCGGCTGGGACACCGACTTCCCCAACTCCATCCTGGAGATCCTCCGCGTCGTCTACACCGAGGCCGACGACCACCACCGCGGCATCGTCGGCGGCTCCCAGCAGCTGCCGCTGCGCCTGTGGGAGCGCGAGCCGCAGAAGATCGTCCACTGGCCGCTCGGCACCTCGCTCGCGGGCCTGCACGAGGGCCGCGAGCCCCGCCCCGCGGTGACCCGGCTGCACCGCACGGCCGGCAACCGCATCACGGTGACCGACGCCCGCGGCGACATCCGCACCTACCGCGCCGCGATCTTCACCGCCCAGTCCTGGATGCTGCTGTCGAAGATCGACTGCGACGAGTCGCTCTTCCCGATGGACCACTGGACGGCCATCGAGCGCACCCACTACATGGAGAGCTCCAAGCTGTTCGTGCCGGTGGACCGCCCGTTCTGGCTGGACAAGGACGAGGAGACCGGCCGTGACGTCATGTCGATGACGCTCACCGACCGCATGACCCGCGGCACCTACCTGCTCGACGACGGCCCGGACAAGCCCGCCGTCATCTGCCTCTCCTACACCTGGTGCGACGACAGCCTGAAGTGGCTGCCGCTGTCCGCGAACGAGCGGATGGAGGTCATGCTGAAGTCGCTCGGCGAGATCTATCCCAAGGTCGACATCCGCAAGCACATCATCGGCAACCCGGTCACCGTCTCCTGGGAGAACGAGCCCTACTTCATGGGCGCGTTCAAGGCCAACCTGCCCGGCCACTACCGTTACCAGCGGCGCCTGTTCACGCACTTCATGCAGGACCGGCTGCCCGCGGACAAGCGCGGCATCTTCCTCGCCGGCGACGACATCTCCTGGACGGCCGGCTGGGCCGAGGGCGCGGTCCAGACCGCCCTCAACGCGGTCTGGGGCGTCATGCACCACCTCGGCGGCACGACCGACCCGACCAACCCGGGGCCGGGCGACGTGTACGACGAGATCGCACCCGTCGAACTGCCGGAGGACTAGG
>NZ_JAPSKN010000025.1:16060-33540 GCF_031181705.1 Streptomyces sp.
ACCTAGACCCGGAGCGGCGGTTCGGCCAGGGGCGTGAGCAGCATGCGCCCCGCCAGGCCCACCGCCGTGTCCAGGCGTTCGGTGAACTCCCCGGCGAGGTCGGGGAGTCCGCGCAGGGCCCACAGGGCCCGGGCCGCCGTCCAGGCCGCGTCCCGGGCCCGCTCCAGGCTCCAGGAGCCGAGCAGGTGGGTCAGCGGGTCGGCGATCTGCAGGAGGTCGGGGCCCGGCATCAGATCTTCGCGGATGCGCTCCTCCAGCGACACGAGGAGATCGCCCACGGTGTCGAACTCGTCCTCCAGCTCGGCCGGAGCGCAGTCGAGCGTACGGCAGGTGTCCACGACGGCCAGCGCGAGGTCGTGGCCGATGTGCGCGTTGATGCCCGCCAGCGCGAACTGCAGCGGGCGTACCCCGGGATGGCGGCGGAACTGGAACAGCGGCCGCCAGCAGGCCGGTGCGCGCCGGTCCCGGGCCGCCGCGTCGACCGCGTCCAGGTACCGCCGCGCGAACCGGACGTCCAGCGTGATCGCGGCGTACGGGTCCGCGAACCACCCGGTGTCGACGTACCGGTCCACCGTCTCCGTCACGGCGAGGTAGACGCGGTTGAAGACCGCCACGCCGTCGCGCGGATGCAGGGCCGCGTCGAGGGCGCGCATACGGCGGACGACTCCGTCGACGGGGGTGTCCACGGCCGGGGGGACTTGTTCGCATCGCGGCATGCGGGCAGAGTCCCAGCTCTAGGCTGGCGGAAGTACCGGCGGGCCCGGCGCTTCCCCGGAACGGGGGAACACCGCCCGCCGCAGGGGGAGGGGGAGCAGCACCGTGTCAGGCTCGCGTGCCCAGCGCCTGGCCGCCCGCAGGGCCGCGCGCCGACGTGCCGCCCGGCGCGGCGCCATGGTCGCGGCGGCCGCCGTCGTGGTCGTGGCGGGCGCGGTCGCCGGGACGCTCGCCGCGTTCGACGGCGGTCGGCGCGGCTCCGACCGGGCCAGGACCGCCGAGGTGACCGCCTCCCCGCGCCTGGCGCCCCTGCCCGCGGTGCCGTCGCCGTCCCCGTCCGCGGCTGCGTCCTCGGCCTCCGCGTCCGCGAGCGTGCGTCCCTCGCCCTCGCCCTCGCCGTCCCCGTCGAGGAGCAGGGCCGTGCGGCACCAGCGCGGCGCCCCGGCGGCCGGCCGCCTCTACCGCCACCCCGACTCCCAGGTGCTCGACTGGGTGCGCACCCACTCCGGCGACCCCCGCCACGCGGTCATCGCGTCCCGCATCGCCGAGCAGCCGGCCGCGGTCTGGTTCGCCGAGTACGCCCCGGACACCGTCACCGCCCGGGTCGCCGCCGTCACCTCGGGCGGGGCCGCCCAGGGCCGGGTGCCCGTCCTCGTGCCGTACGCCATCCCCGGCCGGGACTGCGGCGGCCACTCCCAGGGCGGGGCGCCCGACCTGGACGCCTACGACGCCTGGATCGACCGGTTCGCCGACGGGCTGGGCTCCGGCGAGGTCATCGTCGTCCTGGAGCCGGACTCGGTCGCCCAGGCCGAGTGCCTCTCCGCCGGTGAGCGCGCCGACCGCTTCGCCTCCCTGGCCCGGGCCGGACGGGTCCTGAAGGACGCCAACCCCCGGGCCCGCGTCTACTTCGACGCCGGGCACTCGGGCTGGAACGCACCGGGCAAGCAGGCCGCCTGGCTGCGCCAGGCCGGTGCCGCCTCGCCCGCGTCCTCGGACGGGATCTTCAGCAACGTCTCCAACTTCCACACCACCGCCGACGAGATCGCCCACGACCGGCGGGTCCTGGAGGCACTCGGCGGCCCGGCGAGCCTCGGCGCCGTCATCGACACCAGCCGCAACGGCAACGGCGCCCCGGCCGACGGCGAGTGGTGCGACCCGGCGGGCCGCAGCCTCGGCCGCACCCCGACCCTGACCACCGGCGAACCCCGGATCGACGCCTATCTGTGGGTCAAGCTGCCGGGGGAGTCGGACGGCTGCAGGGGCAGGCCCGGGACGTTCACCGCGTCCTACGCCTACGACTTGGCGTCGTCGTAGGACGAGGTGCCCTCGTCCAGCAGCGGCGTCTGCGTCTTCAGGTGGGGCGGGGCGAAGGCCCGCAGCGCGTGGTAGCCGGTGATGACGACCACCGTGCCGAGCGCGATGCCGCTCAGCGAGAAGGTGTCCGTGATCTCCATGGACACGTTGCCGACGCCGATGATGATGCCCGCCGCCGCCGGGACCAGGTTCAGCGGATTGCGCAGGTCCACCTCGGCGTTGATCCAGATCTGCGCGCCGAGCAGGCCGATCATGCCGTACAGGATGACGGTGATGCCGCCGAGCACCCCGCCGGGGATGGCCGCGACGACCGCGCCGAACTTCGGACAGAGGCCGAAGAGCAGGGCGAAGCCGGCGGCGGCCCAGTAGGCGGCCGTGGAGTAGACGCGGGTCGCGGCCATCACGCCGATGTTCTCGGAGTACGTGGTGTTGGGCGGGCCGCCGACCGCGGTGGACAGCATCGAGCCGACGCCGTCGGCCGCGATCGCCGTGCCGAGCTTGTCGTCCAGCGAGTCGCCGGTCATCTCGCCGACCGCCTTCACGTGCCCGGCGTTCTCCGCGACCAGCGCGATGACGACCGGCAGGGCGACCAGGATCGCCGACCACTCGAAGGACGGGCCGTGCAGCGTCGGCAGCCCGATCCAGTCGGCCCGGCCCACGCCGGAGAGGTCGAGACGCCAGTGGTCGGTGACCTTGCCGCTGCCGTCCGCGGAGTGGATCTTCCCGAAGACCAGGTCGAAGACCCAGGAGACGCCGTACCCGAAGACCAGGCCGAGGAAGATCGCGATCCGGGACCAGAAACCGCGCAGGCAGACCACCGCCAGCCCGGTGAACAGCATCACCAGCAGGGCTGTCCACTGGTCCTGCGGCCAGTAGGTCGAGGCCGTCACCGGGGCCAGGTTGAAGCCGATCAGCATCACCACCGCGCCGGTCACGATCGGCGGCATAGCGGCGTGGATGATCCGCGCCCCGAACCGCCGCACGGCGAGTCCCACCAGGAACAGCGCGGCGCCCACCACGAAGACCGCGCCGGTGACGGTGGCGCTGCTGCCGCCCTGCGCGCGGATCACCGCCGCCACCCCGACGAAGGACAGCGAGCAGCCCAGGTAGCTCGGCACCCGGCCGCGCGTGGCCAGCAGGAACACCACCGTCGCGACGCCCGACATCATGATCGCCAGGTTGGGGTCGAGGCCCATCAGGACCGGCGCCACGAAGGACGCCCCGAACATGGCCACCACGTGCTGGGCGCCGAGTCCGGCCGTGCGGGGCCAGGAGAGCCGCTCATCGGGCCGGACCACCGCACCGGGGGCCGGGACGCGTCCGTCGCCGTGCAGTTTCCAGCGGACGCCGAGATCCATGGGGGTGTCGCTTTCGTCGTGCGGGCAGCTGAGTCCGGACCATTGTCCGGGCTGCCGGGGCATGCTCCGTACACATGAGCGGACGCTTAGGATGGCGGTCGCTGTAGTGACCACCGATCCGTACGCCCAGGAGCCCCCGCCCGTGACCGCCGAAGCCCTGACCAGTCCCGCCCTGTCCCACGGCCGGCTGGTCCCCGTGACCGTCCACTTCGACGACCTGGACGCGCTGGGCCTGCTGCACAACGCCCGCTACCCGCTCATGGTGGAGCGGGCCTGGGCCGAACTGTGGCAGGAGCGGGGCATCCGCTTCGAGGGCGACTGGGCGGCCGCCGGCGACGCCTGCAACGCGGTGAAGGAGCTGACGATCACGTACGAGGCTCCGGTGACCCGGCCCGGCCCCTACGCCGTGCACCTCTGGCTGGAGCGCCTCGGCACGACCGGCCTCACCTACGGCTTCCGCTTCTGCTCGGCGGACGGTGCCACCACCTACGCCCGCGGCACCCGGGTCCTGGTCCGGCTGGACGCCGCCACGCTGCGCCCCGCCCCCTGGAGCGAGGAGTTCAGGGCCGTGGGCCGGGAACTGCTGCGTCCGGCCGGCTGATCTTCACCCGGTCGCCCGGGCGCAGCACCCGGGCGAAGACGACCAGGCCGCCGGAGAGCACCGTCACCAGGCAGAACGACACCATCAGGCTGGTCGCCTGGGCCAGCATCCCGATCGCGCTCGGCGCGACCAGGCCCGAGGTGTAGGTGATGGTCGCGACGCCGGCGATGGCCAGGCTCGGGTTGGCGCCGCTGCGGCCCGCCGCCGCGAAGCACAGCGGCACCACGACGGCGATGCCCAGCCCCATCAGCGCGAACCCCGCCATCGCCACCGCCGGATGCTCGGCGAGGACGATCAGCAGCCCGCCGAGGACGGCGAACACCCCGCTCGCCCGAACGGTCCGCACGGCGCCGAAGCGGTCCACGACCTTGTCGCCGGCGATCCGGGCGACGGCCATGGTGAGCGTGAAGCCCGTCGTGCAGGCCGCCGCGAGACCGGCCGAGGTCTGCAACTGCTCGCGCAGGTACACCGCCGACCAGTCCAGGCTCGCGCCCTCCGCGAACACCGCGCAGAACCCGATCGCGCCGATGAGCAGCGCCGAGCGGGGCGGCAGCGCGAACCGGGGCGGCGGCTCCTCGTCCTCGGCGGGCTGCAGGTCGAGCACCCACTGGCAGGACAGGACACCGGCCACGGTGAGGACCGCGGCGGCCAGGACGTGGTGCAGCCGGGCGTCCGAGCCGAGGTGCGCGGCGAGCGTGCCGGCCGCCGAGCCGACCAGCGCGCCCGCGCTCCACATGCCGTGCAGCCCGGACATGATCGACCGGTCCAGGCGGTTCTCGACCTCGACGCCCAGCGCGTTCATCGCCACGTCCGCCATGCCCGCCGTGGCGCCGTACACGAACAGCGCCAGGCAGAGCGTGAGCAGGTTCGGCGCGAGGGCCGGCAGCACCAGCGACAGCGTCCACAGGGCGATCAGCCCGCGCAGCGCGTTGCGGGCGCCGAAGCGGTGGCTGACGCTGCCGGCCAGCGGCATCGCGATCGAGGCGCCGAGCGCGGGGAAGGCCAGGGCGATGCCCAGCTGACCGGCGCTCACCCCGGCGTGGTCCTGGATCCAGGGGACCCGGGTGGCGAACGAGCCGGTCACGGCGCCGTGCACCGCGAAGACGGCGGCCACGGCGTACCGCGACCGCTTCACCTCGCGCTGTGCGTCGACCACGTTGCCCATTCTGCGGTCCCCCTCCTGCTCGTCCGTGTGCACCACGTCGTTCGGCCGTAAACTATCAGGAACCCTGCCTGATAATAAGAGGGTCTCCGTCGGGTCGCGGCCGAGCGGTCCGGCGATCTGGAAGGATCCCGGCATGCCCGCATCCCCGAGCACCGCCCGGGCCATCAACGACCGGCTCGCCCTGCGTCTGCTCCAGCAGGAGGGCCCGTTGACGGCAGGGCAGTTGAAGCAGCTGACCGGACTGTCCCGGCCGACCGTCGCCGACCTCGTCGAGCGGCTCACCGGCGCCGGCCTGATCGCCGTCGTCGGCGAGGCGGGCGAACAGCGGCGCGGACCCAACGCCAAGGTGTACGGCATCGTCGCCGACCGGGCGCACCTCGCCGCGCTGGACGTGCGCACCGAGGGCGTGGCCGTGGCCGTCGCCGACCTGGTGGGGCGGGTGCTGGCCGAGGCGTCGGTGCCGATCGACGGGGGCATGGGCACGGGACCCGCCGTGGAGCAGGCGGTCGCGCTGGTCGAGCGCGCGGTCAAGGAGGCCGGGGCGGACCGGCTGCACACCGTCGGCATCGGGGCGCCCGGGCTGATCGACCCGGCCAGCGGCGAACTGCGCGACTCCTCGGGACTGCCGGAGTGGCACCGCCGGCTGGTCGCCGCCCTCCAGGAGCGGCTGCCCGAGGCGCGGGTGAGCGTGGAGAACGAGACCAACCTCGCGGCCGTGGCCGAGCAGCGCGACGGCGCCGCCCGGGACCGCGACACGTTCGTCCTGCTGTGGCTGGGCCACGGCACGGGAGCGGCGGTGGTCCTCGACGGCGCGCTGCGCCGCGGTGCCTCCGGCGGCACCGGCGAGATCGGCTTCCTCCCCGTGCCGGGCACCGCGGCCCTGCCGACCGCCACCGACTGCGAGGGCGGCTTCCACTCCCTGGCCTCGGCGGCGGCGGTGGTGGACCTCGCCGGGCGCTGCGGTGTGCCGACGGCCGCCGCTCGGCGGCCGTCGGCGGGGGAAGTGCTGCGGGCGGCGGTCGGACTGGTCCGGGACGCGGCGGCTCGGGACACCGCGCCCGCCGCCCGGTTCCTGGACGCCCTCGCCGACCGGCTGGCCGTCGGGGTCGCCTCGGTCGTCGCGATCCTCGACCCCGGGTGCGTCGTGCTCGGGGGTGAGGTCGGGCAGGCCGGTGGCGCGGAGCTCGCCGCGCGGGTGCGCGAGCGCCTGGCCCGGATGACCCCGCTGCCCACCGAGGTGCGGCCCACCACCCTGGGCGGCGGCGCGGTCCTGCGCGGCGCGCTGCTGACGGCGCGGGACCGCGCGCAGGACGAGCTGTTCACGCGCGGGCAGACGGCCCCGCGCTGGTAGCGCCCGCGGCGGACGGGCACGCCGCGCCTCCGGCGCTTGGGAGGCCCGACGGCGGGCAAGGGCCGTCGTCACCGCCGCCGGGCCGGTCCGTGGGGGTGGGAAGTGCCGACCCTGGCGCTGACCCTAGAAAGGACTAGACCAAAGCGTCAATAGGTGCGTACCAAAGCCGAGTCCCCGGCCGGGCGCGGGAGTTGGCGCGCCGTCGCGCTCGGGAAGGGAGGTGCCACGTTCTGTGAGGCACCCCACACCACTCGCCCGTCTGGACCCCGATCAGGCGTGGCACACTGGCCGTGTACCAGTAGCAGCGCACTCCGGGGTCGGTGAAAGTCCGAACCGGCGGTTACAGTCCGCGACCCGGTCGCCTCCAGCGGCCGGTTGACCAGGTGAAATTCCTGGACCGACGGTTAAAGTCCGGATGGGAGGCAGTGCGCGGCGAGCGGGCATCCGTGCGCGCCGCCCGAGCGGTCCGTCCTGAGGGCGGACTCCGTCCGGCGTCGTCCCCGGTGTTCCCGTTCGTTTCCTCTGTCGTCATCGACAGCCCCGGAGTCCGTGCCCGAAGAGGCAGGAGGACCCGGGAAGTGTTCACCGGAATCGTCGAAGAGCTGGGCGAGGTCACCGCCGTCGAGACCCTCGACGACGCCTGTCGCTTCCGCCTGCGGGGCCCCGTCGTCACCCAGGGCGCGAAACACGGCGACTCCATCGCCGTCAACGGCGTCTGCCTCACGGTGGTCGACCACGAAGGCGACGAGTTCACCGCCGACGTCATGGCCGAGACGCTGAACCGCTCCAGCCTCGGTGCCCTCAGGGCCGGATCCCGCGTCAACCTCGAACGCCCCATGGCGGTAGGCGACCGCCTCGGCGGGCACATCGTGCAGGGGCATGTCGACGGCACCGGCGAGATCCTGGAGCGCAAGCCGTCCGAGCACTGGGAGATCGTGAAGATCTCCCTGCCCGCGGACCTCACCCGGTACGTGGTCGAGAAGGGCTCCATCACCGTCGACGGCATCAGCCTCACCGTCGTCGACGCCGGCCCCGACCACTTCACCGTCAGCCTCATCCCCACCACCCTCGACCTGACCACGCTCGGCCACAAGCAGCCCGGCGACCCGGTCAACCTCGAGGTGGACGTCATCGCCAAGTACGTCGAGCGCATGCTGGGCGACCGCGCGCGGGGGGCAGCCGAGTGAACTCGCTGAACTCCGAGGCCTTCGTCCTCTTCGGCCAGCACATCCTCTGGTCCGACATGATCGGCAACCTCTTCGGCCTGGCCGCCCTCGCCCTCGGCTGGCGGCGCTCCATCTGGACCTGGCCCGTGCAGTTCCTGGCCGGCCTCATCCTCTTCGGCGCCTTCTTCGGCCACCTGACCGGCAGCGCCGGCAAACAGGCGGTCGTCATGGTCGTCGCCCTCTACGGCTGGTGGCAGTGGCAGCGCGGCAAGGGCCGGGGCGAGGACGGCCACATCGCCGTACGGTTCGCCACCTGGCGCGAGCGCGCGGCGATGGCCGCGGCGGCCGCCGCCGGGACGGTCGCGGTGGCGCTGCTGTTCACGGCGTACCCGAAGCTGTCCTGGGACCCCTGGCCGGACGCCTACATCTTCGTCGGCACGGTGGTCGCCATGTACGCGCAGGCCCGCGGCATGGTCGAGTTCTGGTTCGCCTGGCTGCTCGTCGACCTCGTCGGCGTGCCCCTCAACTTCGCCAACGGCTACGCCTTCTCCGGCTTCGTCTACGTCATCTACGGCGCGCTCGTCCTGTGGGGCCTGCGCGACTGGTGGCTGCGCTCGCGTCAGGCCGCGCGGCCCACCCTGGAAGGAGCGCCGGCATGAGTACCGCACCGATCCTGTACCGCACCGACGGTGAGTTCGAGGACCTCGTGCTCGACCCCGTCGAGCAGGCCATCGCCGACATCGCCGCCGGCCGCCCGGTCGTGGTCGTCGACGACGAGGACCGGGAGAACGAGGGCGACCTCGTCATCGCCGCCGAGAAGGCGACGCCCGAGATCGTCGCCTTCATGATGAGCGAGTGCCGCGGCCTGGTCTGCGCCCCCATGGAGGGCGACGAACTGGACCGGCTGAAGCTCCCGCAGATGGTCGAGGACAACACCGAGTCGATGAAGACCGCCTTCACCGTCTCCGTCGACGCCTCCGCCGCCCACGGCGTGAGCACCGGCATCTCCGCCGCCGACCGCGCCACCACCCTGCGGCTGCTCGCCGACGGCGTGTCCGGGCCCGGCGACTTCGTCCGCCCCGGCCACGTCTTCCCGCTGCGCGCCCGGCCCGGCGGCGTCCTGACCCGCAACGGCCACACCGAGGCCGCCGTCGACCTCGCCCGCCTCGCCGGCCTGCGCCCGGCCGGCGCCATCGTCGAGATCGCCGGCGAGGACGGGCGCATGCTGCGCCTGCCCGAGCTGGTCCCCTTCGCGCGCAAGCACGGCCTGACGATCATCTCCATCGAGGACCTGATCGCCTACCGCCGCAGCAGCGAGCCCACCGTCCGCCGCGAGGCCAGGACCCAGCTGCCCACCGCCCACGGCACGTTCACCGCCTACGGCTACCGCTCCACCGTCGACGGCGTCGAGCACGTCGCCCTGGTGCACGGTGACATCGGCGACGGCCAGGACGTCCTGGTCCGCGTCCACTCCGAATGCCTCACCGGTGACGTCTTCGGCTCGGCCCGCTGCGACTGCGGCCCCCAGCTGGAGGCCTCCCTGGCCCGCATCCAGGACGAGGGCCGCGGCGTGGTGGTCTACCTGCGCGGACACGAGGGCCGCGGCATCGGCCTGATGTCCAAGCTGCGGGCCTACGAGCTCCAGGAGCGCGGCCGCGACACCCTCGACGCCAACCTCGAACTCGGCCTGCCCGCCGACGCCCGCGACTACGGCGCGGGCGCGCAGATCCTCGCCGACCTCGGCGTGCGCGGCGTCCGGCTGCTGACCAACAACCCCGACAAGGCCGACGCCCTCACCCGGCACGGCATCGTCGTCACCGCGCGCGTGCCGATGCCGGTCAGCGCCGGCGAGCACAACCTCCGCTACCTGCGCACCAAGCGGGACCGGATGGGCCACGACCTGCCCTGGCTGGACACGACCACCGTGCCGGCCTGCGGCAACCAGTAACGAAGCACACAAGGGAGCAACGTGAGCGGCAAGGGTGCACCGGAACTGTCCGTACGCAATGTGGGTGATCTCCGGGTCGCCGTCATCGCGGCGCAGTGGCACGAGAAGGTGATGGACGGTCTGGTGGACGGCGCCCTGCGCGCCCTGCGCGACCTGGGCATCGACGAGCCGACCCTGCTCAGGGTTCCCGGCAGCTGGGAACTGCCCGTGGTCGCCAAGGTCCTCGCGGGTCGCGGCTACGACGCGATCGTCGCCCTCGGCGTCGTCATCCGCGGCGGAACCCCCCACTTCGACTACGTGTGCCAGGGCGTCACCCAGGGCCTCACCCAGGTGTCCGTCGACACCGGCGTCCCCGTCGGCTTCGGCGTGCTGACCTGCGACACCGAGGAGCAGGCCCTGGACCGCGCGGGCATCGAGGGCTCCAGCGAGGACAAGGGGCACGAGGCGGTGACGGCCGCGGTGGCGACGGCGGCCACGCTCCGCTCGGTATCCGAACCCTGGCGCTGACGAACCGCATCTGTGGCATAGGCTGAGCGTCACCATGTCCAAGAAGACGTTCGAGGAGCTCTTCACCGAGCTCCAGCACAAGGCCGCCCACGGCGATCCCGCCACTTCCCGCACCGCAGAACTGGTCGGCAAGGGCGTCCACGCCATCGGCAAGAAGGTCGTCGAGGAGGCCGCCGAGGTGTGGATGGCCGCCGAGTACGAGGGCAAGGAGGCGGCCGCCGAGGAGATCTCGCAGCTGCTGTACCACGTCCAGGTGATGATGGTCGCCCGCGGCATCTCCCTCGACGACGTCTACGCCCACCTGTAAGCCGCACCCGTCACCGCCCGACCCCACGCAAAGGAAGCCGACCTCATGCTGCGCATCGCCGTCCCCAACAAGGGTTCCCTGTCAGGACCTGCGGCGGAGATGCTGCATGAGGCCGGCTACCGGCAGCGCCGCGAGTCCAAGGAACTGCGGATCGTCGACCCGACCAACGAGGTCGAGTTCTTCTACCTGCGCCCCCGCGACATCGCGATCTACGTCGCCTCCGGACAGCTCGACATCGGCCTCACCGGCCGCGACCTGCTCATCGACTCCGGCGCCGACGCCGAGGAGATCCTCCCGCTCGGCTTCGCCCGCTCCACCTTCCACTACGCCGGCAAGCCCGGCACCATCAGCGGCCTGGCCGACCTGGCCGGCAAGACCGTCGCCACCTCCTACGAGGGAATCGTCGCCGGCCACCTCGCCGAGCACGGCATCGAGGCCTCCGTCGTCCACCTCGACGGCGCCGTCGAGACCGCCATCCAGCTCGGCGTCGCCCAGGTCATCGCCGACGTCGTCGAGACCGGCACCTCCCTGCGCAACGCGGGCCTGGAGGTCGTCGGCGAGCCGATCATGCAGTCCGAGGCCGTCGTGATCCGCCGCACCGGCGCCGACCCCGACGACCCCAAGGTCCAGCAGTTCCTGCGCCGCCTCCAGGGCGTCCTGGTCGCCCGGACGTACGTGATGATGGACTACGACTGCCGGGTCGAGCAGCTGGAGAAGGCCGTCGCCCTCACCCCGGGCCTGGAGTCGCCGACCGTCTCCCCGCTGCACAACGAGGGCTGGGTCGCCGTCCGCGCGATGGTCCCCGCCAAGGAGGCGCAGCGGATCATGGACGACCTGTACGACATCGGCGCCCGGGCCATCCTGACCACGGCCATCCACGCCTGCCGTCTGTAAGAGGGGCGTACACCGATGTCCGACCTGCCCACCCTGCCCGTCACGTTCCGCCCGGGCAGCACCCGCGCGGTGCTGATCGGCGCCGCCGTCGCGATCCTCGTGGTGATCACGGCCGTCGCGATGCTGCTGAAGCAGCTCAGCCCCGCCGAGCGCCTCAGCTTCGTCGTCACGGCACTCCTGCTGGACGCCGTGCTGCTCCTGCTGGCGCGGCCCAAGGTCGTCGCCGACGAGGACGGCGTCACCGTGGTGAATCTCACGAACAAGCGCCGGCTGGCGTGGGCGGAGATCCTCCAGGTGACGCTCCGCCCCGGCGACCCCTGGGTGTTCCTCAACCTCAGCGACGGCACCAGCCTGCCCGCCCTGGGCATCCAGCCGGGCCTTGCCAAGCAGCGTGCCATCGCCGACGCCCGGGCCCTGCGGGCGCTCGTCGAGGCCCGCTCCGTCACGGACCCCGAACGGCATCAGAGCTGAGGCGTGGCGAGCCGCACGGCGGTCGCCACTGCCGCACCGGGCGGTGTCTTGATTAATCTGTTGGCGGAGGCGCGACGGACGCGCCTTCGCCGCTGCTGCCCCGCCCGGTGCGCAGAGGCTTCCTGCTGACAGAGGAGTGACCCCCTCCGGCGATGGACGGATCGTCCTGCAGTACCTGCGCCGCCCCCTGCCGACATAGCGCGGACCGTGTCCGCGACCGTGCACAGGCGGCGGCATCATGACCACCCCCCTGCTGCTTCTGGCAGCCGCGTTCCTGCTGATTCTCGCCAACGGATTCTTCGTGGCCGCCGAGTTCGGACTCGTGACGGTCGAGCGAGCGGAGGCCGAGAAGGCCGCCGCCGAGGGCGACCGGCGCGCCCAGCGCGTCGTCGAATCACTCAGGGAACTGTCCTTCCAGCTCTCCGGCACCCAGCTGGGCATCACCATCACCTCCCTCGTCGTCGGCATGCTCGCGGAGCCGGCGCTCGCGGAGCTGCTGCACGGCCCGTTCACCTCGATCGGCATCCCCCGGGGCGCGGTTCCCGGTGTCACGGTCGTCGTCGGCATGCTGGTGGCCTCCGCCGTGCAGATGGTGATCGGCGAGCTGCTGCCCAAGAACTGGGCGGTGTCCAGGCCGCTGCAGGTCGCGCGGTTCGTCGCGGCACCGCAGCACCTCTTCGCCCGGCTGTTCCGCCCGGTCATCGCGGGCCTCAACGCCGTGGCGAACCGGCTCGTACGGGCCCTGGGCTTCGAGCCCGCCGAGGAACTGGCCTCCGCCCGCACCCCCGGCGAGCTGGTCTCCCTGGCCCGCCACTCCGCGCTGGCCGGCGCCCTCGAACAGGACACGGCCGACCTCTTCGTCCGGACCCTGTCCCTCGGCGAGCTGACCGCGCAGCACGTGATGACGCCGCGTGTGAGGGTCAGCGCCCTGCAGTCCTCGGCCACCGCCGAGGACGTGGTCAACCTGACCCGCGCCACCGGCCTGTCCCGCTTCCCCGTCTACCGGGAGCGGATCGACGAGGTCGTCGGCATGGTCCACCTCAAGGACGCCCTGGCCGTGCCCGTCCAGGACCGGCTGCGCACCCCCGTGGGCCGTATCGCCCGCCCGCCGCTGCTCGTCCCCGAGACCCTGCCCGTCAAGCCCCTGCTGACCCGGCTGCGCAGCGAGCAGCCCATCGCGGTCGTCGTCGACGAGTACGGCGGCACGGCCGGTGTCGTCACGCTGGAGGACATCGTCGAGGAGCTCGTCGGAGAGGTCCGCGACGAGCACGACGAGCACGACCTGCCCGAGCTGGCCGCCGCGCCGCCGGAGGACGGCAGGCCCGCCTGGGACGTCGACGGCAGCTGCCGCGTCGACGTGCTCCAGCGCATAGGCCTCGACGTCCCCGAGGGTCCCTACGAGACCGTCGCCGGCCTGATCGCCGACCTGCTGGGCAGGATCCCGGCCGTCGGCGACAAGGCGGAGCTGCCCGGCTGGCGCCTCGCGGTGCGCCAGGTCGGGCACTACCGCGCGGAGCGCATCCGGCTCGTGCGGACCGCCCCGGTGACCGCCAGGGCGGAGGCCGTCCGATGAGCGTGCTCCAACTCCTCTTCGCCGCGCTGCTCGTGCTGGCCAACGGCTTCTTCGTGGGCGCCGAGTTCGCGCTGGTCTCCGTACGCCGCAGCCAGATCGAACCGCTCGGCACCGCCCGTGCCCGCCAGGTCCTGTACGGGTTGGAGCGGCTGCCGCAGATGATGGCGGCGGCCCAGTTCGGCATCACGGTCTGCTCCCTGACCCTGGGCGCGGTCGCCGAACCGACCGTGGCCCACCTGCTGGAGCCGGTCTTCGAGCGGGTCCACCTGCCCGAGGGCGCGATCCACCCGCTCACCTATGTGATCGCCCTGGCCGCCGTGGTCTTCTTCCACCTCGTCATCGGCGAGATGGTCCCGAAGAACCTGGCGATGGCGGCGCCCGAGAAGGCCGCGCTGTGGCTCAGCCCCGGCCTGGTCTGGTTCGCCCGCTTCTGCAAGCCGGTCACCGTCGCCCTCGGTGCCGTCTCCCAGGGCATCCTGCGCCTCTTCCACGTCGAACCCAAGGACGAGGTCGAGGCCGTCTTCACCAGCGAGCAGCTCAACCGGCTGGTGGAGGACGCGGGGCAGGCGGGCCTGCTCGACCCGGAGGAGGCCGAGCGCCTGGAGGACGCGCTGGAGCTGGGCTCCCGCCCGGTGACGGACGTCCTGCTCAAGCGCGAGTCCCTCGTGACGGTCAGCCCCTCGGTCACCCCGGGGCGGATCGTCGAGCTGACCGCCCGCACGGGCTACTCCCGCTTCCCGGTCGCCGCGGACAACGGCGCGTTCATGGGCTACCTGCACGTCAAGGACGTCCTGGACCTGGAGGACTCGGACCGGGCCGTGCCGCAGCAGCTGTGGCGGCCCATGACGACCCTGCGGTCGGAGCTGCCGCTGGACGACGCGCTGACGGTGATGCGGCGGGCGGCGACGCACCTGGCGCAGGTGGCCGACGGCTCGGGCAGGGTGCTCGGACTGGTCGCCCTGGAGGACGTGCTGGAGCTGCTGGTCGGGGAGGTGCGGGACCCCGCCCACCGCCAGGTGCGCGAGGTACGGCTGACCGAGCCGAGATCGGGCGAGGAGGTGCTGGCGACGTAGCGGCGCTCCACGCCGGGCCGCGGCCCGGCGCCACGCCGGTACCTCACGGTCCGGGCGGATCCTGCGGGCCCCGCCCGGACAGCACCTCCCCGTACGCCTGCATCAGATCCGGCAGCCGCAGGGTCGCCAGGTCCTCGCGCCCCAGTACCCCGGGGTACACCGACAGGCGCAGATCCCGGTAGGCGCAGCTCTTCTCGTACAGCGTCCGCAGGAACCGACCGTTGCCCAGTTCGTCGATCCACCCCTGGTCCACCACGTGCCCGGCGATGGAGCGCAGCTCGTCCAGGGCCTCCTCGTCCCAGACGTCGCCGTTCTCCGCGGCCAGCACCTTGCCGATCTCGGTGAGTTCCAGGGGACGGTAGGACGGGAAGTCGACGCGTGTGGTGAAGCGGGAGGACAGCCCGGGGTTCGCGGCGAGCAGCCGGTCCATGCCCTCCGGGTAGCCGGCCAGGATCACCACGAGGTGGTCGCGGTTGTCCTCCGCCCGCTTCAGCAGCACCTGGAGCGCCTCGTCGCCGTACGCGTCGCCCTTGCCGTAGCCCGAGTTGGACAGCGCGTACGCCTCGTCGACGAAGAGGACGCCCCCGAGGGCCGAGTCGATCAACTCGTTCGCCTTCACGGCGGTCTGCCCGAGGTACTCGCCGACCAGGTCGGCGCGCTGGGCCTCCACGAGATGATCGCCGCCGAGCAGCCCGAGGGCGTAGAAGACGCGGCCGAGGATGCGGGCGACGGTGGTCTTGCCGGTGCCGGAGGGGCCGGAGAAGACGAAGTGGCGTTTCGGCGGCTGGACCGGCAGCCCCTGACCGGCCCGCAGCCGGGCCATGTTCAACTGCGCCGACAACGCTTTGACCTGGCGCTTCACCGGCTCCAGCCCGACCATCCGCTCCAGCTCGGCGAGCGCCTCCTCCAGTAACGCGGGGTCGGTGGGCCCGGTGGGCAGGGACGGCGTCGGGCCGGTCCTCGCGCGGACCGCGGGGCCCGTGACCGGCGGCGGGGGAGCGGAGACGGGCGGCTCCAGGTCGGGCAGTCTCAGCTCGCGCCCCTCGGTGCCGAAGAGCGGGTCGAAGCCGTCCGGCCCGTCCACGGCGTCCTGCCCGGCACCGGTGAGCGTGATCGCCGCGAGGCCGGCGGCGTCCTCGTAGCCGTCGCCCTCGGCGATCGCGGCGAGCCGGGCCGAGGTGTCCATGAACGCCGGGTCGACCCGGTGCACGGCCCGGTACAGGGGGAGCGCTGCGGCGCTGCGGCCGGTGCCCTCATGGGCCCGGGCCAGCCAGTAGCGCAACTCCTTGCGCTGCGGCTGCTCGCTGCGGCAGCGCATCAGCGCGGCGGACAGCAGGGGTTCGGCCTGCCCGTACATCTCCAGCCGCACCCGGGCCATGCCGCCGAACAGCCCCGCCTCGATGCCGAGCAGGGGGTCGTCGAGGAGCGGGTCGGTGTGCCGGACCAACTGCTCCCAGTCCTTGACCAGATAGGCGCGGCAGGCGTGCAGGAAGCGGACCTGGTGGTCGGTGTCCACCGGCGGCAGCCCGGCGAGTGCCCGGTCCAGCTCGGGGACGTGGCGGCCGTCCAGCCAGTGCGAGGCGTGCGCGAGCAGCAGGTCGCGCGGGCTCTCCAGCACGGGCTGCACCCACCAGCCCAGCCAGTACCAGGAGTTGAGCGTGCGGCGATAGCGGGTGCGCTGTTCCCCGAAGCGGTCCCGGTGGCGGAACATCCTCAGCAGCGCGGTCGTCGTGTCGACGCGCAGCGCGTGCAGTCCGAGCCAGCCGTCGGCCATCCCGGGGTCCATCCGCACGGCGGCCCGGAACTCCTCCTCTGCCTGCGGATAGGCGCCCATGGTGTACGCGTCCACGCCCCGCAGCCAGGCGAGGTCGGCCGGGGCCTGAGGGCCCTGCGTGCCGAAGTCCATCCCGTCCCCCACGAAGCGTGCCCCCGTCGGTCTGCCAACGAGCCGTCCCCCGGCCGGCTGCCCTGCTCGAACCGCTGTGCCGCGGACCGGAGTTGCACCGTGCGCAGCAACCGTCCGCGGGTCGCGACGAGGGCATCGTACCCGCGGGGACGGCGCGTCCGTAGGGTGCCGCACGGGCCGTTCGGCGAGGTGGGAGGGGCTGCGGCGCGGTCGCGGCCGGTGACCGAGGGTGAGCGTTCGACGCCGCGCGGCGCCGGGGGAAGGGGAAGAAGACAGAACGAAGCCCCCGATCACGGGGGAACAACCGGGGGCTTCGCGTGCTGGGGCGGCCCTCGATGGCCGCACATTGAGAACGTAAGACCTGTACGGCCCGTCGGTCAAGCCGAGTTGGGGCACTCCGGGAACTTGCCCGGCAAGGCCCTTCACAAGTTCAGCACACCGCGGGTGGTTCGTCACCGTGAGTGAGGGGCGGGTCCGGTGCGGGGCTTCCCGCAGGTCCCGTGAGCACCTCATAACCCTCTCCAACCTGGCGTACCAGGGCATCGGCGAACGGCCGGGAGGGGTCCTCGGCGAAGTGCCGGCGCTCGGCCGGGACCCAGCCGTTCCAGAACTCTCGCTGTTCCTCCCCGTCCCGGACGCGCCCCCGCGCCCAGGCCTCCTCGCGCGGCAGGTCAAGCCACAGCAGCAGGGCCAGATGGGGGCGCAGCGCACGGCGTCCCGCGCCGACGCCCTCCAGGAGGAGCACCGGGGCGGGCGGCAGCGGGCGGGGCGGGCCGAAGCGGCGGGCCCGCCAGTCGTAGGGGGAGTAGTGCGCGGTACGGCCGTGGGCCAGCGGTTCGATCACCTGCTCCAGCAGCCGCCCGGTCCAGTCGAAGAGTTCGTCGTGGCTGGCGACGTCGTCCAGGCGCAGTACCGGCGCGCCGCCCAGCGCCCGGGCCAGCTTCCCGGTGAACGTGGTCTTGCCGGAGCCGGCGTGCCCGTCGACCCCGACGAGCCGGACGGGGCCGCAGGAGGGGGACAGGCGGCGGATCCGCAAGGCCAGTTCGGCGAGGGCGGGCCCCGGCGCGGGGCGGAAGGGCGCATTCATCTCGCGCAGCACTCTAACGACGGGCTCGCACCGCTCCGACGACGG
>NZ_JAPSKN010000025.1:33640-49481 GCF_031181705.1 Streptomyces sp.
TCGCACCGCTCCGACGACGGTGTCGTCGCCCGGCGCCACAGGTCGACGCCAATATTGGTGGGCGTGGCGCGGGTCGAAGTGCTGGCAGGACCGGGCGGGCTGTGCTCATATGTGGCGCACACACGGATGTGACCGACCGTGTGCCGGATCTGCCCCGCCCCTGCCCGACTCCGACCACCGGGGGTCCCGTCATGAGCAGAGTCGACCAGCCGTCCCGCAGAACCGTCCTGGCCGCCCTGGCCGCCGCCGCCGTCTCCGCGAGCGCGGACCCGGCGGCCGCCGAACCCGAGGCCACGATGACGACCGACCTCGCCGCCGACCGGGTCGTCCCGGCCCGGACCGTGGACAACCGGGCCTGGTTCTCCCACGGCGACTGGTGCTCCGGAACCGCCCGGGGCACCCGCGCCGTCGCCGGCGACCACCCGGGCCTGGTCCTCGCCACGCCCGCCGGAACCACCGCCTACACGGACCCGCACACCGGCACCACCGCCTCCTGGGAGTACGGCACCTGGACGTCCCCCGCGCACCGGCTCGCCGTCCCCGCCACGGAGGCGATCGTCTCCTGGAACGCGCACACCCCGCCCGGCACCTGGATCCAGATCGAGGCCCGGGCCGCCTATCCGGACGGCACCAGCAGCCCCTGGTACGTGATGGGCCGGTGGGCCGCCGGCGACCAGGACATCCGCCGGACCTCCCTCGACGACCAGAGCGACGGCCGCAGCACCGTCTGGACGGACACCCTGGCGGTCGACGACCCGTCGAGCGGACTGCGCCTGACCGCCTGCCGCCTGCGCCTGACCCTGTACCGCAGGCCCGGCACCCGGGCCACACCCACCGTCCGGCGGCTGCACGCGATGGGCTCCGACGTCCCCGCCCGCTTCACCGTCCCGGCCTCCCGGCCCGGCCTCGCGAGGGAACTGGCCGTCCCCCGCTACTCGCAGGAGATCCACAAGGGTCAGTACCCCGAGTACGACAACGGCGGTGAGGCCTGGTGCAGCCCCACCTCCTCCCAGATGATCATCGAGTACTGGGGAGGCCGGCTCACCCCCGAGCAGCTGGCCTGGGTGAACCCCTCGTACGCCGATCCGCAGGTCTGCCACGCCGCCCGGTTCACCTACGACCATCAGTACGGCGGCTGCGGCAACTGGCCGTTCAACGCCGCCTACGCGGCCACCTTCGAGGGCCTCGCGGGCGTGGTCACCCGGCTCGGCTCGCTGACCGACCTGGAAACGCTGATCGCGGCCGGCGTCCCGGCCATAACGTCCCAGTCCTTCACGAAGGGGGAGCTGACCGGGGCCGGGTACGGCACCGCCGGGCACCTCATGACCGTCATCGGCTTCACCGCGGCCGGCGACGTGATCGCCAACGACCCGTACTCCGAGAGCAACGAGGCCGTGCGGCGCGTCTACCGGCGGCGCGAGTTCGAGAACATCTGGCTGCGGACCAAGCGGTACAACAGCTCCGGCGCGGTCGCCTCCGGCACCGGTGGCGTCTGCTACCTCTACTTCCCGGCGAGCCCGACCGCGGCCCAGCGCAAGGCCCTGGCGGCCGTGGGCGTACGCGTGTGACCAAGCTCTCGGCCGCATAAGCCGCTCTGGGTGGCAAGGTGGGACAGAACTTCGGGGGAAGTCCGTCCGCACCACCGAACGAGCGAGAACCATGACCGCGTACTCCGCCACCGCCACCGCCACCGCCTCCGTCACCACCTCCGCCGCCGGCGTCCGCACCGGCGGCCCTCGGGAAGACGGCCCGAAGATCGTCGAGCACGTCATGGGCTGGACCCTGGTCGTGGTCGTCGCGATGCTGGTGACCCAGCTCGGGCTGCTGTGACCTGACCCACGCCCCGGGTGTGGGGCCTGCCATACTGCGAAGGTCCCGCCCCCGCCCGTGAGACCAGGGTCGAAATTGAATATCAGCCCCCAGCCCGCCGCGCGCCCCCGGGCCCGCGGCACCGAGCGCTCGACGGCGCGCCGTGCCGAACTCATCGCCATCGGGCGGAGGTTGTTCGCCGACACGTCCTACGACGCCCTGTCGATGGACGACATCGCCCGGCAGGCGCACGTCGCCAAGGGGCTGATCTACTACTACTTCCAGTCCAAGCGCGGCTACTACCTGGCGATCATCCAGGACTCCGTCACCGAGTTGATCACGCTGGCGGCGAGCGGTCCCGAACTGCCCCCGGTCGACCGGGTCCAGCGCACCGTCGACAGCTATCTGCGCTACGCCGAGCACCATCAGGCCGCGTACCGCACGATCGTCAGCGGCGGCGTCGGCTTCGACACGGAGGTGCACGCCCTGCGCGACGGGGTGCGCGCGGCCGTCGTCGCCACCATCGCCGAGGGGGCGTACGGCCGCGCCGACGTCACCCCGCTGGCGCGCATGGCCCTGCTCGCCTGGGTGTGCAGCGTCGAGGGCGCCACGCTGGAGTGGATCGACCGTCCGGATCTGCCCCGCGCGACCATGTGCGAGCTGCTGGTGAAGACGCTCGGCGGCACCCTGCGGGCCATCGAGGAGCTGGACCCGGCCTACCGGGTTCCCGAACCCGCCCGCCGGGGCGCATGAGAAAGGGGCGGAGCGTCCGCACGGACCCTCCGCCCCCTCGATCGCCCGGGGCCTACTCGATGGCCTTGATGAGCTCACCGTCGGCGGTGTCGCCGCTCAGCTCCCAGAAGAACGTGCCGCCCAGACCCTGCTGGTTCTTGTAGTCCATCTTGGTCGCGATGGTCGCCGGGGTGTCGTAACTCCACCAGTCGCTGCCGCACTTGGCGTACGCCGTGCCGGCCACCGTCCCCGTCGCCGGGCACTTGGTCTTGAGGACCTTGTAGTCCTCGATGCCCGGCTCGTACGTGCCCGCCGCCGGGCCGGTCGCGGTGCCGCCGGGCGCCGCCTGGGTGACGCCGGTCCAGCCGCGGCCGTAGAAGCCGATGCCGAGCAGCAGCTTCGAGGCGGGGATGCCGAGGCCCTTCAGTTTCGCGATGGTCGCGGAGCTGTGGTTGTCCGCCTTCGGTATGCCGGCGTACGAGGTCAGCGGCGAGTGCGGGGCCGTCGGTCCGGCGGCGTCCCAGGCGCCGAAGAAGTCGTACGTCATCGGGTTGTACCAGTCGACGTACTGGGCGGCGCCCGCGTAGTCCGCGGCGTCGATCTTGCCGCCCGGGGTGGCGTCGGCGGTGATCGCCGCGGTGACCAGGTTCTGCGAGCCGAACTTGGCGCGCAGGGCCTGCATCAGGTTCGTGAAGGCGTCCTTGCCGCTGGTGTCGCAGGTGGCACCGCAGGCGTTCGGGTACTCCCAGTCGATGTCGATGCCGTCGAAGACGTCGGCCCACTTGGAGTTCTCGACCAGGTCGTAGCAGGACTGGGCGAACGCGGCCGGGTTCTTCGCGGCCTCGGCGAACCCTGCCGACCAGGTCCAACCGCCGAAGGACCACAGCACCTTGAGGTCCGGGTGCTTCTGCTTCAGCTTGCGCAGCTGGTTGAAGTTGCCGCGCAGCGGCTGGTCCCAGGTGTCGGCCTTGCCGTCGACGGAGTCGGCGGCGGTGTACGCCCGGTCGGTGGCGGCATAGGCGTCGCCCATGGCGCACTTGCCGCCGGTGACGTTGCCGAACGCGTAGTTGATGTGGGTGAGCTTGGCGCCCGAGCCGGACGTCTCGATGTTCTTGACGTGGTACTTGCGGTCGTAGGTGCCCCATTCGGTGAAGTACCCGAGGACCTTGGAACCCGCCGCCTCGGCCTGGGGGGCGGCCTTCACGTCCGCGGCGGCCTCCTGAGCCGAGGTCGCCGCGGTGGCGGTGGTGCCCGCGCCGGCCAGCAGCCCGGCGCCGAGGACGGCGCAACAGGCGGCGGACACGATGGCCCGGAAGCGGGAGGGGTGGGGGGTGTGCATCCGCTGTCTCCTCGTGGGGGGAGGGGAACGACGCGCTCATTGGCATGAACGCGGTGAGTCGGTGGAGCGAAACAGTAGGAGGACTAGACCAGTTGGTCAATGGTGCGGACCAATTTCGCCGCCGCCGACGCACTCCGCCCTTTCTTGAAGTAAGCGGTCGTTAACTGGTGACGCCATGCGTCCGATCGGGCATACTCACAGCGCACAGCCGCTGGTCAGCAGCTTCCGCGACCCGGGACTGCAAGCATCGGCCAGGCACCAGAACGACCCGGCGGCGCCGCCCCCACCCTTGGGCACGTCCGCCAGCGCCCGACAGGGAGGAGAGCGTCGCCATGCCCGACCGCGCCCCGCAGCCGGTGGACCGGCAACTGCCCACGGAGGAGGCCCGGGACCTGATCTCGCTCGTCCGCGACATCGCGCAGCAGGAGATCGTCCCGAAGGCGGCCGAGGAGGAGGACGCCGGCCGGTTCCCACGCGAGCTGTTCACCCTGCTCTCGCGCTCCGGCCTGCTCGGCCTGCCCTACGACTCCGAGTACGGCGGCGGCGACCAGCCCTACGAGGTGTACCTCCAGGCCCTGGAGGAGCTCGCGGCAGCCCGCCTCACCGTCGGCCTCGGCGTCAGCGTGCACACCCTTGCCTCCTACGCCCTCGCCGCCTACGGAACCAAGGAACAGCAGGTCGAGCACCTGCCCGCGATGCTCGGCGGTGGCCTGCTCGGCGCCTACTGCCTCTCCGAGCCGCACTCCGGGTCGGACGCCGCCGCGCTGCGCACCCGGGCCGTGCGGGACGGCGACGACTGGGTGATCACCGGTTCCAAGGCCTGGATCACCCACGGCGGCATCGCCGACTTCTACACGGTCATGGCGCGCACCGGCGAGGAGGGCCCGCGCGGGATCACCGCCTTCCTGGTGCCCGGCGACGCGCCGGGGGTGAGCGCCGCTCCGCCCGAGAAGAAGATGGGCATGAAGGGCTCGCCCACCGCCCAGGTCCACTTCGACGGCGTGCGGGTCTCCGACGCGCGGCGCATCGGCGAGGAGGGACTGGGCTTCGCGATCGCCCTGTCGTCCCTGGACTCCGGGCGGCTCGGCATCGCGGCGTGCGCGATCGGCCTGGCGCAGGCGGCGCTCGACGAGGCGCTGTCGTACGCGGCGCAGCGCCGCCAGTTCGGCAGGCCGATCGCCGACTTCCAGGGGCTGCGCTTCATGCTCGCCGACATGGCGACGCAGATCGAGGCGGGCCGCGCGCTCTACGTCGCGGCGGCCCGGCTGCGCGACGCGGGCCGGCCGTTCGCCCGGCAGGCGGCCATGGCCAAGCTGCACTGCACCGACACGGCGATGCGGGTCACCACCGACGCCGTGCAGATCCTCGGCGGCTACGGCTACACCGCCGACTTCCCGGCCGAGCGCTACATGCGCGAGGCCAAGGTGCTGCAGATCGTCGAGGGCACCAACCAGATCCAGCGCATGGTCATCGCCCGCCATCTCGTGGGGCCAGAGGAACGCTGAACTGGTCCAGGCCCCGCCAGGGCGCCGCGAGCCGCATCCACTCCGGGTCGTGCCGGCCCGGCAGAGTGCGCCCGCGCTCGGCCCAGGCGCGCATCAGGTCGCGGTAGATCGGCGGGTCCTGATACAGCGGCGGACTCGGCCGAACCGATTCTGCGGGCGGCGGGACGTACAGGAGGCGCTGACGCCCGGTCGCTGAGGAGATGGGGGTCATACCCGGGCAACGCGGCAGAGGCCGGACAGGTCACCGGCTGGTGGAATCGGGCGTGCGTTCCCGGGCTCCCGGCCGCGGACGCACCGGGCCCGCACCACGGCAGTCAGGGTGCCGTGGCGCGGGCCGTCATCGGGGTGGAGCGAACGGGCGGCGCGGGCCCGCGCTCAGGCCGCGTCGCGGCGCATGACCGGGACCCTGATCGGGCGCGAGCCCGGGCCGCCGACGTGCGAGAAGGGCTGCGTGCGCCAGTCGAGTCCCTGAGGGAGCGTCAACAGCAGGGCGGTGTCCTGCTCCTGCGGATCCACGGACTCGTCCGCGGGGCGGGCGTCCGAGGCCCTGCGGCCGGTGCCGGCGCAGACCGTGAGCCCGAACGGGTTCCACGGCGAGGCGCACAGCGCGTGCTCCGGCAGCACCTCCTCGTCCGCCAGCAGGGCGATGGGCTGCGCGCAGTCCGGGCAGACGACCCGGAACATCTCGAAAGTGTCGTACGCGTCGAGTTCGTCGTCGTACGCGTCGGGTTCGACGCCCTCCGGCTCGGGCTCGACGACGAGCTGCGGCCGCTTGGGTGCGGTGCGACCAGGGCGCTTGAGACTCTGCATTGGGTACTCCCCCTCGGGCTGGGCCGTATCAGGCACTGCGGCCTCGACCACAGCAAGCACTTCCCGTCCCCCCGGGGCGGTAATCACGAGAACATCACGGAGAATGTTCGAGACCTGTGGCGTTCGTCACATGGCGCGCGCGGGTGCTCCCTGTGGCGGGTTTGTCCCCCCGACGGCGGACCGTCGGCTTCCGGCCACATCACGAACCGGGTATGACCTGGGCTCCTCAGGTATCCGAGGAGATCAACCGCCCTGTAGGTTCTTGCGCCATGGAGGAGCTGGACCGACAGATCGTGCAGCTGCTCGTCAAGGACGGGCGGATGAGCTACACCGACCTGGGCAAGGCCACGGGGTTGTCCACCTCGGCCGTGCACCAGCGGGTGCGACGGCTGGAGCAGCGGGGGGTCATCCGGGGCTACGCGGCGGTCGTGGACGCGGAGGCCGTGGGGTTGCCGATGACCGCGTTCATCTCGGTGAAGCCGTTCGACCCGAGCGCGCCGGACGACATCGCGGACCGGCTGGCCGGGGTGCCGGAGATCGAGGCGTGCCACAGCGTGGCCGGCGACGAGAACTACATCCTCAAGGTGCGGGTGGCGACCCCGCACGAGCTGGAGGAGCTGCTGGCGCGGGTGCGGTCGCTGGCGGGCGTGTCCACGCGGACGACGGTGGTGCTCTCCACGCCGTACGAGGCGCGGCCGCCCAGGATCTGACCCGGCGGCTCCACCCCTTCGCGGGGCGCGCGAGCGGGGCCTGTGAAACTGTGCTCCATGAGTGAGTCCCCCACACCGCCCCGGACCGTCCTCCTCCGTCGCGGAGAGGTGCACAGCCCCGCCGATCCGTTCGCCACCGCGATGGTCGTGGAGCGGGGACAGGTCGCCTGGGTCGGTTCCGAGGGTGCCGCCGACGCCTTCGCGGACGGGGTCGACGAGGTCGTCGACCTCGACGGAGCGCTGGTCACCCCCGCGTTCACGGACGCGCATGTGCACACCACGGCCACCGGCCTCGCCCTCACCGGCCTCGACCTGTCGAACGCCCCCTCCCTCGAAGCCGCCCTCGCCCTCGTCCGGGACTTCGCCGCCGCCCGTCCGCGGGACCGCGTACTGCTCGGGCACGGCTGGGACGCCGCGCGCTGGCCCGGCGGCCGTCCGCCCACCCGTGCCGAGCTCGACGAGGCCACCGGGCACCGGCCGCTCTACCTCAGCCGGATCGACGTCCACTCGGCGGTCGTCACGACGGCTCTGCTCGACCTGGTCCCGGGCGCACCGCGCGAGGACGGGCCGCTCACGGGCGATGCCCACCACGCCGTACGGGCCGCCGCGCTCGCCGCCGTCACGCCCCGGCAGCGCACCGAGGCGCAGCGCGCCGCCCTGGCGCACGCCGCAGCGCTCGGCATCGGCACGCTCCACGAGTGCGCCGGCCCGGAGATCTCCTCCGAGGACGACTTCACCGGCCTGCTGCGCCTGGCCGCCGAGGAGCCCGGGCCCCGCGTCGTCGGCTACTGGGCCGAGCAGGACGTCGCCAAGGCGCGCGAGCTGGGCGCGATCGGCGCCGCCGGCGACCTGTTCGCCGACGGCGCCCTCGGCTCGCACACGGCCTGCCTGCACGAGCCGTACGCCGACGCCGGGCACACCGGCCGGGCGTACCTGGACGCCACCGCGATCGCCGCGCACGTCGTCGCCTGCACCGAGGCCGGGCTGCAGGCCGGCTTCCACGCCATCGGCGACGCGGCCGTGGACGCCGTGGTCGAGGGCGTGCGAGCCGCCGCCGAGAAGCTGGGCCTGGCCCGGATCCGGGCCGCCCGGCACCGCGTCGAGCACGCCGAGATGCTCACCCCCGAGTCGATCGCCGCCTTCGCCGAACTGGGGCTCACCGCCTCCGTCCAGCCCGCCTTCGACGCCCTGTGGGGCGGCGGGGAGGGCATGTACGCCCAGCGGCTCGGAGCGGAGCGCGCCCGCGGCCTGAACCCCTTCGCGGCCCTGCTGCGGGCCGGTGTGCCGCTCGCCTTCGGCTCCGACAGCCCGGTCACCCCGCTCGACCCCTGGGGCACGGTCCGGGCCGCCGCCTTCCACCGCACGCCGGAGCACCGCGTCTCCGTACGCGCCGCCTTCACGGCCCACACGCGCGGCGGCTGGCGGGCCGTCGGACGGGACGACGCGGGGGTCCTGGTCCCGGGCGCCCCGGCCGACTACGCCGTCTGGCGCACCGGGGAACTCGTCGTCCAGGCCCCGGACGACCGGGTCGCCCGCTGGTCGACCGACCCCCGCTCCGGCACCCCGGGGCTGCCCGACCTGACCCCGGGCCGCGACCTGCCCGTCTGCCTGCGGACCGTCGTCGGCGGACGCACCGTCTTCGTACGGCCGGGCGAGTGATCTACGGGGGTGGCGCGCACGCGATCGTGCGCCGCGCCCCCCGCGCGCGACCTGCGCATCCACCGCACTGACCAGGTCTTTGTCGCGCAATGCGCAGGTCAGACGGCTGTTGACAGGCAGCCGCAGGGGGCCGGTAGGTTCGGCCGAGTCCACCACCGGACGCCCGACCGGGGAGCGTTCGCACACTCGCCGCAGCGCCGCCGGGTCAGGGACGGTGTGCCGCACCGGGGCACCGCCACTGGGAGCCAGGCTCAGGCCGGCGCAGCGTCGAGGGAGCGTTCCGGCCGGTCGGGGAGGTGTGACCCGGGTGGGGCCCGGGCGCTCAGTAGACAACGGCTTTGGGTCGATCCGCAGCCGGCGGATCCCAGGTCGGCCCGAAGGGCGCCGGGCCCCCATCCGCCGTACGCGCGCCGCCGGGGCGCGCTCCTGCCCCCTGTCATGCGGATGCGACACCACCATGCGAACGTCCCGTCACGTCGGCGCAGGCGGGGGCCACTATGGTGGACCCCTGCGTACGGACATGAAGGGGCAGCAGTGAACGACGGTGACGGCACCCTCGCGGCAGGAGCCCAGGGGAGGAAGTTCGGCCCGCTCGGCACGGCCTTGGTGATCATCCCGACCTACAACGAGGCGGAGAACATCAAGAGCATCGTCGGCCGGGTGCGCGAGGCCGTCCCGGAGGCGCACGTGCTCGTGGCCGACGACAACAGCCCGGACGGCACCGGCAAGCTCGCCGACGAACTGGCGGTCTCGGACGACCACGTCCACGTGCTGCACCGCAAGGGCAAGGAGGGCCTCGGCGCCGCCTACCTCGCGGGCTTCCGCTGGGGCCTGGAGCGCGACTACGGCGTGCTGGTCGAGATGGACGCCGACGGCTCCCACCAGCCCGAGGAACTGCCCCGCCTGCTCACCGCCCTCAAGAGCGCCGACCTGGTGCTGGGCTCGCGCTGGGTGCCGGGCGGCCGGGTGGTGAACTGGCCGAAGTCCCGCGAGGTGATCTCCCGGGGCGGCAGCCTGTACTCCCGGCTGGCGCTCGACCTGCCCCTGCGGGACATCACCGGCGGATACCGCGCCTTCCGCCGCGAGACCCTGGAAGGGCTCGGCCTCGACGAGGTCGCCTCGCAGGGCTACTGCTTCCAGGTGGACCTCGCCCGCCGTGCCGTCAAGGCCGGCTACCAGGTCGTGGAGGTGCCCATCACCTTCGTCGAGCGCGAACTCGGCGACTCCAAGATGAGCCGCGACATCCTCGTCGAGGCGTTGTGGCGGGTCACGGCGTGGGGCGTGGGGGAGCGCGTCGGCAAGGTCACGGGGCGCGTCGCCGGACCGCCCGTCACCGAACGCGGCCCCAAGCCGCCGAAGCCGTAGCCGTCCCGGGCCCGGGCGCGCACAGGAACGCCTGATCGGGGCCTTATCCCGTGCTGAGCCGTGGCCAGGCACACTGGAGCCATGACGACTGGCGCTCAGACTCCCAGCCACCCCACCCGGCCCCGGCGCTCACGGCTGCGCACGTTCCTGCCGTTGGGCATCGCCGCGTGGCTCGTGCTGGAGATCTGGCTGCTCACGCTGGTCGCCGGCGCGTCGAACAGCCTGGTGGTCCTCCTGCTCCTGCTGGCGGGCCTCGTCCTCGGCTCGGTGGTCATCAAGCGGGCCGGCCGACGGGCCTTCCGCAGGCTCTCCGAGACGCTGCAACAGCAGCAGAGCGGTGTGATGCCCGCGGCGGCCCGGCCCGACAGCGAGGGCAACGGCCTGATGATGCTGGGCGGCCTGCTCCTGATGATCCCCGGTCTGCTGTCGGACGCGGCGGGCCTGCTCCTGCTGCTGCCCCCGGTCCAGAAGGCCGTGAGCCGCTCCGCCGAGCGCACCTTCGAGCGCAAGCTCCGCGAGGCCGACCCGGGCACCCTGGGCGGCGCCTTCCAGCAGGCCCGCATGTACCGCCCGGACGGCAAGGTCGTCCAGGGCGAGGTCGTCCGGGACGAACCGGCCGGCGGCGCCACCGAGCAGCCGCGCCCGCCGCTGACGCGCTGACCCGACGCCGGGCCATGAGCATCACCGCATGAAAAACCGCGGGCGCCGTACCTTTCGTACGGCGCCCGCGGTTACCGATGTGCGCTGATCAATCCGCCAGGCCTTGCGGGGACCTAGGCCGACTTGCGGCTGTCCCGGGGATGAACAGCGATGTTCATCGCACCGGAGCGAAGAACCGCCAGACGCTCCTCGAGGACCTCTTCGAGTTCCTCACGGGTACGCCGCTCCATCAGCATGTCCCAATGCGTACGCGCGGGCTTGGCCTTCTTCTCTTCCGGGCCGTCGCCGTCCACCAGGAGTGCCTGGGCCCCGCAGACCTTGCACTCCCACTCCGGCGGGATCTCCGCCTCGACCGAGAAGGGCATCTCGAAGCGGTGCCCCTTCTCGCATGCGTACTCCACGGCCTGGCGCGGGGCCAGGTCGATGCCGCGGTCCGTCTCGTAGCTGGTCACCACGAGGCGCGTGCCGCGAAGAGCTCGCTCACTCATGAATCGTGCCTCCCGGGCTTGTCGCCCACAGGACAGGTGTCGCTGTCGTCGTCATCCGGTCAACGTCCGGTCGGCGGTAAAGATTCCCGTTCCGAGTCCCGTTCCGGGTCATGCGTCGCCGTCGTAGCCGCCCTTGTTGTACCCACCAGCGCCCGGTTTGTCACATCTGCTAGCAGATGTAACCCAGCGTTTCGCTATCTTTGACGCGCAGTAACGGTCCGCCTGGCAGGCCAAACGCGTACACTACAGCCCTTTCGCGTCGAGTGCTAAATCCTGTCAGGAACCGGATTCCCCGCTTCTTCGATCGCACGCCGTACCGGCACCCGCGCGAGCAGGGCGAATCCCAGGACGAAGAAGACCACCAGCGAGATGATCGCGTCCCGATAGCTCCCGGTGAGCTGGTAGGTGAGCCCGAACAGCAGCGGCCCGAGCCAGCTCATGCCCCGGTCGCTCAGCTCGTAGGCGGAGAAGTACTCGGCCTCCTTGCCCGGCGGGACCAGATGGGAGAACAGGGAGCGGGACAGCGCCTGGCTGCCGCCGAGGACCAGGCCGATCCCGGCGGCCAGGACGAAGAACCACACCGGCTCCCCGGCGGGCAGGAAGAATCCGGCCGCGAGCGTGACCGTCCAGGCGATCAGCGAGCCGAGGATCGTGCGCTTGGCGCCGTAGGCCCGGGCCAGCCGTCCCATCGTCAGGGCGCCCGCCACGGCCAGCACCTGCACCAGCAGGACGGCGCCGATCAGGGTGGACTGCCCGAGGTCCAGTTCCTCGGAGCCGTAGACCGAGGCCTGGGAGATCACCGTCTGGATGCCGTCGTTGTAGACGAGGTAGGCGAGCAGGAAGGCGAGGGTCAGCGGGTGGCGGCGCATGTCGCGGACGGTCGCGGCCAGCTGCCGGAAGCCCGGGAGGGCCGCCGCCCCCCGGGTGGGGGACCGGCGGTCGCGGAGCCGGGTCAGCGGGATCAGCGCGAAGGCGCCCCACCACAGGCCGGCCGACGCCAGGCAGATGCGCACGGCCGTGCTCTCCGAGACGCCGAAGCGGTCGTGGCCGGTGTAGAGCACCAGGTTGGCGACGAGGACGAGCGAGCCCGCCGCGTACCCGAACGCCCAGCCCCGCGAGGACACCGCGTCCCGCTGCTCGGGCGGGGCGATCTGCGGCAGGTAGGAGTTGTAGAGCATCATCGCCACGGACTGCGCGGCGTTGGCGACGATCAGCAGGGCGCCGCCGAGCAGATAGCGGTCGCCGTCCAGGAAGAACATGGCCGTCGTCGCCCCGGCGCCCGTGTACGCGGCGGCCGCGAGGAGCGGCTTCTTGCGGCCGGTGCGGTCCGCGGCGGCGCCCACCAGGGGCATCACCAGCACCGCCACGATCACCGACAGGGAGACCGAGTACGCGAAGAACGACCCGGCACGCACCGGGACGCCGAGGGGGTGGACGTATCCGTCGCCGTCCGCGGCCGACTCGGCGACCGACGTCAGATAAGGGCCGAGGAACACGGTGAGCACGCTCGTCGAGTAGACGGAGCACGCCCAGTCGTAGAAGTACCAGCCGCGCTGCTCGCGTCTGAGAGCCGCCCCGTCGGCGGGCGGTGTCCGCAGGGTGTCGGTGCCCACCCGTGCCCTCGCTTCCCCGTGAACGCGCGAAGGCGCCCGGCCCGGGCTCTCAGACCCAGACGCCGCGGTCCTCCATGACCCTGCGCAACGTGTCGATGTGATCGGTCATGATGCCATCCACACCGAGGTCGAGAAGCCGGTGCATGCTCTCGGGGTCGTTGACCGTCCAGACGTGCACCTGGAGCCCGCGCGCGTGGGCGGCCCGGACGAAGCGGTGGTCGACGACCTGGATGCCGGACTGGACTTCCGGCACCTGCGCGGCGACCGCCGAGCGGCGCACCGACGCCGGCAGCCCCCAGGAGCGCAAGCGCAGTGCCAGGACCCCCCGGGTGCCGTACGAGGTGGCCAGGCGCGGGCCGGCGAGGCGCTGGGCGCGCACCACCCGTGCCTCGGAGAACGAGCCGAGACAGATCCGGTCCCAGGCGCCGGCCCGGCCGGCCAGGTCGAGGAAGGGCAGCAGGGCGGCCTCCGCCTTGACGTCCACGTTCCAGCGCACGTCCGGGAAGGTCTCCAGGAGCTCCTCGAAGAGCGGTACGGGTTCCCGCCCCGCCACGCGCGCCTGACGCACCTCGGACCACGGCAGGTCGGCGATCCGGCCTGCGCCGTCGGTCATCCGGTCCAGGGTCGTGTCGTGGAAGGCGACGAGGGTGCCGTCCCGGGTGGTGTGCACATCGGTCTCGATGTACCGGTAGCCGGCCTCGACGGCGACACGGAACTGCCGCACGGTGTTCTCCAGGCCGTCCGCGGCCCCGCCCCGGTGGGCGAAGGCGATCGGGCCGGGATGATCGAGGTAGGGATGGCGTATCCGCGGGGTCACGGACGCAGTATCGCCCCTTCGGGTTGACCGGTGGCAACGACCGTGCCGCCGACGGGTGCCGCGGGGACGGCGAACACCCGCAGGAACAGCTGGGCGAGCGGGCCGATGGTCAGCGCGTACAGCAGGGTGCCGACCCCGACGGTGCCGCCCAGGGCGAAACCGGTCGCCACGACCGTGAGTTCGATCCCCGTCCGCACCAGGCGGATCGACACGCCCGTGAGCTGGTGCAGGCCGGTCATCAGGCCGTCGCGCGGGCCCGGGCCGAAGCGCGCGGCGATGTAGAGGCCGGTCGCCGCGCCGTTCAGGACGATCCCGGCCGTCATCAGGGTCACGCGCAGCGCCCAGCCGTGGACGTCGGGGACCAGGGCCAGGGTCGCGTCCATGGCCATGCCGATCACCAGCACGTTGGAGATCGTGCCGAGGCCCGGGCGCTGGCGCAGCGGGATCCACGCGAGCAGCACGGCGGCGCCCACGATCGTCAGGACGACCCCGATCGACAGTCCCGTCCGCTCGGCGAGGCCCTGGTGGAGCACGTTCCACGGCTCCAGCCCGAGCCCCGACCGGACCAGCAGGGCCGAACTGGCGCCGTACAACGCGAGACCGGCGTAGAGCTGGACGAGCCGCCGGGCGAGATGTCCCCGCGTGGCCATGAGGTGCCCCCGTGTGGTGGTAGTGGACTGATGCGTGACACTCTGTGGCGTGGATGGAGTGGCCATCCAGGGCCAATCCGGGGAAGGTGGACTGATTCCGATGGCGCAGTGGACCTCGGCCGTGGGGGCGGCACAGCTCGCCCGGCTGCTCAACTCCCAGCAGGACCGCCCGGCGGGGCCCGGCACGCGCCGCCCGCCGGCCTACCGCGCGCTCGCCGACGGCATCCGGCTGCTGGTGCTCGAAGGGCGTGTCCCGGTGGCCGCCCGGCTGCCCGCCGAGCGGGAACTCGCCCTCTCCCTCTCCGTCAGCCGCACGACGGTCGCCGCCGCCTACGAGGCACTGCGCAGCGAGGGCTTCCTGGAGTCGCGGCGGGGCGCGGGCAGCTGGACCGCCGTACCGGCCGGGAACCCGCTGCCCGCGCGAGGGCTGGAGCCCCTGCCGCCGGAGGCCCTGGGCTCGATGATCGACCTCGGCTGCGCCGCGCTGCCCGCTCCCGAGCCCTGGCTCACCCGGGCCGTGCAGGGGGCGCTGGAGGAGCTGCCGCCGTACGCGCACACGCACGGCGACTATCCCGCGGGGCTGCCCGCGCTGCGGGCGATGATCGCCGAGCGGTACACGGCGCGCGGCATCCCGACCATGCCCGAGCAGATCATGGTGACGACCGGGGCGATGGGCGCGATCGACGCGATCTGCCATCTCTTCGGCGGGCGGGGCGAGCGCATCGCCGTCGAGTCGCCCTCCTACGCCAACATCCTCCAGCTGATGCGCGAGGCAGGGGCCCGGCTGGTGCCCGTCGCGATGGCCGAGGGCCTCGCCGGCTGGGACATGGACCGCTGGCGGCAGGTCCTGCGCGACGCCGCGCCCCGGATCGCCTACGTCGTCGCCGACTTCCACAACCCGACGGGCGCGCTCGCGGACGAGGACCAGCGGCGGCGGCTGGTGGACGCGGCGCGGTCCGCGGGGACCGTGCTGATCGCCGACGAGACGATGAGCGAGCTGTGGCTCGATCCGGACGTGCGGATGCCCCGGCCGGTGTGCGCCTTCGACCCGGCCGGGTCGACCGTGATCACGGTGGGCTCGGCGAGCAAGGCGTTCTGGGCCGGCATGCGCATCGGGTGGGTGCGGGCCGCGCCGGACGTGATCCGCAGCCTGGTCGCGGCGCGGGCCTACGCCGACCTCGGCACGCCCGTGCTGGAGCAGCTGGCCGTCAACTGGCTGTTCGGCACGGGGGGTTGGGAGCAGGCCGTGGAGCTGCGGCGGGAGCAGGCCCGGTCCAACCGCGACGAGCTGGTGGCGGCCGTGCGCCGTGAGCTGCCCGGGTGGGAGTTCGAGGTGCCGCAGGGCGGGCTGACCCTGTGGGTGCGGACCGGGGGCCTGTCCGGGTCTCGGCTCGCGGAGGCGGGGGAGCGGGTGGGCGTGCGGGTGCCGTCCGGGCCGCGGTTCGGCGTGGACGGGGCGTTCGAGGGGTATGTGCGGCTGCCGTTCACCGTGGGCGGGGCGGTGGCGGAGGAGGCCGCGGTGCGGCTGGCCGCGGCGGCGGGACTGGTGGAGTCGGGCGGGGTGGGCGGCGCGGAGGCGCCGCGCACCTTCGTGGCTTAGGGCCTGTCGTTCGGATCAGGTCGCAGGAAAGTGACGGTGCTGTTCCGTGCGCGCGTCTGCGGCGTGATCCAACCGACAGGCCCT
>NZ_JAPSKN010000026.1 GCF_031181705.1 Streptomyces sp.
GCTCAGGGCCACACCAGGCAATAAGCCTGATGCCCCGCCTCATGCAACCGGTGGCTGAAGTCCTGCCACTCGTGCAGCAGTTGGTACACGTTGAACGCGTCCCGCGGTCCGCCGCGGTCCGGGACCGTCGACCAGATGAAGGCCGCCGCTCCGACCGCCTCCTCGCCGATGCCGCGCAGGGGGTCGACGACCGTCATGGGGAGTTTGACGACGGCGTAGTCGGGGTGCAGGACGACCAGTTCCAGCGGCGGGACCTTGTGCAGGGGGACGCCCTCGATGCCCGTCAGGACCATCGCGGCCATGGTCTCCGGCTTGATCTTCGTGAACATCCCGTTCATGCCGAGCTCGTCGCCGCCGAGTTCCTCGGGACGCATCGAGATCGGGACGCGGGCCGCGGTGGCGCCGTCGGGCGCGCCGAAGTACTTGTACGTCACCCCCACCCGACCACCATTCCCGCTCCCGGCCCGAAGATCGCCCATTCGGCGTTCAGTACGTCCGTCGAGGCGCTCCGGTTCACTCGGCCGACCCTGTGCCTGACGTGTCTCCTGCGTGTCCTCCGCTTCGCGCCGGTGCCTTCCCCGCCGGGCACGTCGAGGACCCAGGTCATCAGTCCCCTCGCCCAGTCCGCCACCGCGATGCATATCTCCACCCGACTGCTTTTCTAGGACGCGTCGCCCCCGCCGCGCAACCCGATCATCGTGTCAGTGACCTCCCCCACGGCCGCCCGCCGAAACGTGCGCTGAAACATCTGTCCGCAGGGATCTTCGCAGCCTCCGACCAGCCTGGGGCCGCTCGAGCTGTGTGTATCAGGTCCCAGTCTCGCAGACGCCGGGAGCCGGGGGTCCGGTTGTCCCACGCCCGTGCCCGCGGCCCCCTGGCCTACCCTGAACAGGTCACTGGCACCCGGAGCCCGACTACGTCGGAGAAGGTCGGAGAAGTCGCAGGTCATGAGCGAACTGTCATATCCGTATGAAGCACCGGCCTCGCAGGCTCTGTTCGACCGCGCGGCCGCCGTCACGCCCGGCGGCGTGAACTCCCCGGTCCGGGCCTTCCGGGCCGTCGGCGGCACCCCCCGGTTCATGGTGTCCGGGTCGGGCCCGTATCTGACGGACGCCGACGGGCGGGAGTACGTGGACCTGGTGTGCTCCTGGGGTCCGATGATCCTCGGGCACGCGCACCCCGAGGTGATAGCCGCCGTGCAGGACGCCGTCGCCCGCGGCACGTCCTTCGGCACGCCCGGCGAGGGCGAGGTCGCGCTCGCCGAGGAGATGATCGCCCGGGTCGCGCCGCTGGAGCGGGTGCGGCTCGTGTCCAGCGGCACCGAGGCGACCATGTCGGCGATCCGGCTCGCGCGCGGGTTCACGCAGCGCACCAAGGTGATCAAGTTCGCCGGGTGCTACCACGGCCACGTCGACTCGCTGCTCGCCGCGGCCGGCAGCGGCGTCGCCACCTTCGCGCTGCCCGACACCCCGGGCGTCACGGGCGCCCAGGCCGGCGACACGATCGTCCTGCCCTACAACGACCTCGACGCCGTGCGCGAGGCCTTCCGGGCCCACCCCGGCGAGATCGCCTGCGTGATCACCGAGGCCTCCCCGGGCAACATGGGCGTCGTACCGCCCGCCGAGGGGTTCAACCAGGGCCTGAAGGACCTCTGCTCGGACAACGGCGCCCTGTACATCTCCGACGAGGTGATGACCGGCTTCCGGACCAGCCGCGCGGGGTGGTTCGGGGTCGACGGCGTGGTCCCGGACCTGATGACCTTCGGCAAGGTGATGGGCGGCGGCTTCCCGGCCGCGGCCTTCGGCGGACGCGCGGACGTGATGGCGCACCTCGCCCCGGCCGGGCCCGTCTACCAGGCCGGCACCCTCTCCGGGAACCCGGTCGCCACCGCCGCCGGCCTCGCCCAGCTGCGGCTGCTCGACGACGCGGCGTACGCGAAGGTCGACGCCGTGTCGAAGCAGATCCAGGGCCTGGTCACCGAGGCCCTGGCCAAGGAGGGCGTCGCGCACCGGCTGCAGACCGCCTCCAACATGTTCTCGGTGTTCTTCACCGACCGGCCGGTGCGCGACTACGAGGACGCCAAGGCGCAGGAGTCCTTCCGCTTCACCGCGTTCTTCCACGCGATGCTCGCGCACGGCGTCTACCTGCCGCCGTCCTCCTTCGAGTCCTGGTTCGTGTCCACCGCGCACGACGAGCGGGCCCTGCAGAAGATCGCCGACGCCCTCCCGGCGGCGGCCCGCGCGGCGGCGGAGGCGACGGCATGAGCGACGTGACGAACCCCAACAGCGACAAGAGCAGCAGCAAGAGCGACCAGGACATCACCGTCGTCCATCTCATGCGGCACGGCGAGGTCGCCAACCCGGACGGCATCCTCTACGGCCGGCTGCCCGGCTACCACCTCTCCGACCTCGGCCGCCGCATGGCCGACCGGGTCGCCGAGCACCTGGCCCCGCGGGATGTGACGTACGTCGTCGCCTCGCCGCTGGAGCGCGCGCAGGAGACGGCCGAGCCGATCGCCAAGGCGCACGGGCTGGACCTCGCGACGGACGAGCGGCTGATCGAGGCCGAGAACATCTTCCAGGGCAAGACGTTCGGCGTCGGGGACGGGGCGCTGCGCAGGCCCGGCAACTGGCGGCACCTGGTCAACCCGTTCCGGCCGTCCTGGGGCGAGCCGTACGTGGACCAGGTCGTGCGGATGATGAGCGCGCTGGGGGCGGCGAAGGACAAGGCCCGCGGGCACGAGGCGGTCGTGGTCAGCCACCAGCTGCCCATCTGGATCGTGCGGTCCTACGTCGAGCGGCGGCGGCTGTGGCACGACCCGCGCAAGCGGCAGTGCACCCTCGCCTCGCTGACGACCTTCACGTACCGGGGCGACCGGATCGTCTCCGTCGGCTACAGCGAGCCGGCCCGCGACCTCGTCCCGGCGCATCTCCTCGCGGGCGCGAAGCCGGTGAAGGGCAAGGACAAGGCGTTCGGCGCCTAGGGTCTGCCGGCCCACGACGGGCCTGACCCTTTCCGATCGCTTTTGACTCCTTCGTTACGGAATCTGCGCATTCAGACGGAACCTTCCCGACCGTCACGTCCTCTGACCGGGTGACCACCAGAGAACGTGACGGATCGGGGAAGCAATGCGCCCTTACTCCCGCAGGGGAATGCTCTCACTCGGCGCGGGAGCCGCCGCCGCTGTCTCGCTCGCCGGGTGCGCCGGCCTCACGGGGTCGGACGACGCGAGCCACGCCGACGGTTCCGGCGGTGACAGCGCGCAGGGCCGGCCGAAGCCCGGGCCCACCGCCCGCCCCATCGGCGACGGCTCCACCGCCTACACCGGCAAGCAGCCCCACCAGCCCGCCGCGCCCGAGCCGCTGGAGCCGGGTCAGGCGCCCCCGCAGTTCGTCGTGTTCTCCTGGGACGGCGCCGGCGAGGTCGGCAACGGCCTCTTCCCGCGCTTCCTGGACCTGGCGAAGGAGCACGGCGCGAGCATGACCTTCTTCCTGTCCGGGCTGTACCTGCTGCCCGAGGCGAAGAAGCGCCTCTACGACCCGCCGAACAACCCGCGCGGCGCCTCCGACATCGGCTACCTCACCGACGCGCACATCAGGGACACCCTGAAGAACGTCCGCCGCGCCTGGCTGGAGGGCCACGAGATCGGCACGCACTTCAACGGTCACTTCTGCGGCGAGTCCCGCGGCTCGGTCAAGAACTGGACGTCGCGGCAGTGGCGCAGCGAGATCGACCAGGCGAAGTCGTTCGTGAAGCAGTGGCGCACCCACACCGGCTGGACGGACCTGCCGGCGCTGCCGTTCGACTACGACAAGGAACTCGTCGGCGGCCGGACGCCCTGTCTGCTCGGCCAGGACAACCTGCTCCCCGCCGCCCGCGCGCTCGGCTGGCGCTACGACGCCTCCTCCCCGGGCGGCCGCCAGGTGTGGCCGGTGAAGCGGCAGGGCATCTGGGACCTGCCGCTGCAGCAGATACCCTTCCCCGGCCGCCGCTTCGAGGTCCTCTCCATGGACTACAACATGCTGGCCAACCAGTCCCTGAACTCCACGAAGGCCCCCGCGCACAACTACCCCCGCTGGCGCGAGCAGGCGGCCCAGGCTTACATCCAGGGATTCAAGCGGGCATACGAGACGAACCGGGCGCCGCTGTTCATCGGCAACCACTTCGAGCAGTGGAACGGCGGCATCTACATGGACGCCGTCGAGGAGGCCTTCAGGTACATCGCGCGCGAGAAGGACAAGGGCGGGGATGTGCGCCTGGTCTCTTTCCGGCAGTACGTCGACTGGATGGACGCGCAGCGGCCCGAGGTGCTGGCGAAGCTGCGGACCCTCGACGTCGGGCAGCAGCCGGCGGGCGGCTGGCGGGAGTTCCTGGGGGCCACCCCCACGGGCTCGGGTTCGCCCTCCTCCAACGCCGCCTGAAATGCGGTTTTCCGCCCGCAAGGGGGGTGGGCGAGATCCCCGGAACGGACATGCGAAACTTTTCACATGAGTGCCGCCAGCCGCGCCCCCCAGCGCTCGACCCGCACCCGCAGCCGCGCCGCCCTGCTCACCGCCGGTGCCGCGGCCGCCGCGCTGACCCTGTCCGCGTGCAGCTCCGGCGGGACGTCGGGCGGGGGCGGTGACACCAACTTCGTCCTGGGCAAGGACGGCATCGCCACGGCCGACAAGGGCGAGCGCGCGGACGCCCCGGACCTGTCCGGCAAGACCGTCGACGGCAAGCAGCTGGACGTCGACGACTACAAGGGCAAGGTCGTCGTCGTCAACGTCTGGGGCTCCTGGTGCCCGCCCTGCCGCGCCGAGGCCCCCGGCTTCCAGAAGGTCTCCCAGGACCTGAAGGACGAGGGCGTGCAGTTCGTCGGCATCAACACCCGCGACACCAGCACCGGCCCGGCCCTCGCCTTCGAGAAGGCCTACGGGGTGACGTACCCGAGCCTGTACGACCCGACGGGCAAGCTGATGCTCCGGTTCGAGCGCGGCACCCTCAACCCGCAGGCGATCCCCTCCACCCTCGTCTTCGACCGGGAGGGCCGGATCGCCGCCCGCTCCCTCCAGGCGCTGAGCGAGGAGAAGCTGCGCAAGATGATCGCCCCGGTCCTCGCGGAGAAGTGACGTGACCTCCGCAGTCACCACGCTCGCGGCGACGGGCTACAACGGCACGGTGCTCAACGGCGCCCTGCTGGCGGCCCTGCCCATCGCGCTGCTCGGCGGTCTCGTCTCCTTCTTCTCCCCGTGCGTCCTGCCGCTCGTCCCCGGCTACCTCTCCTACGTGACCGGCGTCACGGGCACCGACCTGGCCGAGGCCCGGCGCGGCCGGATGGTCGCCGGCGCCTCCCTGTTCGTGCTCGGCTTCACGGCCGTGTTCGTCTCCTCCGGGGCGCTGTTCGGCTACTTCGGCGACACGCTCCAGGCCAACCGGGGCGTGCTGTCCAAGGTCCTCGGCGGGCTCATGATCCTCATGGGCGTGTTCTTCATGGGGCTGATGCCCTGGATGACCCAGCGCGAGTTCCGCCTCCACAAGCGGCCGGTGACCGGCCTGGTCGGGGCGCCGCTGCTGGGCGCGCTGTTCGGCATCGGCTGGACGCCCTGCATCGGCCCCACCCTCGCCTCCGTGCTGGCGCTCTCCTCCAACCAGGGCAGCGCGGGGCGCGGCGCCATACTGACGGTGGCGTACTGCCTCGGTCTCGGGGTGCCCTTCGTGCTTGCCGCGGTCGCCTTCCGCAAGGCGCTGGGCGCCTTCGGCTGGGTCAAGCGCCACTACGTCTGGGTGATGCGCATCGGCGGCAGCATGATGATCATCACCGGTCTGCTGCTGCTGACCGGCGCCTGGGACCGCATCGTGCAGGAGATGCAGACCTGGTCCAACGGCTTCACTGTGGGGATCTGACCGATGAGCAAGACCAGCACCACCGACCCGGCCCCCGCCGGCGGCCCCGAGGACACCGACCTCGGCGACGCCGGAGCCCAGCTGTCCACCGCGCCGAAGGAGGAGTCGCCCAGCCTGCCCTCCCTCGGGGTCGTCGGCTGGGCCCGCTGGTTCTGGCGGCAGCTCACCTCCATGCGGGTCGCGCTGCTGCTGCTGTTGCTGCTGTCGCTGGGCGCGATCCCCGGCTCGCTGATCCCGCAGACCGGCATCGACGCCACCAAGGTCGCCGAGTTCCGCGAGAAGAACCCCACCCTCGGTGACGTCTACGACAAGCTCGGGCTGTTCCACGTCTACAGCTCGGTGTGGTTCTCCGCTATCTACATCCTGCTGTTCGTCTCGCTCATCGGCTGCATCGTGCCCCGCACCTGGCAGTTCGTCGGCCAGCTGCGCGGCCGCCCGCCGGGCGCGCCCAGGCGGCTGACCCGGCTGCCCGCCCACACCACATGGCGCACCACGGCCGAACCCGAGCAGGTCCGCGCCGCCGCGCTCGCCCTGCTGAAGAAGCGCCGCTTCCGCGCGCACCTCGCCGGTGACGCGGTCGCCGCCGAGAAGGGCTACCTGCGCGAGGTCGGCAACCTCGTCTTCCACCTCGCCCTGATCGTGATGCTGATCGCCTTCGCCTGGGGCCAGCTGTTCAAGGCCGAGGGCTTCAAGCTGGTCGTCGAGGGCGACGGCTTCTCCAACACCCTCACCCAGTACGACGACTTCAAGTCCGGCAACCTCTTCACCCAGGACGACCTGAACCCCTTCAGCTTCCGCCTGAAGGACTTCGAGGGCACCTACGAGATGAGCGGCCCCAACCGGGGGACCCCGCGCACGTACCAGGCGACCGTCGACTACAGCGAGGGCGCCTACGGCAAGGACCGGCACAAGACCATCAAGGTCAACGAGCCGCTCACCATCGGCGACACCAAGGTCTACCTCGCCGCCCACGGCTACGCCCCGGTCGTCACCGTCCGCGACGGCAAGGGCCGCGTCGTCTACCGCGACGCCGTGCCGCTGCTGCCGCTGGACGGCTTCGCGACCTCCTCCGGCGCCATCAAGGTCATGGACGGCTACCGCAACGCCAAGGGCGAGAAGGAACAGCTCGGCTTCCAGGCGTTCTTCGTGCCCACCTACAACGGCGGCGCGATGGTCTCCCAGTTCCCGGCACTGATGAGCCCGGTGCTCGCGCTGAACGCGTACCACGGCGACCTGGGCGTCGACTCGGGCCTGCCGCAGAGCGTGTACCAGCTCGACAAGAAGAACATGAAGGAGTTCAAGAACTCCGAGGGCGAGTTGCTGAAGAAGCTGCTCAAGCCCGGCCAGACCATGCAGCTGCCGAACGGCGCCGGCTCGATCACCTTCGAGAAGGACGTCAAGGAGTGGGCGCAGTTCCAGATCACCCAGCAGCCCGCCAGCGGCTGGGCCCTGGGCGGCGCCGTCGCCGCGATCTTCGGACTGGCCGGCTCGCTGTTCATCCAGCGCCGCCGCGTCTGGGTCCGCGCGGTCCGGGGCGCCGACGGCGTCACCGTCGTCGAGATGGCCGGCCTCGGCCGCAGCGAGTCCGCGAAGGTCCCCGAGGAACTGGGGGACCTCGCCGGGACCCTGTACGACCAGGCGCCCGCAGCGCCCGACCCCGCAGATTCCCCCGACCCCGACCAGGAGCCGGGCACCACGACCCCCGTACCTGCCGAAGGGGCTGAGAAGCAGTGACGCTCGCCGCCGCGACGAACGAGAACCTCGCCAACATCAGCAACACGCTGATCTACTCCGCGATGGCCGTCTACACCCTGGCCTTCTTCGCGTACATCGCCGAATGGCTCTTCGGCAGCCGCAGCAAGGTCGCCCGCACCGCGGCCGCGCTCACGGCGACGCCCGCGGCGAAGAAGGCGCCCGCCGTCACGGTCAGCCAGGCGGGAGGCACCGCCGTCCTGGAGCGCCCGAAGGTCACCGTGCGGGCCGCGGCCGGCCAGCGGGACGTGCCGGACGGCCCGGGGGCGCACGGCGGTGACGAGCAGGGCGACCTGTACGGCCGGATCGCCATCTCCCTCACCGTGGTCGCGTTCCTCGTCGAGCTCGGCGGCGTCATCGCCCGCGCGGCCTCGGTGGAGCGGGCCCCGTGGGGCAACATGTACGAGTTCAACATCACGTTCTCCACGGTCGCCGTCGGCGTGTACCTCGGCCTGCTGGCGCTGAAGAAGAACGTCCGCTGGCTCGGCCTGTTCCTGACCACCACCGTCCTGCTGGACCTGGGCCTCGCCGTCACGGTCCTGTACACGGCGAGCGACCAGCTGGTCCCGGCCCTGCACTCGTACTGGCTGTACATCCACGTCTCCACCGCGATCTTCTGCGGCGCGGTCTTCTACGTGGGCGCGGTCGGCACGATCCTGTACCTGTTCAAGGACTCCTACGAGAACAAGCTCGCCAGCGGCGGCCGTCCCGGCACCTTCGCGACCTCCGTGCTGGAGCGGCTGCCCTCCGCCGCCTCCCTGGACAAGTTCTCGTACCGCGTCAACGCCGCCGTCTTCCCGCTGTGGACCTTCACGATCATCGCGGGCGCGATCTGGGCGGGCGACGCCTGGGGCCGCTACTGGGGCTGGGACCCCAAGGAGACCTGGTCCTTCATCACCTGGGTCGCCTACGCCGGTTACCTGCACGCCCGCGCCACGGCCGGCTGGAAGGGCCGCAAGGCCGCCTACCTGGCCCTGCTCGCCTTCGCCTGCTGGCTGTTCAACTACTACGGCGTGAACATGTTCGTGTCCGGCCTGCACTCGTACGCGGGCGTGTAGCCCGGGGGCGGCTCACCGCCTGGTGTGGGGGGCGCGGTCCGCGACCGACAGGATGATGTCGCGCAGCCGGTCGGCGTACAGCCGCAGGTTCTTGTGCGCGACGTCGGTGTCCGGGAGGCGGGCCGCGAACCACAGCCCCTCGTGCAGCCGGGTCACCCAGGCGCAGACCTGGTCGCCGTAGGACACCCGGATCAGGCCGTAGGCGTGGCGCTCGGTCCAGGTCGTGGAGTCCGGGATGTCCCGGGTGTCGGTGTACGACACGATCGAGTACATGTCGGGGGAGGTCGGCCGGAAGTCGGCGCCGAGCAGCCGCAGCACCCGGGCGAGCGGCATGCGGGCCAGCGGCCGGGCGGCGTGCAGCGCGTTGCGCACGGTCGTCAGCGCGGCCGGGAAGTCGGGCGTGCGGGCCACGGGCACCTCGATCGGCGCGCCCCCGACGTACCAGCCGACGGAGTCCGAGTACGCCGACCTCGCCCGCGTGTGGAAGGGCACCACGGTGCGGTAGACGGGCTCGCCGCCGATCTCGTGGACGATCAGGGCGGTCGCCGCCAGCAGCCCGACCAGGGTGCCGCCGCACGGACGGCAGTACGCCTCGAACGCGGCGGCGGCGTCCGCGTCCACGAGCATCTCCCGCATCAGCTTCTGGGTGGGCAACCCGCCCTCGGGCTCGAGCCCGAGGTCGACGGGGAAGCCGGGCAGCCGCCCGTCACAGCGCCGGATGAACTCCCGCCAGCGGGCGACGATCTCGTGATCGGCGTCGATCCGGTCCGCGTCCGCGCGCTCGGCCTCGCAGAAGTCGACGTAGCTGCTGACCGGCGCCCGGTCCGGGGTGCGGCCGGTGCGGTGGGCGGCGTACAGCTCGCGGATCTCGGCCGGCATGCGGTAGATCGAGAACGCGTCGACGTTGCTGTGGTCGAAGGCCATGTACACGCTGGTGCTGTCGTCGCGGACGACGGCCGTGTAGATGAGGTTGGGCCAGCGCAGGGCGTCCGCCGTGGTGTCGAAGCGGTCCTGGAGGTGCTGGGCCAGGGCCGCGGGGTCGGTGAAGTCGCCGACGTCCTCGCGGTGCAGGGACACGGAGTCCGCGTCGAGCGTGAAGCGGCGGATCGAGTCGCCGGGCCCGCCCGCCCAGCGGAATCCGCTGCGCAGCGTCTCGTGCCGGAGCGTCCAGCCGCGCAGCGCCGCGCCCAGCGCGTCGAGGTCGGCCCGGCCGGGCAGGTCGAAGGCCGCGCCGATCCAGGTCGGCACGAACAGGCCGTCCTCGCGCACCGACCGCGCCGTCCGCAGGTGGGACTCCTGGATGTAGGCGGGCGGCCGGGAGTCCTCCGGCAGCGCCTTCGCCGTCGCGACGGTGGCCGGACTGAGGGTCCATTCGACAAGTCGTCCAGGCCGGACCTCGCAGCGCTGGATATCAGACATTCGCACAGGGCGGCTCCGTTCGCGGTTGGGACAGACCCGACCAGCACAATGGCGAGCCGGCTGCCGGACACACGGCCTGGCGCCGTATTTCAGGGGAACGGATGGCATCTCGAACGGCGATCCGAGACCGTGCCGTTGCCCCCGGTTGACGATCTGGCCGGTACCCGTCCCCGGGCCGTGGCGGGCGTGTACTGTCCGTGCGGCTCGCGCCCTTCCGACAACCTTGGGGGTCTCATGCACCGTCGCGCGGACTCGGTCGAATCGATGGAACAGCTCGCCCTGGTCTGGCGGGCGATGGTGCTCGACCGTGACCCGCGCTCCGACGTCCGCGACCTGCCGGGGATCGCCGTGCGGTGGGCCGACTGCCGGTTCGCGTTCTGGAACTGCGTCACGCTGACGGACGTCGGCGCGGACGCCGCGCTGATGAAGCAGCGGCTCGACGAGGCGGCGCAGGTGATGCGGGCGAAGGAGCGGCCCGGGTTCCTGTGGGTCTTCGAGGACCTCCTCGACGAGCAGGCCCGTGCGGGGCTCGGGGAGGCCGCCGACGCGGCCGGGCTCGCCTACGCCTTCCCCGGCACCGGCATGGCGGCCGACCTGCCGTCCCTGCCCGAACCGGCCCACCCCGAGCTGACGTTCACCCGCGTCACCGACGACGAGCGGCTGCGGGCCTACGCGGACCTCAACGCGCGGGCCTACGGCTTCCCGCTGGAGGACGGCCGCGACGGCCTGGCCGGCTCCGCGCTGTGGAAGAGCGGGGTGCACGCCTATCTCGGCCTGCGCGACGGCGTCCCCGTCACCTGCGCCGCCACCGTGGCGGCCCAGGGTCGCCTTTTCGTCATCCTCGTGGCCACCGACCCGGCCTGCGAACGCCGGGGCTACGGGGAAGCGGTGACCCGCAAGGCCCTGTACGAGGGGGCCCGGGCCACCGGGCTGACCCGGGCGACCCTGCACGCGACGGCGGTGGGAGCGCCGGTGTACCCACGGATCGGTTTCGAGCCGAACTCACCGATCCGCTTCTACGGGCTCAAGGGGTAGCCGGCCCGCGCCCGGCTGTCGCTCACTTCGTCCCCACCGTCCGCAGCACCGCCACCACCAGCGCCCGGGCCACCGCCAGCGTCTCGCGTATCGACACCCGCTCCCCCGCGCTGTGCGCCACCTGGATGTCTCCGGGCCCGAACTGCAGCGTGGGGATGCCGGCGGCGGCGTACAGGCGCAGGTCGCTGCCGTAGGTCGCGCCGCGTTCGCGCAGGGCGGGGCCGCCCGCCGTGTCGGACCAGGCGCCGCGCAGGACGCCGGGCAGCCGGTGGCCGTCGGGCAGGCGGCCGGGGGCGAACTGGCCGCCCGGCCAGGTCACGGCCGGCGGGTGGGCGCGCAGCCACGGGTCGGCGGCGCAGGCCTCGGCCACGCACTCCTCCAGGGCGCGGCGCGCGTCGGCCGGGTCCTCGTCGAGGCGCACCCCCAGCCGGCCCTCGGCGACGAGCAGGTCGGGGACGCTGCTCGCCCAGTCGCCGGAGCGCACCGTGCCGACGGACAGGGCGTAGGGGAGGGGGTACTCCGCCAGCAGCGGGTCGGGGTCGGTGTTGCGTACGGTCTCCAGGCGGGCCAGGGCCCGGTGCAGCGGCAGGTACGCGTCGATCGCGCTCACGCCCCGCTCCCGGGAGCCGGCGTGGGCGGCCCGGCCGGGCACGGTGAGGCGGAACGTCAGGGCGCCCGCGTTGGCGGTGATCAGGGTGCCCGCCGTGGGCTCGGCGATGACGCAGGCGTCGCCGCGGTGACCGCGCCGCAGGGTGCCGAAGGCGCCGAGGCCGCCGTCCTCCTCGCCGACGACGAAGTGCGCGGCGACCCGGCCGCGCAGGCGGATCCCGGCCGCGCGGATCGCGCCCAGCGCGGCGAGCTGCGCGGCGATGCCGGCCTTCATGTCGCAGGCGCCGCGCCCGTGCACGACGTCCCCGGTCACCCGGGGCACGAACGGGTCGCCGTCCCAGGCGGTGAGGTCGCCGGGCGGTACGACGTCGACGTGGCCCTGGAGGATCAGGGTGGGCCCGTCGCCGCCGTCGGGTGTCGTGCCGACCAGGCCCCACGCCTCGTCGCGGGGCGCCTCCGTGCCCGGGAAGTCCGGCTCGGCCCGCAGGGCGGGCAGGTCCATGGACCACAGGTCGGTCTCCAGGCCGAGCCACTCCAGCCGGCCCGCCAGCTGGTGCTGCAGCTCCGACTCGGCGGCGCTGCCGGTCACGCTGGGCACGGCGATGAGTTCCTGCACGGTCCGGGCCAGGGCCGCCTCGTCGATCTCCGCCAGGGCGGCGGCCTCCTCGTCACTCAGCACGCTGCCGGTCCTCCCCTCGCCCCGGGGCGCGCCGCTCGCGACCCCACCCCCGGATATCTGCTCGGGCGGGGACGTCCGTGAACACGCGTGCGGGGAACGGCTGTGCCGGCGTCGCGTCGGCGGTCAGCCCTCCGGGGTCAGCCCGCCGACCGTGAACCCGATCACCGTTCCGCCCCCGTCCCGGCGCAGCGCGAACGGCGCGCCCCCGTGCGCGAGGGCCACCTCCCGCACGATGGACAGGCCCAGTCCGGAACCCGGCAGGGAGCGGGCGTCGGCGGCGCGGTAGAAGCGGTCGAAGACGCGGACGAGGTCGCTGTCCGCCATGCCGGGTCCGCGGTCGAGGACCTCGACGCGGATGGTGCCGGGCCGGGCGGGTCCGGCGACGACGATCTCGATGGGGGCCGCACCGCCCTGGTCGAACTTCACGGCGTTCTCGACGAGGTTGGACAGCGCCCGGGTCAGCATCCCGGGCCGCCCGTCGGTCGTGGTGTCGCCGACGGCGCGCAGCAGGATCCGCCGGCCGCTGCGGCGGCGGGCGTGGGCCGCCACCTCCTCCGCGAGGTCGGCGATGTCCACCCGCCGCGGCGGTTCCGTGTCGGACTGCCCGGCCGCGAGGTCGACGAGCTCGTTGACCAGGTCGGTCAGCTCGCGGGCCTCCTGGCCGAGGTCGGCGACCAGTTCCTCGCGGGTGGCGGGCGGGAGTTCGTCGATGCGGCGGAGCAGGGAGATGTTCGTCCGCAGGGAGGTCAGCGGCGTGCGCAGCTCGTGGCCGGCGTCCTGGACCAGGCGGCGCTGGTCCTCCTCGGACTGGGCGAGCCGGCCCAGCATGCGGTCGAAGGCCCGGCCCAGCCGCCCGACCTCGTCGTGTCCGGCCACGGGCACCTGGACGCCGAGGCGGCGGGTGCGGGCGACGTCCTCGGCGGCGTCGGTGAGCACGACCAGCCGGCGGGTGATCCGCCGGGCCAGCCACCAGCCGAACAGCCCGGCGCCGAGCACCACCGCCGCCATCAGCACCAGCGTGCGCTGCTGGAGCGCCCGCAGCAGGTCCTCGACGTCGCTGAACTCCTGCGCGACCTGCACGGCCCCCCGGCCGTCGCCGAGGGAGACGGTCGCGACGCGGTAGACGTCGTCGCCGACGTCGACGTCCTTGTGCTGCACCACCCGGCCGGATTCGGCAGCGGCGGCGATCCGCACGTCGGCGCCGACGACCGGCAGCCCCGGGCTGCCCCGGTCGACGACCCGCCCGTCCGGGCCCAGCACCTGCACGTCCGTGCGGGCGGGCCGCACCAGGTCGTGTCCGGGCGCGGCGGAGGAGAAGTCACCGGGGGTCATCCGGTTCTCGCTGACCTCGTCCCGCAGGTCCTGCACGACCTCGTCGAACACGGTCTGCTGGTCCACCCGCACCAGCCGCGCGGCCGCGCTGTACGACAGGATGCCGACCAGGATCGTCACGGCCGCCGTCACCGCCGCGAACGACACCGCGAACGTGGTGCGCAGCGAGACCAGCTTCGGCCGGCGTCCGGCCCACAGCCGGCCGAGGCGGCCCACTCAGTCCTCCCGCAGCACGTAACCCACGCCGCGCACCGTGTGGATCAGCTGCGGCGCGCCCGGCTCGTCGAGCTTGCGGCGCAGGTAGCCGACGTAGACGGCGAGGTTCTTGGAGCCGGGGCCGAAGTCGTAGCCCCAGATGCGGTCGTAGATCATGGAGTGGTCCAGGACGATGCCCGCGTTGCGGACCAGCAGCTCCAGCAGCTCGAACTCGGTGCGGGTCAGCTCCAGCTCGCGCGTGCCCCGCCAGGCGCGGCGGGCCTGCGGGTCCATGCGGATGCCGGCGGCCTCGATGAACCGCTCCTGCACCGGCCGGGGCGCCTCGGCGGGCGGGGCGGCGCTCACGGCGGCGACCGGGCTGGTGCGGCGCAGCAGGGCGCGCAGCCGGGCGAAGACCTCCTCCACGTCGAAGGGCTTGACGACGTAGTCGTCGGCGCCCGCGTCCAGGCCGGCGATCCGGTCGGCGGTCTCCACGAGCGCCGTCAGCATCAGGATCGGCGTCCGGTCGCCCTCGGCGCGCAGCACGCGGCACACCTGGAGCCCGTCGATGCCGGGCATCATCACGTCCAGGACGAGGACGTCCGGGCGGTTGCGGTGGGCCTGCGCCAGGGCCTCGACCCCGTCGGCGACGGCCATGACGCGGTAGCCCTCCAGGGTCAGGGCGCGTTCCAGGGCGTTGCGGATGGCGCGGTCGTCTTCGGCGAGCAGCACTGTGTGGGGCACGCGTCCAGTGTGCCCCGCCGCCGGGTCCGCGGGAGGGGACGAGCTGCGCCGGGGCGTCCTTCTTACTGCCCTCTCACCAGGGGCGGCACGGCCGCGGACCGGGTGCCCACCGCCCTCTCACCCCCGGGTCCCGGCGAGCCGGGAGGCGTGCGTCGGGGCGTCGGGCACGTCCGCCGGGCGGCCCACGGCGAACTCCTTGCGGAGCACCGGCACGACCTCCTCGCCCAGCATGTCGATCTGTTCCAGCACGGTCTTCAGCGGCAGCCCGGCGTGGTCGATCAGGAACAGCTGGCGCTGGTAGTCGCCGGCGTACTCGCGGAAGGCCAGCGTCTTCTCGATGACCTGCTGCGGCGAGCCGACGGTCAGCGGCGTCTGGTCCATGAACTCCTCCAGCGAGGGCCCGTGCCCGTAGACCGGCGCGACGTCGAAGTAGGGCCGGAACTCGCGGACGGCGTCCTGGGCGTTCCTGCGCATGAACACGTGCCCGCCGAGGCCGACGATCGCCTGCTCGGGCGTGCCGTGGCCGTAGTGCGCGTACCGCTCCCGGTACAGCTCGACCATGCGCCGGGTGTGGTCGGCCGGCCAGAAGATGTTGTTGTGGAAGAAGCCGTCGCCGTAGAAGGCGGCCTGTTCGGCGATCTCCGGGGAGCGGATCGAGCCGTGCCAGACGAAGGGGGGCACGCCGTCCAGCGGGCGGGGCGTGGCGGTGAAGCCCTGCAACGGGGTGCGGAACTTCCCCTCCCAGTCCACGACGTCCTCGCGCCACAGCCGGCGCAGCAGGGCGTAGTTCTCGATGGCCAGGTTGATGCCCTGGCGGATGTCCTGCCCGAACCAGGGGTAGACCGGACCGGTGTTGCCGCGGCCCATCATCAGGTCGACCCGGCCGTCGGCCAGGTGCTGGAGCATCGCGTAGTCCTCGGCGATCTTCACCGGGTCGTTGGTGGTGATCAGGGTGGTGGCCGTGGACAGGATCAGCCGCTCGGTGCGGGCGGCGACGTAGCCGAGCATCGTGGTCGGGGACGACGGCACGAAGGGCGGGTTGTGGTGCTCCCCGGTGGCGAACACGTCCAGGCCCACCTCCTCGGCCTTCAGCGCGATCGCGACCATGGCCTTGATCCGCTCGCGCTCGGTCGGCGTCCGGCCGGTGGTGGGGTCGGGCGTGACGTCCCCGACGCTGAAGATCCCGAACTGCATGGTCGCTCACCCTCCAGGTTGTTTATGGTTCAACTATACCTGGGGAGCGCCGGAGCGCGCGGGATTGTTCCCAGGACGGATTCCTGCCGGTCCGCGCCAGCAGCCGCTCGAACGCCGACGCGCCCGCGGCCTCGGGCACCGGCTCCCCGAAGACGCCCATCCTCCGGGCCGTCGGCGCCAGCTCCTCCACCGCGCCGGCCAGCTCCGCCACCACCGCCTCGTCGGCACCCGGGTCGTCCTGGCCCGTCGCCCGCGCCAGGTCCCACACGTGCACGGTCAGATCGAGCAGCGCCATCGAGCCGACCAGCCGCGCGGGCATGCCCATCCCGCCGGTCGTGCCCTCCTCGGCACCGGGCGCGGACCAGGCCGCCACCAGCCGCTCCGCCTCCCCCGCCAGCCGCTCCCGCCACTGGGGGTCCGCCGCGACCACGTCGGCCGGCTCCCCGAAGTCCGACGCCTCCTTCGCGGCCAGCCGCTGGAACTGCACGACCACCTGGAACAGATGGTTGACCAGGGCTTGCACGTCATACTCGGCGCACGGCGTGGGAGCGGCGAGCGCCTCGTCCCCGATGCCCCGCACCACCGGAACCGCCCGCTTCCGGGCCAGCTCCAGCAGCTCTCCGATGCCGTACGTCCGCATGTCGTTGGTGTCCATGCCCCGACCGTAGGAAGACCCGGGGCTGCCCTTCTTGAAGAAACGCGACGTACGATCCGGCCATGGAGGCACCCCGCCACGACACCCGCGGGATCGTCGACCCGTCCGGCCTGCTCAGCCGCGTGCGATTCCGCCGCCACGAGCCCGCCGAACCGCTGCGCCGCCACGTCGAGTGGTACTGGCTGATCGACTGGGACCTGCCCGCGCCCTACGCCTCCCACATCGTCCCGCACCCGGCCGTCAACCTCACCTTCCAGTGGGACGAGGACGAAGGACCCCCCTACGCCGAGGTCACCGGCATCGCACTCGGGCTCTACACCCGGAAGCTGACCGGCCGCGGCCGGGTCTGCGGGGCGAAGTTCCGCCCGGGCGGCTTCCGGCCGTACACGCCCGAGACGCCGGCGTCCCACTGGACGGGCCGCGCCCTGCCCGCCCAGGAGGTGTTCCGGCAGATCACCGAGGACACCGCCCGTTCCATCGTCACCGGCGCCGACGACCGCGCCCGGGTGGCCGCCCTCGACGCCTTCCTGCTCTCCCTGCCCTGCGCCCCGGACCCCCAGGCCGACCTCGCGATCGACCTCGTCCGGCGCATCCGCGCCGACCGCACCGTGCGCCGCGTCGGCGACTTCGCCCGCGCGCAGGGGCTGTCGGTGCGCGCGCTGCAACGCCTCTTCGCCGCCCAGGTCGGCGTCAGCCCCAAGTGGATCATCCTGCGCTACCGCATCCACGAGGCCCTGGAACAGGCCGGCACCCGCAGCGACGTCGACTGGGCCGCCCTCGCCGCCGACCTCGGCTACGCCGACCAGGCCCACCTGGTGCGCGACTTCACGACGACGGTGGGAGTACCGCCCACGGCCTACGCGGCGGAGACCGGAACCGGGCGCTGGAACCGTCCCGCACCGAGGCCCGGGGCCACCCCCGGCCCCCGCACCACAGCGACCTCGGCCGCACCGGCCGCACCGGCCACCGGGACCTGACGCCGGACGGCACCACACCGACATGGGAAGCTGACCGCCATGTCCGTGCTCCGCTCCGCCGCCCTCTTCGTCCTCGCCGCGCTGCTGGAGATCGGCGGCGCCTGGCTGGTCTGGCAGGGCGTACGCGCACACAAGGGCTGGCTCTGGGCAGCCGGCGGCGTCCTCGCACTCGGCGCCTACGGGTTCGTCGCGACGTTCCAGCCCGACGCCCACTTCGGCCGCGTCCTCGCCGCCTACGGCGGGATCTTCGTCGCCGGCTCGATCCTGTGGGGCGTCGTCGCGGACGGCTACCGCCCGGACCGCTGGGACATCGCGGGCGCGCTGATCTGCCTCGCGGGCATGGCGGTCATCATGTACGCCCCGCGAGGGAACTGACCGCGGCCCCGGCCCGGTGCCTCAGAACGGCTCGTCCGGCAGCAGACCCAGCTGCCCCAGGAAGTCCATCTCGTCGAAGTACAGCCGGTAGTCGACGATCCGCCCGTCCTTCACGGTGGCGATGTCCACCCCGCGGATCCGCACCTCCTTCTGCGTCGGAGGCAGCGTCTCACCGTTGGGCAGCTCCAGCGGCCCCGTGTTCCGCCCGCTGTAGACGCCCTCGTCGATGGCCGTGTCCCCGGCCTCGTAGGAGTGCAGCGTCCGGTACGTCGCGCCGGGAACCGCCTCCGTCATCGTCCGCCAGTACGCGACGATGGCGTCGCGCCCGCGCAGCTCGCCCTCGTCGGGGGTGAAGGCGACCGCGTCCTCGGCGTACAGATCGGCCACGACCTCCAGATCCGGGTGTGTGGTGACCGCGTCCGTGAGCCGGTCCATGACCTCACGTGCCTCGCCCATGATCCACCTCCAGGGAAACAGGGGATCACCCGCCCTCATTCTCCCACCGCGGGCCCCTTCTATCCTGGCCGCACACCCGGCGCAGAAGCCGGCCGGCCCGCCCACCCGAGGAGCTCCCATGGCCACCGCCGCCCCGTCCGCAGCCTCCCGCATCGCCGTCGTCACCGGTGCGAGCAGCGGCATCGGCGCCGCCACGGCACGCCGACTCGCCGCCGCGGGTTACCGCGTGGTCCTCACCGCGCGCCGCAAGGACCGCATCGAGGCACTGGCCGAGGAGATCAACCAGGCGGGCCACCAGGCCACGGCCTACCCGCTGGACGTCACCGACCGCGCGGCCGTCGACGAGTTCGCCACGGCCTTCAGGACGATCGGCGTCCTGGTGAACAACGCGGGCGGCGCACTCGGCGCCGACCCGGTCGCGACCGGCGACCCGGCCGACTGGCGGGCGATGTACGAGACGAACGTCATCGGCACGCTCAACCTCACCCAGGCGCTGCTGCCCAAGCTGATCGCGAGCGGCGACGGCACGGTCGTGGTCGTCTCCTCCACCGCGGGCCACGCCACCTACGAGGGCGGCGCCGGCTACGTCGCCGCCAAGCACGGCGCCCACGTCCTGGCCGAGACCCTGCGCCTGGAGATCGTCGGCCAGCCGGTCCGCGTCATCGAAGTCGCCCCCGGCATGGTCAGGACGGAGGAGTTCGCCCTGACCCGCTTCGGCGGCGACGAGGAGAAGGCGGCGAGGGTCTACGCGGGCGTGGCCGAGCCCCTCACCGCCGACGACGTCGCCGACACGATCACCTGGGCGGTCACCCGCCCCGCCCACGTCAACATCGACCTCCTGGTGGTCCGCCCCCGCGCCCAGGCATCGAACACGAAGGTGCACCGGGAGGCGTAGGGCCGGCCGTCCGGTCAGCCCTTGACGCAGACGACCTGCTTGATCTGCGCCACGACCTCCACGAGATCGCGCTGCTGGTCGATGACCTGCTCGATCGGCTTGTAGGCGCCCGGGATCTCGTCCACGACGCCGGAGTCCTTGCGGCACTCCACGCCCCGCGTCTGCTCCTCCAGGTCCTTCGTGGAGAACCGGCGCTTGGCCGCGGTGCGGCTCATGCGCCGGCCCGCGCCGTGCGACGCCGAGTTGAAGGACTTGTCGTTGCCGAGGCCCTTCACGATGTACGAACCCGTGCCCATGGAGCCCGGGATGATCCCGTACTCGCCGGAGCCCGCCCGGATCGCGCCCTTGCGGGTCACGAGCAGGTCCATGCCCTCGTACCGCTCCTGGGCCACGTAGTTGTGGTGGCAGGAGATCTCCGGCTCGAAGGTCGGCCTGGCCTTCTTGAACTCCTTGCGGACGACGTCCTTCAGGAGCGCCATCATGATCGAGCGGTTGTACTTCGCGTACTCCTGCGCCCAGAACAGGTCGTTGCGGTAGGCCGCCATCTGCGGGGTGTCCGCGACGAAGACGGCCAGGTCCCGGTCGACCAGACCCTGGTTGTGCGGGAGCTTCTGGGCCACGCCGATGTGGTGCTCGGCCAGTTCCTTGCCGATGTTGCGGGAACCGGAGTGGAGCATCAGCCAGACAGAACCGGTCGTATCCGTACAAACCTCGACGAAGTGATTCCCACCGCCGAGCGTTCCCATCTGCTTTGTGGCGCGTTCGGAACGGAACTTGACTGCCTCCGCCACCCCTTCGAACCGCCCCCAGAACTCGTCCCACCCCGCCGTGCCGAACCCGTGCAGCCGCCCGGGGTCGACCGGGTCGTCGTGCATGCCGCGGCCCACCGGGATCACCTGCTCGATCCGCGACCGCAGCCGGGACAGGTCTCCGGGCAGGTCGTTGGCCGTCAGGGACGTCTTCACCGCCGACATGCCGCAGCCGATGTCGACGCCGACCGCCGCCGGGCACACCGCGTCCTGCATGGCGATGACCGAGCCGACCGTCGCGCCCTTGCCGTAGTGCACGTCGGGCATGACGGCCAGGCCCTTGATCCACGGCAGCGTGGCCACGTTCCGCAGCTGCTGGAGCGCCGAGTTCTCGACGGTGGCCGGATCGGCCCACATCCGGATCGGTACCTTCGCACCAGGTATCTCTACATACGACATAGCGTCCTCAATCCCCCGTAAACGAACAGAAGTCCTCAAGAGCGAATACCGGCGCCAAGGTCGACGAAAGGGATTCCGGACCGGCGTCCACGGCAGTGCGTGCGATACACATTGTGTTCATCGGCCGCCCCACGGCGGCAAGCCGATTTCCGCGTCGTAAGGAGCCACCACGTGCAACGGAAGGCGTACGCGTCCGGTATCGCCGCGCTCCTCGCGGCGTTGCTGGCCGGCTGCACCGGCGGTTCGGGCGACGGTGACGTCACGGACGGCTCCAACCCGGGCGACACCGGCACGGCCTCCCCCGCCGCCGAGCCCGGCCGCTACCGCACCCTGCCCGAGCCCTGCACCGCGGTCGGCGAGGGCACACTCGACGAACTCCTGCCCGGCATCCGGCAGATCGCCGACGCCGAGCAGCGCGAGAAGGCCTACGAGGGCGAGCCGACGACGACGTTCGACACCGACCGCAAGGTCGGCTGCCGCTGGAAGGTCGACTCCCGGGACGCCACGGACCACCTGCTCGTCGACTTCGAGCGGGTCGTCTCCTACGACAACGCCGTCAGCGACGACAGCCAGGCCGAGCAGCTGTTCGCGGAGCAGGAGGCGGCGGCCCACCTGCCCGAGCCGACGACCACGGAGTCGGCGGTCACGGGCAGCACCCCGGCGGGCGGTGCCTCCGAGGCCCCGAGCGGCTCCCCCTCCCCGTCCGGCTCCTCGTCGCCCCCGGCGTCCGCCTCCGCGACCCCGACGGAGCTCCGGCCGCGCGTCCTGGAGGACCTCGGCGACGAGGCGTTCCTCGACGACGAGCTGTCCAGCTCCGGTTCGACCGCCAAGCAGCGGACGGTGACTGTGGCGTTCCGCACGTCCAACGTCATCGTGACCATCGAGTACGCGGAGCAGCCGGCCACCGTGGGCGCGGTCCCGGACAGCAAGGAAATGCAGGACAGGGCCCAGAAACTGGCCTCCCGGCTGGCGGATTCGCTGAGCGCCTGAGGCCCTTTCACAGCCCGTTCACGGGTGCCCGCGAAGCGTCCGAAGGAAGAACACACCGTCGGCTCACCGCGTACCGTGACCACTCGGACCCGTTCCGACCGCAGGGAACCACGAGCGTCATGAGTGAAGGAACCATGCAGCGACGAGAAGAGCGACAGCAGCGAGCGAAGCGCCTGAACCGCGTCCTTGTCTGCGCGGCCGCCGTCCCCGTGATGCTGGTCGCCGCCGGCTGCTCCTCGGACTCCGGCTCCGGCGACAGCACGGACAAGGCCGAGAAGGCCGCGGCGTCGGCGTCCGCGAGCCCGTCGCCGACCGTGGAGGCGGCGGCGTACGGCAAGCTCCCGGAGCCGTGCAAGGCGTTGTCGAAGAAGACGCTGGAGGACCTCGTCCCGAAGGACAAGTCCGGCAAGGAGGGCAAGTCGGACGACATCTCCACGCGGGCCGGCTGCTCGTGGAACAGCCTGGACAACAACGGCGTCAAGGGCTCGCAGTTCCGCTGGCTGAACGTGTCGATGCTGCGCTTCGAGTCGGACGTCACCCGCGGCCCGGCCGACAAGCAGGCCCAGGAGTACTACGAGAAGCAGGTCCAGGACGCGCAGGCGGCCGAGGGCGCCAAGGGCGTCGAGTCGGAGCCGGTGCCCGGGACGGGCGACCAGGCGACGGCCGTCCACTACGACCTGAAGAAGAAGGAAGGCACCTTCAAGCAGCAGACGGTCGTGGCGCGCGTGGAGAACGTGGTCGTCACCCTCGACTACAACGGCGCGGGTCTGGCCGGCGACAAGACGCCGAGCGCCGACGAGCTGCTGAAGGACGCGAAGAAGGCCGCCAAGGAGGCCGTCGCGGCGGTGTCCGAGGCCAACGGCGCGGGCGGCGGCAAGGCGAGCGGCTCCCCGTCGAAGTCCCCTTCCCAGTCCCCCTCGAAGCCGGCGTCCAAGGGCGCTTCGGACGAGCCCTCGAAGGGCGCGTCGAAGTCGCCGTCCAGGAAGAGCGCGTAGCGGAGCCGGACAGGCCCGGCGGGATCCGGCCACCCGTTCCCCGTACACATGTGCCACCCTGTTGCGCGCAACAACACGCAAGGGGAGGGGAGTACGGGTGGCCGCGCCACTGCAGCTGACTCGGATGCACCGCGTTCTCATCGGCGTGGTCGTGGCCGGTGCCGTGATCATCGCCGGCATCGGCTTCGCCGGTTCGTACGCGGCGGTCCGCGAGTTGGCCCTCAAGAAGGGCTTCGGGGACTTCTCCTACGTCTTCCCGATCGGCATCGACGCGGGCATCTGCGTCCTGCTGGCCCTGGACCTGCTCCTGACGTGGATCAGGATCCCGTTCCCCCTGCTGCGCCAGACGGCCTGGCTGCTGACGGCGGCGACGATCGCCTTCAACGGCGCCGCGGCCTGGCCGGATCCGCTCGGCGTGGGCATGCACGGGGTGATCCCGATCCTCTTCGTCGTCTCGGTCGAGGCGGCCCGGCACGCGATCGGCCGCATCGCCGACATCACGGCCGACAAGCACATGGAGGGCGTCCGCCTCACCCGCTGGCTGCTCTCCCCCATCCCGACGTTCCTGCTGTGGCGCCGGATGAAGCTCTGGGAGCTCCGCTCCTACGAGCAGGTGATCAAGCTGGAGCAGGAACGCCTGGTGTACCAGGCGCGGCTGCGCTCCCGCTTCGGGCGTGCCTGGCGCAGGAAGGCGCCGGTGGAGTCGCTGATGCCGCTGCGGCTGGCCCGCTACGGCGTGCCGCTGGCGGAGACGGCCCCTGCGGGCCTGGCGGCGGCGGGCATAGAGCCGGCGCTGATCCCTCCGCCCCCGCCGCAGGCGGAGGTGGGACCGGACCGGCGTGGGGCGGGGTCGGCGCCCGACCCGCGCAGGGCGGCGCCGGCCGGCGAGCAGCGTCTGGAGCTCGACAGCGGTCCCGAGGCCGAGTACCCGGACCAGGAGCCCGAGCCGGAGCAGAGCCCGTGGTTCAACACCCCGCGCGAGGTCGAGTACCAGGGCGGCTACGACCCGGACTACGACCCGGCCGAGCACTACGCGCAGTGGATCGCGGAGCAGCAGGAGGCCGAGCGGTACCAGCCCGAGTACGACCGTGAGCCGCCCTCCGCGGAGGACACCGGCAGCTTCCCGATACCGGTGGGCCCGAACCGTACGCGCGAGCTGGGCGAGGGCGGCGGCACGCCCCCGGCCCCGGAGCCGGACGAGGAGGCGTACTACCAGGTGTTCCGCCAGTCGATCGACGGCAGCTACCCCACCCCCCGGGGGCTGGGGGACAACATCCAGGCCACCTACGGCACGACGCTGAGCCCCGGTGAGCTGAAGTCCCTCGTGGAGCGCTTCCAGAAGCGTCACTCGGCGGAGCTGGAGGAGGACCACATCGCCTGACGGCGGGGCGAGACGCGAAGGAGGGGCCCTCGTCGAGGGCCCCTCCTCACTGTCCGCCCGTCACGCGCCGAGCAAGGTCCGCACCCGCTCCTGCCCCACCGCCAGCAGCAGCGTGGGCAGCCGCGGCCCGGTGTCCCGCCCGACCAGCAGGTGGTACAGCAGCGCGAAGAAGGACCGCTGGGCGGTCTTGATCTCCGGCGGCAGTTCCTTCGGGGTGGCGTCGGCGGAGAACCCGGCCTGCACCTTGGGCACGCCGTAGACGAGGTGGGTCAGCCCGTCGAGCGACCAGTGGTCGGCGAGTCCGTCGAGCAGCAGCCGCAGCGACTCGCGGCTCGGCTCGTCGAGCGACTTCAGCAGCTCGGCGTCGGGCTCGTCGCGCACGATGGTGCGCTGGTCGGCCGGGACGTGCGCGTTGATCCACGCCTCGGCCTTGTCGTAGCGGGGGCGGGCCTCGTCCAGCGAGGTCAGCGGCTGCTCCGGGTCGAGCTCGCTGAGGATGCGCAGCGCCTGGTCCTCGTGCCCGGCGGTGATGTCCGCGACGGACGCGAGCGTGCGGTACGGCAGCGGCCGGGGCGTGCGCGGCAGTTCGCCGGCGGCGGTGCGCACCGCTCGGGAGTGCGCGGCCATGTCGGCCGGCAGGGCGCTGCCGTCGGCGACCTTGGCGTCGAGCCGGTCCCACTCGTCGTAGAGCCGCTGGATCTCCTGGTCGAAGGCGACCTTGAAGGACTGGTTGGGCCGGCGGCGGGCGTAGAGCCAGCGCAGCAGCTGCGGCTCCATGATCTTCAGGGCGTCGGCCGGGGTGGGCACGCCGCCCTTGGAGGAGGACATCTTCGCCATGCCGGAGATGCCGACGAAGGCGTACATCGGGCCGATCGGCTGCTTGCCGCCGAAGATCCCGACGATCTGCCCGCCGACCTGGAACGACGAGCCGGGCGAGGAGTGGTCGACGCCGGAGGGCTCGAAGACGACGCCCTCGTACGCCCACCGCATCGGCCAGTCGACCTTCCAGACCAGCTTGCCGCGGTTGAACTCGCTGAGCCGGACCGTCTCCGAGAAGCCGCACGCGGTGCAGGCGTAGGTCAGCTCGGTGGAGTCGTCGTCGTAGGACGTGACGGTGGTGAGGTCCTTCTCGCAGTTGCCGCAGTACGGCTTGTACGGGAAGTAGCCGGCGGAGCCGGAGCTGCCGTCGTCCTCGGCGGCGGCGCCGGAGCCCTCGGCGGCCTCCAGCTCGGCCTCGTCGACCGGCTTCTGCCCCTGCTGCTTCTTGGCGGGGGCCTTCTTGGTGCGGTACTGGTCGAGGATGGCGTCGATGTCGCCGCGGTGCCGCATGGCGTGCAGGATCTGCTCGCGGTACGCGCCGGAGGTGTACTGCTCGGTCTGGCTGATCCCGTCGAACTCCACGCCGAGCTCGGCCAGCGACTCGATCATCGCGGCCTTGAAGTGCTCGGCCCAGTTCGGGTGCGCGGACCCCTTGGGCGCGGGCACGGACGTCAGCGGCTTGCCGATGTGCTCGGCCCAGGAGTCGTCGACGCCCGGGACGCCGGCCGGGACCTTGCGGTAGCGGTCGTAGTCGTCCCAGGAGATCAGGTGGCGCACCTGGTGGCCCCGGCGGCGGATCTCGTCGGCGACGAGGTGCGGGGTCATGACCTCGCGGAGGTTGCCGAGGTGGATGGGGCCGGACGGGGAGAGACCGGACGCGACGACGACGGGTTTGCCCGGGGCCCGGCGCTCCGACTCCTCGATGACCTCATCCGCGAAACGGGAGACCCAGTCGGTGGTCTCGGTGCTCTGAGCCACGATCGGCACGTCCTTCTTTCTGCATCGGGCAGCCGGTACGGTCGCACGGCTGACCGCATCATTGTCCCAGACCGCCTCGCGCCCGGAAAAACGGCTTTACCCCCATGGGATACTGGCCGTGTCTATCGATTCCCTCGAGGAGAACGGCACCCTTACCTATGGCCTCGGTCACGTCCCTCAGCGACTCCGTCCACCAGCGCCTCGCGGCGGCCCTGTCGGCGGCCCTGCCGCAGGCCGGTTCCGCGGACCCGCTGCTGCGACGAAGCGACCGGGCCGACTTCCAGGCCAACGGGATCCTGGCCCTCGCCAAGAAGGCGAAGGCCAACCCGCGGGAGCTGGCGACCCAGGTCGTCTCCCGGGTGGAGTCGGGTGAGCTGATCGGGGACGTCGAGGTCTCCGGGCCCGGCTTCCTGAACATCACGGTCACCGACCGGGCGATCACGGAGAACCTCGCGGCGCGCTGGGCCGACGACACCGGCCGCCTCGGCGTGCCGCGCGCCGAGCGGCCCGGCACCACGGTCATCGACTACGCCCAGCCGAACGTGGCGAAGGAGATGCACGTCGGGCACCTGCGCTCCGCGGTGATCGGCGACGCGGTGGTGCAGCTGCTGGAGTTCACCGGCGAGCACGTGGTCCGGCGCCACCACATCGGCGACTGGGGCACCCAGTTCGGCATGCTCATCCAGTACCTGGACGAGCACCCGCACGAGCTGGACCACGGTTCGGCCGAGGTGAGCGGCGAGGAGGCGATGTCGAACCTCGACCGCCTCTACAAGGCCTCGCGCAAGCTGTTCGACTCCGACGAGGCGTTCAAGACGCGCGCCCGGCGCCGGGTGGTGGACCTCCAGGCGGGCGACGAGAAGACCCTCGCCATCTGGCAGAAGTTCGTCGACGAGTCGAAGATCTACTTCTTCTCCGTCTTCGAGAAGCTGGACATGGAGATCCGCGACGCGGACATCGTCGGCGAGTCGGGTTACAACGACATGCTCGCGGAGACCTGCCGCCTGCTGGAGGAGTCGGGCGTGGCGGTCCGCTCCGAGGGCGCGCTGTGCGTGTTCTTCGACGACGTCAAGGGCCCGGACGGCAAGCCGGTCCCGCTGATCGTGCAGAAGTCGGACGGCGGCTACGGCTACGCGGCGACCGACCTGTCGGCGATCCGCGACCGCGTGTTCGACCTCAAGGCGGACACGCTGGTGTACGTGGTGGACGCGCGTCAGTCGCTGCACTTCAAGATGGTCTTCGAGACGGCGCGCAGGGCGGGCTGGCTGAACGACGACGTGAAGGCGTTCCAGCTGGCCTTCGGCACGGTCCTCGGCAAGGACGGCAAGCCGTTCAAGACGCGTGAGGGCGAGACGGTCCGCCTGGTCGACCTGCTGGACGAGGCGATCGACCGTGCTTCGGCGGTGGTCCGGGAGAAGGCCCAGGACCTCTCCGAGGAGGAGATCGCCGAGCGGGGCGCCCAGGTGGGTGTCGGCGCGGTGAAGTACGCGGACCTGTCGACGTCGGCCAACCGGGACTACAAGTTCGACCTGGACCAGATGGTCTCGCTGAACGGCGACACGTCGGTCTACCTGCAGTACGCCTACGCCCGTATCCAGTCGATCCTGCGCAAGGCCGGCGCCTCCCGCCCGGCCGCGCACCCGGAGCTGCAACTGCACGCCGCGGAGCGGGCGCTGGGCCTGCACGTGGACTCCTTCGCGGAGACGGTGGCGGAGGCGGCCCGGGAGTACGCCCCGCACAGGCTGGCGGCGTACCTGTACCAACTGGCGTCGCTGTACACGACGTTCTACGACAAGTGCCCGGTGCTGAAGGCCGAGACGCCCGAGCAGGTCGAGAACCGCCTGTTCCTGTGCGACATCACGGCCCGCACCCTCCACCGGGGCATGGCGCTGCTGGGCATCCGGACGCCCGAGCGGCTCTGAGGCCCGGCCGGGACGGACGGACCGAGGGCGGCACTCCCCCGTGAGTGTCGCCCTCGGCGTTTTCGGAAGTCTGGGTGGACCAGGAGCAGTTGGCGCACGTGTGGGACTTCATGTAGCGGCTCACGCTGCCGGTCTCCTTCCCGGCGCCCCGCTGCCGGGGGAGCGCCTGCGGGGGCGGGAGCCCGATGCTCATGACGTGCGGCACGGACCCGTTCACCCTCGCCTCGCACCGCACGTCGACCGGGGCCCACCTCGAACTGCGCCACGGGGCCCGGTGCGGGGCCGGGTGGGCGCGGACGTGGAGCACGCGCATCGGCGACCGCCTGGAGCTGGAGGCAGCCGGTGGCGGCCGGCCGTCCACCGCCGGGATCACCGACGGCCTGGCCGCGCAGTCGTACCTCTACACGCCCATGGCGGCGGCCCGTTGCGGCACGGTGCTCCGCGCCTGCTGCCGCCCCGTGACGGGAGCCGGCGCGAGTGCTTCGAGGCACGCCCGTGAACCGGCCGGCCGCGTTGTCAGTGGCCGGCCCTACAGTCACCCGCATGGCGACTCTCCCGAACCCCCTGCCCGCGCTGGCCGCGGACCCCGGCGGCCGCGCGCTCGGACTGCGCCTCCCCGCCGGCGCGCTCGTCGACACCACGGCCGCGGGGCCCTGGCACGAGCCGTTGCTGTGGTGCGCGCGGGAGCGCGCCCGGCCGGGTGAGCGGGAGCTGCTGGAACCGGCCAGGCGCCGGGGCCTGCTGCCGGTCGTGCTCGACGTCGGCGACGGTCACGGCGGCCCGGACCGCTGGGAGCTGGCACCCGCCGACGTGTCGTACCCGGGGGACCACGACGCCGAGGAGGTCCTGGCGGAGTACTGGCAGGAGCACGCGGTAAACGGCGCCCCCTGGCCGGGCGCGGACACCGCGCCGCCCGCCGGCCGGGACCCGGACACGGTGGCCGCCGATGCCGCGGACGCCCTCCTGGACGACGGCGGCCCCCTCAAGGAGCCCCGCCTGGCGCTCGTCCCGGCCCGCCGCAGCGCCGACATACCGGCGGCGATCGGCTGGACCGGCGCGGTGCACCACGAGGCGGACCCGGCCCGGCTCGGCGCGGTGCTGCGCGACTGGGAGGACCGCTTCGGCATACGCGTCACGGCGCTCGGCTTCGACCACCTGCTGGTGTCGGTCGCCGCCCCGCCCGTCACGCCCGCCGACGCGGAGGCCGTCGCCGCGGAACACTTCGCGTTCTGCCCGGACAACCTCCGGCACGGCGCCGGCCCGTCCCTGCGGGCCTACGCCGAGCACCAGGTCCTCGGCCGCAGCTCATGGCACTTCTGGTGGGACTGACCCGGGCGGCCTAGAGGGTGTCCGGGGCACCGTCCCGCAGCCCCTCGCCCAGTCTGCGCAGCCCTTCGGCGATCTCCTGCGGGGCCTGCGTCACGAAGCACAGCCGCAGGGTCGTCCGGTCGGGCCGGCCCGCGTAGAAGGGGGCGCCGGGGACGTAGGCCACGTCGTGGCGCACCACCCGCGGCAGCAGCGCCGTCGTGTCGTACGGCTCCGGCAGCCGGGCCCAGAGGAACATGCCGCCCTCGGGCCGGTTCCACACCGAGCCCTCGGGCAGCGCCCCGGCCAGTCCCGCGAGCAGGGCGTCCCGGCGGGTGCGATAGACCCCGGCGACGCGTGCGACGTGGGCGTCCAGGTCGTGGTCGGCGAGGTACCGGGCGGCGGCGAGCTGGTTGACGGTCGGGGTGTGCAGGTCGGCGGCCTGCTTGGCGACGGCACAGGCACGCCGCAGTTCGCCGGGCGCCCGCAGCCAGCCCAGCCGCAGTCCGGGTGCCATGACCTTGGAGAAGCTGCCGAGCAGCACCGTGCGGTCCTCGGCGCCCGGCCGGGAGGCGATCCAGGGGACGCGTTCGCCCTCGTAGCGCAGTTCCCCGTAGGGGTCGTCCTCGATGATCCACAGTCCGCGCCGGGCGGCGACGGCGGCCACGGCCGCGCGCCGTTCGGCGGGCAGCGTACGGCCGGTGGGGTTCTGGAAGGTGGGCACGGTGTACAGCAGCTTGGGCCGTTCGCGCACCACCAGGTCCTCCAGCGCCTCCGGATCGAGCCCCTGCTCGTCGCCGGGCACGGGCACGACCCGGGCTCCGGCGAAACCGAAGGCCTGGAGCGCCGCCAGGTAGCAGGGGTTCTCGACGAGGACGGTGTCGCCGGGTTCGAGCAGGGCGGTGGCCAGCAGGGAGAGGGCCTGCTGGGAGCCGGTGGTGACGAGCAGGTCGTCGGGCCCGGTGGGCAGTCCGCGGGCGGTGGTCCGGGCGGCCAGGGCGGCCCGCAGTGCGGGCTCGCCCTCGGTCGTGGAGTACTGCAGCGCCCGCGCGGGCTGCTCGGCCAGCACCGCCCGGTAGGAGTGGGCGATGCCGTCCGCGTCGAACAGCTCCGGCGCCGGCAGCCCGCCCGCGAAGTTGATCACTTCCGGTCGCGCGGTGACGGCGAGGATGTCCCGCACGGGAGAACCACCGACCGCCCGCGCCCGCGCGGCGAGCGGCGGCACGGACGCGTGGACGGCGGCAACGGGCTCGGCGACGGTCATGACACGGCTCCTTCGACAGCGGCGACGACGTGCCCCGCAGCCTAGAGACATACATGCTGTCTACAAGGAAGACTTCCGGGATACGGACACGGCACCCACCGGGCGGCAGCCGACCGGCGAGACCCGGCCGACCGGTGCGGCTCCCGCGCCCGTACGCTCGTCCGTCGGCAGGCCGGTGTCGACGGAGAGGGAGCGCATGGCAACGGGCAGGGACGGACACGGGCCCACGCCAGGAGCCGCCCGAGCGGCCCGGCCCACCGGGACCACTCCGCTCCGGCGCCGTACGGGCCCGGTGCACTGGTTCCTGTTCACCGGCGCGTGCGTGACGGCCTCCGTGACCCTGGTGTGGTGCGCTCCGGTGGTGCCCCTGCCGGGCTTCCTGCGCGGCCCGGTCTTCGTCACCTGCGCACTGGTGATACCGCTGGCACTCGTCCTGGTGCCCGGCGTCGCGCTCCGCCACGTCCGGCACAGGAAGACGCCGAAAGCGGCCATCGGGGCGCTCGTCGTCACCGTCCCCGCCGCCGTCGTGCTGGCGATCGTCACCCAGCAGGCGGCCGAGGAGCGTGCGCTGCGGGATCGGGGCCGGTGGACCGAGGCGGTCGTCGTCGACGTCCACCGCGGCAAGACCGACGAGTGTGCGCTGCGCACCCGCGGCGGCCGGGACATCTCACCCGAGATGACGGACGGCTGCGACCCGCAACGGCTCGATCCGGGCGACGCACTGCGCGTGCTGTACGACCCCGAGGGCGCGTCCGCACCGTTGGAGGACGAGGACACCGCCGTGGACCTGGATCCCGGCGCGTACGCGGGAGTGGCCGGCGGCCTGGCGGCGCTGGTCCTCGTGGCGGGCACGTGGGGCTGCGGACGGCTGAGCCGGGGGGAGACGTAGGGCCCGGTCTCAGCCCTTGGCCCCGACCGCGGCGTAGACGTTGATGTCCGCGTCCGTGACGTCGTCGATGTCGCGGTAGCGCACCTTCTCGATGTCGTCGAGCCCGGCGAGGAAGGCCTCCTCCGGCTGCTCGGGGACCGGGGCCGCGTGGTCGGGCCGCCAGCGGTGCGCGGGGACGACGCCCGGGTCGGCGATCTCCAGCCCGTTGCCGGTGAAGAACCGCTCGACCTCGGCCCGGGAGCGCAGCACGAAGGTGAACCCCCGCTCGGTGAAGGTCCGCTGGACCGCGCGGATGTTCTCGGGGTTGAGGTCCTCGGTGAGATGACTGAGCACCAGCCGGCTGCCGGCGGGCAGCGCGTCGAGCACCTCCCCCACCAGCGGATACGCCTCGTCGTCCGCGACGAAGTGCAGGACGGCGACCAGGCAGAGCGCGACCGGCCGGTCGAAGTCCAGGGTCTTGGCGGCCTGTTCGAGGATCCGGCCCGGGTCCCGCAGGTCGGCGTCGATGTAGTCCGTGCGCCCCTCGGGCCCGCTGGTCAGCAGGGCGCGCGCGTGGGCGAGCACGACGGGGTCGTTGTCCACGTACACGACCCGCGAGCCGGGCGTGATCCGCTGTGCGATCTGGTGCACGTTCTCCGCGGTCGGCAGCCCGGTCCCGATGTCGAGGAACTGCCGGATGCCGTCCCGCTCGACCAGCTGCGTCACCGCGCGGCGCAGGAAGTCCCGGTTGTGCCGCACGTCGAGGTACCCGCGCGGGTTGGCGGCGAGCGCCGCGGCGGCCGCGTCCCGGTCCGCCGGGTAGTGGTCCTTGCCGCCGAGGAAGACGTCGTAGACCCGCGCCGGGTGCGCCTTGCTGCTGTCGATCCTCCTGCGCAGCTCGGCGGGGTCCTGACTGAGGGCGTCACCGGACATGGACGTCTCCTGGGGGCTGGGTGGTCGTCGGCGACCACTTGGTCGGCCAACGACGTAACGACCTGCGTGACGTGCGGGTGCCCGCGGCCTCACGGGCACCCGCCGGCCGTCAGGACGCGCCGGTCGTCCCGGCCTTCACCCACTTCTCGCCGCCCAGCGGGAACTCGTAGGCCGGGCGCCCGTTGTTGCCGCTCGTGCGGAAGGGCCGGCCCCTGTCGTCCACGGTCAGCGTGCCCTGCCGGCTGCCGCTGGACCACCGCAGCTCCAGGTACCAGCTGACGTCGTAGGCGGAGGCGTCGGCCCGGATGTAGTAGACCTCCGGGTCGGACTCGCTCACCTTGAACGGGAAGTCGTCGTGGCCCGCCTCCGGCACGACGGCCGGCCGCGCCGCGTCGAGGGCGACCGTGAACAACCGGGTCGGCACACCACCGCCGCAGCCCACGCCCGGATAGCCCATGGCGTAGTCGTTCCAGGCGAGCGGGGCGCGTTTGCCGGCCATGCGGACCGTCAGCCCCTTGAGGACCACCGTCTCGTCCCCGGTCCCCTGCACGGTGACCTTCAGCAGTTGCTCCCCCGACGGAACGGCGTCCATCGCCGCCACCCAGCCCGGCGCGTCCTGCTCCAGCGGCGGCGGCACGACGCGGTCCGGCGGCAGATTCACCAGGTAGCGCTGGGAGCAGGGGTCCTCCCAGGCGTGCGGCTCGGTGTCGACGGAGAGCGGAGCCGGGCCGGAGGCGGGGGCGGTGTCGCGGCCGGGGCGTGCGGCGCCGGTGGCCGGGGCCGAGGGGCCGGAGGACGCGGCGGCCCCCTTCGCCTTGTCCTTGTCCTTCCCCTCTTCCCTGGCCGGGCCGGAGGGGGAGGAGGAACGGCCCGGGGGTGACACGGAGGCGACAGCGGAGCCGCCGGGCCGCGCGGCCGAGTCCGGCGCGGTCGCCGACCCGTGCCGCTCGTCCCCGTCGGTCCCGCCGGACGGCACGGCCACGGCGAGCCCGACCCCGCCGAGCACGACGGCCAGGGCCACACCGGCGAGCACGGCGGGACGCGGCCGACGCGGACGCCGGCCGGCGGACCCGCCCGACAGCACCTCGCCCGCCCGTTCCGACCGCCCCTCGTCCGCAGCGCCCTCACCTGAACCGCCCGGGTCCGGACGGCCCCCGCCCGAGCCGTTCTCCTCCTGGACGCCCTGCTCCAAGACCGGCTCCGGATCCCCCTCTCGATCCGGACCCCGAGCTGGATCCGGCTCCCCCGGCGACGGACGGTTCTCCACGGGCTCCTCATCCGCGACGGACCCGGAATCGTCGGCGCCCGCTCCCCCCTTCCGCCCCCGCCCCGCATCCGCCAGCACCCACCGCCGGTGCAGCTCCACCAGCTCCCGGGGCGACGCCTTGCACAGCCGCGCGAGCCGCTCCACGGGCGCGTAGTCGGCCGGTACGGCGTCCCCGTTGCAGTACCGGTGCAGCGTCGAGGTACTCATGTGCAGCCGCTTGGCGAGCACCCCGTAGCTCAGCCCGGAGCGCTCCTTCAACTCCCCCAGCAGTGCCGCGAAATCACCCGCGGCCGTGCTCTCCGACACTGTTCCTCCAGCCCCCGTGTCCCGTTCCACCGTTCCAGGGAACGGTCGTTTCCCCTGGTCAATGGCCGTGCGGGCGTTCCAGCGTCCCTGATCGCCCGCCGAGTGTGGCGGCCGGGACGCATCACCCCACAAGCTCTGGTCATCCAAGCACGCCACTCCCGGCCGACCGGTCGAGCGGCCCGCCCGGGCCCACTTCCCCACCGCTCTTTGTCCGAAAGGAACCCAGCCATGCGCAAGTACCACGCCCTCCCCGTCGCCCTCCTGGCCGCCCTCGCCCTCACGGCGTGCGAGGACGGCACCGGCACCCGGAACGAGGGTGCGGCGGCGAGCACGTCGATCACACCCGGCACGAGCGCTACGGGCGCCACCCCGGGCGAGCGGGAAGCAGGTGCCACCCAGCAGCCTCCCGGGGACACCACCGGGACCGCGGAGACCGCCGGCACCACGGGAACCACGCAGACCACCGGCAAGACCGGCACCACCGGCAAGGGCACCGAGAAGGCCGGGAAGCCGGCCGACCGGACGCGCGTCTCCTGCAACGGCTCCAACACCACCGTCACGGCCCAGCCGGTGCCCCGCCCCCTCAACCACATGCTGATCACGGTCAGGAACACCGGCTCGGCGAACTGCGACCTCACCTACCACCCGGTGCTCCGCTTCGACGAGATGCAGTGGGCCCCGCAGGCGATCGAGGACTCCAAGCCCCAGGCGGTGACGACCCTGGCCCCCGGCGAGTCCGGCTACGCGGGTGTCCTGCTGTCGGCGGCCGACGGCAGCGGCGAGGCCGGCACCACCGGCCGCAAGCTCACGGTCGGCTTCCAGGGCCGCACGCCCAACAGCGACGGCGGCCCCGCCGCGCTCCCCGCCCTGCCGGCCGAGGGCGTGTACTACGACAGCACCCTGCGGGTCACCTACTGGCTGCGCGACATGGACCAGGCCCTGTCCTACTGAACCGCCCTGCTGAACCGCCCTACTGATCCCTCAGCTTCTGGGCCACTTCGGTGGCCCAGTAGGTGAGGATGTTGCGCGCCCCGGCCCGCCGGATGCCGGTCAGGGTCTCCATGATCGCCCGGTCGCGGTCGATCCAGCCCTTCTCGGCGGCGGCCTCGATCATCGAGTACTCGCCGGAGATCTGGTACGCGGCGACGGGCACGTCCACGGCGTCCGCCACCCGGGCGAGGATGTCCAGGTAGGGCCCGGCCGGCTTGACCATCACCATGTCGGCGCCCTCCTCGAGGTCGAGGGCGAGTTCGCGCAGGGACTCGCGGGCGTTGGCGGGGTCCTGCTGGTAGGTCTTGCGGTCGCCCCGGAGCGAGGAGCCGACGGCCTCGCGGAAGGGCCCGTAGAAGGCGGAGGCGTACTTCGCGGTGTAGGCGAGGATGGCGACGTCCTCCCGCCCGATCTGGTCGAGGGCGTCCCGGACGACCCCGATCTGCCCGTCCATCATCCCGCTGGGACCGACCACATGGGCCCCGGCGTCGGCCTGCACCTGGGCCATCTCGGCGTACCGCTCCAGGGTCGCGTCGTTGTCGACCCGCCCCTGCGCGTCGAGCACCCCGCAGTGCCCGTGGTCGGTCGTCTCGTCGAGGCACAGGTCGGACATGACGAGCAGGTCGTCGCCGACCTCGGCCCGCACGTCCCGCAGGGCGACCTGGAGGATGCCGTCCGGATCGGTCCCCGGCGTCCCGAGCGCGTCCTTCTTCGACTCCTCCGGCACGCCGAACAGCATGATCCCGGAGATGCCCGCCGCGACCGCCTCCGCGGCGGCCTTCTTCAGACTGTCCCGCGTGTGCTGCACGACCCCGGGCATGGCCGTGATCGGCACCGGCTCGCTGACGCCCTCGCGCACGAAGGCGGGGAGGATGAGGTCGGCGGGGTGCAGCCGGGTCTCGGCGACCATCCGACGCATCACGGGGTTGCTCCGCAACCGCCGCGGCCGCGCACCGGGAAATGATCCGTACGTCGTCATGCCCTCTACGCTACGCCCGCCCCGAACGCCCCGATGCCGACGCGATGTCGGAGCCCTGCGGCCCACTCACCCGACCAGGAGCCCCGCTTCCCGCGATGCGCCCACCACTCCCGAGGTCCATCCTGAAAGCAGCGAACACAAGGACCCCGACGGCCCGTCCCCCACTCCTCGCCGCCGCCGTCCCTCCGTACCCGCCCCCACGGAGGACGCGATGACCGCCCCGCACCACACCCCCGACCTCTTCGCCCTCTCGGACATCGCCGGTCCCGTCCTGCGCCCCGGCGACGACGCCTACGCCGACGAGGTCACCGGCTTCAACCTGGCCGCCCTCCACACCCCGGACGTCGTCGTGGGGGCCACCGGCACCGACGACGTCGTCGCCGCGATGCGCTGGGCGCACGCCACCCACACCCCGGTCGCCGTCCAGGCCACCGGCCACGGCGCCAACTTCCCCATCGAACGCGGCCTGCTCATCACCACGTCCCGCATGACGGACGTCCAGGTCGACCCCGCCACCCGCACCGCGCGGATCGCCGCGGGCGCGAAGTGGAGCCACGTCCTGGCCGCCGGCGCCCCGTACGGCCTGGCCGGCCTCTGCGGCACCTCCACCGACGCGGGCGTCGTCGGCTACACCCTCGGCGGCGGACTGCCGGTCCTCGGCCGGGCCTACGGCTACGCCGCCGACCTGGTCCGCTCCTTCCAGGTCGTCACCCCGGACGGCCGGCTGCGCGAGGCGGACCCCCACCACGAGCCGGAACTGTTCTGGGCCCTGCGCGGCGGCAAGGGCAACGTGGGCGTGGTCACCTCACTGGTCACCGGACTGCTCGCCCTGCCCCGCCTCTACGGCGGCGGCCTCCACTGGCACGCCGAGCACACCGCATCCCTGCTGCACGCCTGGTCGGAGTGGACCCGCACGGTCCCGGACGAGATGGGCAGCATGTTCTCGGTGCTGCGCCTGCCGCCCATCCCGCAGCTGCCGGAATCCCTGCGCGGCGGCTTCTGGGCCCGGGTCGCGATCGCCTGGCCGGGCGAGACGGCCGAGGGCGAGGCACTGGTCGCCCCGCTGCGCCGGGTGGCCCCCGTGGCGGTCGACATGGTGGAGGAGATGGACTACGCGGACCTGGACCGCATCCACATGGAACCCCAGGACCCGCTCCCGGCACGGGAGTGCTGCATGCTCCTGCGCGACCTGACCCCGGACGCCATGAGCGCGTTCCTGGAGCAGGTCGGACCCGCGGCCGGGGTCGACCACCCGCTGCTCGTGGCCTCGCTGCGCCACATGGGCGGGGCACTGGCCCGCCCGGCCCCCGTCGAGGACGCCGTCTGCGCCCGCGACGCCCGGTACTTCATGGAGTCGGTCGGGATCATGCCGGCGCCCCCGGTGGCGGAGGCCGTCGAACAGGCGACCCGCCGCCTCTACACCGCCATGGCCCCGTACGGCACCGGCCGCACCATGGTCAACATCCACGGCACCCCCGGCGACGAACAGGACATCGCCCGCGCCTGGACCCCGGAGGTCTACGCCCGGCTGCGTCACGACAAGGCCACCTACGACCCGGACAACCTGCTGCGCTACGGCCACGCGGTGACCCCCGCGTAGCCGCAGCCACCCAGCAGGTCCGCCTACGTCGTCGACCGCCGGCGCCGCGCCCCCGGCCGCCGCTCGCTCGGGCGGGTCACCGGGTCCCCGGCCTCCAGGGCCGCGGCCCGCCGCTTCGCGCCGAAGTCGGCCAGGGCCTCCGCCAGCTTGAGCACGGACGGCTCCGGAGCCATGACGTCCACCCGCAGCCCGTGCTCCTCGGCGGTCTTCGCCGTGGCCGGGCCGATACAGGCGATCACCGTGACGTTGTGCGGCTTGCCGGCGATGCCGACCAGGTTCCGCACGGTGGAGGACGACGTGAACAGCACGGCGTCGAAGCCACCGCCCTTGATCGCCTCGCGGGTCTCCGCCGGCGGCGGCGAGGCCCGCACGGTCCGGTAGGCCGTGACGTCGTCGACCTCCCAGCCCAGCTCGATCAGACCGGCGACCAGCGTCTCCGTGGCGATGTCGGCACGCGGCAGGAACACCCGGTCGATCGGGTCGAAGACCGGGTCGTAGGGCGGCCAGTCCTCCAGCAGACCGGCGGCCGACTGCTCCCCGCTCGGCACCAGGTCGGGCTTCACGCCGAAGGCGATCAGCGCCTTGGCGGTCTGCTCGCCCACGGCCGCGACCTTGATGCCCGCGAAGGCACGCGCGTCGAGCCCGTACTCCTCGAACTTCTCCCGCACGGCCTTGACCGCGTTCACCGAGGTGAAGGCGATCCACTCGTAGCGGCCCGTGACCAGGCCCTTGACCGCGCGCTCCATCTGCTGGGGCGTGCGCGGCGGCTCGACGGCGATGGTCGGCACCTCGTGCGGCACGGCCCCGTACGACCGCAGCTGGTCGGAGAGCGACACCGCCTGCTCCTTCGTGCGCGGCACGAGCACCTTCCAGCCGAACAGCGGCTTGGACTCGAACCACGCGAGCTGGTCGCGCTGGGCGGCGGAGGAACGCTCACCGACCACGGCTATCACCGGCCGGCCGCCCTCGGGCGAGGGCAGCACCTTGGCCTGCTTCAGCGTCTGCGCGATCGTGCCGAGCGTGGCGGTCCAGGTGCGCTGCCGGGTGGTCGTACCGGCGACGGTGACCGTCATCGGGGTGTCCGGCTTGCGCCCGGCGGAGACGAGCTCGCCGGCCGCCGCGGCGACGGAGTCCAGCGTCGTGGAGACGACGACCGTGCCGTCCGACGCCCCGACCTCCGTCCAGCACCGGTCCGAGGCCGTGCGCGCGTCGACGAAGCGCACGTCGGCGCCCTGCGCGTCCCGCAGCGGCACACCGGCGTACGCGGGCACACCGACGGCGCTCGCGATACCGGGCACCACCTCGAAGGGCACCCCGGCGGCGGCGCACGCCAGCATCTCCTCGGCCGCGTACGTGTCGAGGCCCGGGTCACCGGACACGGCACGCACGACCCGCCTGCCGCCCCGCGCGGCCTCCATGACAAGATGTGCGGCATCCCGCACCGCGGGGACGGGCGCGGTGGTTGACGTGCCGTCAACTACCGTCAGCTGGGGCGTTCCTGTGCCCGGAGCCGGATCCTGGGAAGGATCCGCGTCCGTGTGCACCTCGGAGACGCCCTGCCTGGCGTGCTGACGTACGACGTCGAGCACTTCGTGCTCGGCGACGAGGACGTCCGCGTTGGCCAGTGCCTCGACGGCGCGCAGAGTCAGCAGTCCCGGATCTCCGGGTCCGGCACCCAGGAAGGTGACGTGCCCGTGTTCAGGACCGGCGGAAAGGGTGGTGGGGCTCACTGTGCTCGCTCCCCCATCAGACCGGCCGCGCCCTGGGCGAGCATCTCGGCCGCGAGTTCGCGACCGAGCGCCATTGCCCCGTCGTGCGTCTCGGGCACGGGACCGGTGGTGGACAGCTGCACCATGCGCGTGCCGTCGGTGGTCCCGACGACGCCGCGCAGGCGCATTTCCTTGACAATCTGCCCGTCGGCCAACAAGTCGGCCAAAGCGCCCACCGGGGCGCTGCAGCCGGCCTCCAGGGCGGCGAGCAGGGACCGCTCGGCCGTCACGGCGACCCGCGTGAACGGGTCGTCGAGTTCGGCGAGCGCGGCGACGAGGTCCGCGTTGCCCGCGGTGCACTCGATCGCCAGGGCCCCCTGGCCGGGGGCGGGCAAAACCGTGTCGACCGACAGGAAGTCGGTCACCTCGTCACCGCGGCCGATCCGGTTCAGCCCGGCGGCGGCCAGCACGACCGCGTCGAGCTCACCGCTGCGCACGAACCCGATGCGGGTGTCGACGTTGCCGCGGATCGGGACCGTCGCTATGTCCAGGCCGTGGCTGCGCGCGTACGCGTTGAGCTGGGCCATGCGGCGCGGCGAACCGGTGCCGATGCGCGCCCCGGCGGGCAGGTCGGTGAACTTCAGGGCGTCCCGGGCGACGATGACGTCGCGCGGGTCCTCCCGCTCGGGCACGGCGGCCACGACCAGCTCGTCGGGCTGCGTGGTCGGCAGGTCCTTCAGGGAGTGCACGGCGAAGTCGACCTCGCCCTTGAGCAGCGCGTCGCGCAGGGCGGTCACGAACACGCCGGTGCCGCCGATCTGGGCGAGCGCCTCACGCGAGACGTCGCCGTACGTGGTGATCTCGACGAGTTCCACGGGCCGCCCGGTCACCCGGCTCACGGCCTCGGCCACCTGGCCGGACTGGGCCATGGCGAGCCTGCTCCGCCGGGTGCCGAGCCTCAGCGCCTTGTCAGTCATGCCGGGCCTCGGTCTCTCTGGGTGGTGCTGTCCTCGGCTCGGGAGACGGCGGCCACCGTCTCGGGGTCGAGGTCGAACAGGGTGCGCAGCGCGTCCGCGTACCCGGCGCCGCCGGGCTCGGCCGCGAGCTGCTTGACCCGCACGGTCGGCGCGTGCAGCAGCTTGTCGACCACGCGCCGCACGGTCTGGGTGATCTCCGCCCGGTGCTTGTCGTCGAGGCCGGGCAGCCGTCCGTCCAGGCGGGCGATCTCGCTGGCCACGACATCGGCGGCCATGGTGCGCAGGGCGACCACGGTCGGCGTGATGTGCGCGGCCCGCAGCGCCGCCCCGAACGCCGCGACCTCGTCGGAGACGATACGCCGGACCTGGTCCACATCGGCAGCCATCGGAGCGTCCGCCGAGGCCTGCGCGAGCGACTCGATGTCCACCAGCCGCACCCCGGCCAGCCGGTGCGCGGCCGCGTCGATGTCGCGCGGCATGGCCAGGTCCAGCAGGAACAGTACGGGTTCGGGCCGCTGCGGCTCCTCGGCGGGCTCGGGCCGGCGCCGCTCGGGGATCCGCCCGACGCTGGCCACGGTCGCGGCGAGCGCGGCGATGGCGTCGGTGTCCGCGGCCGGGTCGAGCGTGCCCGTGGCCCCCGGTCGGGCGGTGCCCCGCTGGGCGCCGCCCGCCGTGCCGTTGTCGACCCACGCCGCGTGCTGTTCCAGGTCGGCGGCGGCCATCCCGGCCACCGCGGCCTCGCCCAGCACGGAGAACCCGGCGGTGCCCTGCACCGCGGACAGCTCCAGCGGGCAGCCGTCCTCGCCGCCGAGGGCGGTGGCGGGCGCACCGCCCCGCTGCGCGCCCGGCCCGGCCGTGCGGGCGGCGCCGCCCGGCGTCGGTCCGTCACCGCCGGCCGGCGGCGCGGGCGTACGGCCCTCGACCGCCTGCGCGACCGCCTCGGCCGTCAGGACCAGGCCCGTCGCGCCGGTGCAGGAGACGGCGACATCGGCACGTGTCAGCTCGACCGGCACCGATTCCATCGGGACCGCGCGGGCCAGCACGTCCGTGTCGTCGCCCTCGGACAGGATCTGCGCGAGCCGCTCGGCGCGGTCGAAGGTGCGGTTGGCGACGACGATCTCGGCGACCCCGGCGCGCGCGAGCGTGGCCGCGGCCAGGGAGGACATCGAACCGGCCCCGATGACCAGGGCCTTCTTGCCCCGGGCCCATTCCTGGACGTCGCCGCCCCGGGCCAGCTGCTCCAGGCCGAAGGTGACCAGGGACTGGCCGGCGCGGTCGATGCCGGTCTCGGAGTGGGCGCGCTTGCCGACCCGCAGGGCCTGCTGGAACAGGTCGTTCAGCAGCCGGCCCGCGGAGTGCAGCTCCTGCGCCCGGGCCAGGGAGTCCTTGATCTGGCCGAGGATCTGCCCCTCGCCGACGACCATCGAGTCCAGCCCGCAGGCCACCGAGAACAGGTGGTGGACGGCCCGGTCCTCGTAGTGCACATAGAGATAGGGAGTGAGTTCCTCCAGGCCGACCCCGCTGTGCTGGGCGAGCAGCGTGGACAGCTCGGCGACACCGGCGTGGAACTTGTCCACGTCGGCGTAGAGCTCGATGCGGTTGCAGGTGGCGAGGACCGCGGCCTCGGTCGCCGGTTCGGCGGCGACGGTGTCCTGGAGCAGCTTGACCTGGGCGTCCGCGGGGAGCGAGGCCCGCTCCAGGACGCTGACCGGGGCGCTGCGGTGGCTGAGTCCGACGACGAGGAGGCTCATGCCGGCATCACGGCGGGCATGTCCCCGTCGGGTCCCTGGTCGGCGGACTCGCCACGGGCGGCGACGGCCGGGACGCCACCGTCGGAGGCGGCGGCCTCCTCGCCGGCCTTGCGCTGCTCGTGGAAGGCGAGGATCTGCAGCTCGATGGAGAGGTCGACCTTGCGCACGTCGACGCCCTCGGGCACGGACAGCACGGTCGGCGCGAAGTTCAGGATGGAGGTGACACCGGCGGCCACGAGCCGGTCGCAGACCTGCTGGGCGGCGCCGGCGGGGGTGGCGATGACACCGATGGACACGCCGTTGTCCTGGATGATCTTCTCCAGGTCGTCGGAGTGCTGCACGGGGATGCCGGCGACGGGCTTGCCCGCCATGGCCGGGTCGGCGTCGATCAGCGCGGCGACCCGGAAGCCGCGGGAGGCGAACCCGCCGTAGTTGGCGAGGGCGGCGCCGAGGTTTCCGATACCGACGATCACGACCGGCCAGTCCTGGGTGAGTCCCAGTTCGCGGGAGATCTGGTAGACGAGATACTCGACGTCGTAGCCGACACCCCGGGTGCCGTACGAACCGAGGTACGAGAAGTCCTTGCGCAGCTTCGCGGAGTTGACCCCCGCCGCGGCCGCGAGCTCCTCGGAGGAGACCGTGGGCACCGAGCGCTCCGACAGTGCGGTCAGCGCGCGGAGGTACAGCGGAAGCCGGGCGACGGTGGCCTCGGGAATCCCTCGGCTGCGGGTCGCCGGTCGGTGAGTTCGGCCAGTTGCCACGGTGCTCCTGCGGGTAGAGCGGGGCTGTAGGCGGTCATACGTCCCTACATGACCGCCCCGTCGAATGCAGGCTATGTCTTTGTGAACGCGTGCACAAAGATGGTGTCCGATTTGCCCGCCCAACGTGACCGGGCTCACGCGCCCCCGGCGCACGGGTGTGGAACCGGCGCACAGGCACCACCGTTCCTTGTCTTCTGGGGGCAAAACCACACACTTCCTCAGTGAATCCCGCCCCCGAGACCAAGTCACCATCGATCCTAAGCGACGTTCCGGCCACTTTGTACTGCTCGGTCAGTCCGCTCACGGCCGGGCTCAGCCGGTCAGCGCCCTGCGCAGGCGGTCCTCGTTCACACGCCAGAACGTGTGCTGCTCACCGTCCACCAGGACGACCGGGATCTGCTCCCAGTACCGGTCGTGCAGTTCCCGGTCCTCGGTGATGTCCTTCTGCTCCCAGGGCACGCCCAGGTCGGCGCAGACCTTCTCCACGACGACCTGTGCGTCATCGCACAGATGGCAGCCGGGTTTGCGGATCAGCGTGACGAGCCGGTCCCGAGGGGGCTCGCGGCGGAAGAGAGGGCTCATTCCGCCATTGTCGCGCGCCCGCGAACGAGCGGAAGCCCCGCGGAAGACCAGCGGACGCGCCGGACGCGCCCGACCCGCACGACATCTTTAACGACACGCTCGCCGAGAGTTCACAGGGTCCAAACCTCTCGACTCCGGAACCCCCGAACAAACTGGCTATGCTCACGCCATGGCCGCTCTCGGATGGCTCACCCCCCGTAGGCGCTCCGCCACGGCGCGGAGCGTTTTGGCAGGCGAGGCCTCGGCGGAGGCAGCACGCAAGTCCTCACAGGAAGCCGCCGCCACGACCGAGGAACCGCAGTTCCCGGTCCACGGCGACGACCGGGCCGCCGCCTTCTTCGACCTGGACAACACCGTCATGCAGGGCGCCGCCCTGTTCCACTTCGGACGGGGCCTGTACAAACGGAAGTTCTTCGAGACCCGCGAGCTGGCGAGGTTCGCCTGGCAGCAGGCGTGGTTCCGGCTGGCCGGCGTCGAGGACCCCGAGCACATGCAGCAGGCCCGCGAGTCGGCCCTGTCCATCGTCAAGGGCCACCGCGTCGCCGAACTCCAGTCGATCGGCGAGGAGATCTACGACGAGTACATGGCCGAGCGCATCTGGCCCGGCACCCGCGCCCTCGCCCAGGCCCACCTGGACGCCGGCCAGAAGGTGTGGCTGGTCACGGCCGCCCCCGTCGAGATCGCCACGGTCATCGCCCGCCGCCTCGGCCTGACCGGCGCCCTGGGCACGGTCGCCGAGTCCGTCGACGGCGTCTACACCGGCAAACTCGTCGGCGAGCCGCTGCACGGCCCAGCCAAGGCCGAGGCCGTGCGCGCCCTGGCCATCGCGGAGGGCCTCGACCTGCGCCGCTGCGCCGCCTACAGCGACTCGCACAACGACATCCCGATGCTCTCCCTGGTCGGCCACCCCTACGCCATCAACCCCGACTCCAAGCTGCGCAGGCACGCCCGCGAGCTGGACTGGCGCCTGCGCGACTACCGCACCGGCCGCAAGGCCGCGAAGGTCGGCATCCCCGCCGCCGCGGGAGTCGGCGCGGTGGCCGGCGGCACGGCGGCCGCGATCGCCCTGCACCGCCGCCGCCGCTGACCGGTCGATCAAACCGGGACACCTTCGTTTACGGGATGACAAACCCCGTAAATCCAACTGGCGTACCCCCACAACCTCGTGTCCAGTCCTCTTGGCTGGACACGGCCACAACACGCCCTGGACTCAGCCCCAATCCGAACCATTCCGATCAACAACCGCTCACACTCCGGTACTTGATCCGGCGTCAATCGGTTACGGAAGCGACGTAACCGATGATTTGAGCAACTCGGTGTAGCAGCGCCTGTACGAAGCGTTATTCTCCTCAGACGCAAACCGGTACCCCTCCGTCGCTACGACGGGTGAAAGGTCCCGCACTGCACGTGATGGAAGCTCTGCCTCTGGGAGTCCCGTGTACCCACACGTCGGGGTTGACGCCTCGGGCCTGGCTACGCTGCGCGCAACGGTCCTCGACCTGTTGCGCGGCTTCGTCCCCACCGCGTACGCCGTCCCCGCATTCGCCACCGCCGCGCCCGTCGGCCCGTGCTACGCACTGGCCGACGGCAGCGCCGCGGTCGGCAGACGAGGCCGCCCGTCCGGGGCGGCCACCGCCCGCCGCCCGGCGGCGGACAGCGACAGCGCCCGGATGATGGACCTCGTCGAGCGCGCCCAGGCCGGCGAGGCCGACGCCTTCGGGCGCCTCTACGACCAGTACAGCGACACCGTCTACCGGTACATCTACTACCGGGTCGGAGGAAAGGCGACCGCCGAGGACCTCACCAGCGAGACCTTTCTGCGCGCCCTGCGCCGCATCGGCACCTTCACCTGGCAGGGCCGCGACTTCGGCGCCTGGCTCGTGACGATCGCCCGCAACCTCGTCGCGGACCACTTCAAGTCCAGCCGCTTCCGGCTGGAGGTCACCACCGGCGAGATGCTCGACGCCAACGAGGTCGAGCGCTCCCCCGAGGACTCCGTCCTGGAGTCCCTCTCCAACGCCGCCCTGCTCGACGCGGTACGGCGGCTCAATCCCCAGCAGCAGGAGTGCGTGACGCTCCGCTTCCTCCAGGGCCTGTCCGTCGCCGAGACGGCCCGTGTCATGGGCAAGAACGAGGGCGCCATCAAGACCCTCCAGTACCGGGCCGTCCGCACCCTCGCCCGGCTCCTCCCGGAAGACGCCCGCTGACCGCCCGCACACACGGCGACCGTCAACTCACAGTCCGTGAAAGTCCGTTGACTTCGGCATCCGATCCTCCGGCGTCCGTAACCCAAGTGCCGCGCCACTCGTTGTGCGGGATGCAGGCTCCCTGTGGTCACCCCCTGGCCGGCTTCGATCACCTGATCGTGTGGTTGTAGTCAGGGTGTGCAACCCTCAGGACCCCCTGGGGAGTCGACCGTCATGACGAGAGGAGGTGCCGCCAGTGATCGCGAACGTATCGGCGCACCGGCGGGCGAACGCCTTCGCCCAGGCCCTGGAGGAGTCCGAGCCGGGCACGGCGGCGGCCGAGCAGTCCGAGGGTGCGGCACCGGCCCCGGCGGCCGCGGAAACGACCGAGGGGGGCCGCCTGCTGGCGCTCGCCTCCGGTCTCGGCGCGCTGCCCAAGCCGGAGCTCGACCCGGAGGTCAAGGTCGTCCAGCGGGCCCAGCTGGTGGCCGCGTTCGAGGCCATGCTCCAGGAGGGCACCGCCGGAGGCGGGGCGACGGACCGCGCGGTCCCCGAGCAGCGCTCCACCCGCGCCCGCGGCGCTCACCGCGCGGGTTCCCTGAAGAAGTTCCGGCCGCGCTCCCGCCTCGCCAAGGGCCTCACCGCGGGCGGACTCAGCGTCGGCGTGGCCGCGAGCGCCTTCGGCGGAGTCTCCGCCGCCAGCTCCGACGCCCTGCCCGGCGACTCGCTCTACGGCCTCAAGCGCGGCATCGAGGACGTCAAGCTGGGCCTCGCCGACGGGGCGGACGAGCGCGGCCGGGTCTACCTCGACCACGCCTCCACGCGCCTCAGCGAAGCCCGCCGCCTGATGGAGCGCGGCCGCAGCGGCCCCCTGGACCACGAGTCCCTGGGCGAGATCCGCCGCGCCCTGTCCGGGATGCGGCACGACGCCTCCGAGGGCCACCGGCTGCTGAGCGAGGCGTACGAGCGCGACCCGGACTCGCTCGGCCCCATCCAGGCCTTGTCCGCGTTCTCCAGCTCCCACCGCGCGGCCTGGGGCGAACTGCGCGAGAGGCTCCCCGTCCAGCTCGGGGACGTCAGCGACCAGGTGTCGTCCGTGTTCGACGCCATAGAGGAGGACGTCGCCCCGCTGCGCTCCCTGCTGCCCGAGCCCCCGGCCACGGGCGGCGGCCACGGCAAACGGCAGGGCGCCTCCGAGTCGGCCCCCAGCGGCTCCTCCGGCACGGACCGTTCGACCCGTCCCAGCGACGGCGCCGGCCGGCACAGCGAGGAGAGCGGCACCGGCAGCGGCAGCCCCAGCCGCTCGGCCGGCTCCGGCAGCGAGGAGGACGGCCTGCTCGGCGGCAACACCGGCGGTCTCCTCGACCCGCCGAAGGACACCCAGGAAAGCACCTCCCCGTCAGCGGACGGCACCACTCCCGCCCCCGAGCCGGATGTGACGCTCCCGCCGCTCCTGCCGGGCCTGCTGCCCGGACTGGGCATCGACAGCGAGGACGCCGACTAGCCGGCGGTACGACGACGGGGCGCCCCCTCACTGGAAGGGGGCGCCCCGTCGTCCTGCCTCGGTCATCAGTCAGAAGAACACCGACCGCCGCTGCACCAGCAGCTTGTACAGCGTGTGCTGGATCTGCTCCCTGACCTGGTCGGTCAGGTTGAACATCAGCATCGGGTCCTCGGCCGCCTCCGGCGGATAGCCGTCCGTGGGGATCGGCTCGCCGAACTGGATGGTCCACTTGGTGGGCAGCGGGACCGCCCCGAGCGGACCCAGCCACGGGAAGGTCGGCGTGAGCGGGAAGTACGGGAAGCCCAGCAGCCGGGCGACCGTCTTGGCGTTGCCGAGCATCGGGTAGATCTCCTCGGCCCCGACGATCGAGCAGGGAATGATCGGCGTCCCGGCGCGCAGGGCCGTGGAGACGAAACCGCCGCGGCCGAAGCGCTGCAGCTTGTAGCGGTCCGCGAAGGGCTTGCCGAGGCCCTTGAAGCCCTCCGGCATCACCCCGACCAGCTCGCCCTGCTCCAGCAGCCGGGACGCGTCCTCCGCGCACGCCAGGGTGTGACCGAGCTTGCGGGCCAGCTCGTTGACCACCGGCAGCATGAACACCAGGTCCGCCGCGAGCAGCCGCAGGTGCCGGCCCGCCGGGTGGTGGTCGTGCACGGCGACCTGCATCATCAGGCCGTCCATCGGCAGCGTCCCGGAGTGGTTGGCGACGATCAGCGCGCCCCCCTCGGACGGGATGTTCTCGACGCCCTTCACCTCGACCCGGAAGTACTTCTCGTACAGCGGGCGCAGCAGGGACATCAGGACCTGGTCGGTGAGCTCCTCGTCGTAGCCGAAGTCGTCGACCTCGTAGTCACCGGTGAGGCGGCGGCGCAGGAAGGACAGGCCGCCCGCGATCCGCCGTTCCAGGCCGCCCGCGCCGTCCCCGGGCCGCTCCGGCCGCTGTTCCTCCGCTGTCACGGGAACATCATCATCCTGCTCGGCGGCCCTGGTGGGCAGGGGCTGCACCTCCCGGACCGGCGCGGACTCCGTGCCCGGGCGGCGGTTCCCCCCGCTCCGGCGCCGCTGGGGGCGCTGCGCGGCGCTCCCCCGGGACCGGTCGTCGTCGAACGGAATGACCTTGGCATCCGCCATCGTTGATGCGCTCCTCAGTTGGCGCTCTGCGTCGGGGGCTGACCGCCGCCCGCGAGGGGCAGCGCGGCGATCCGGTCGACGGCCGCCGCGACGGCCTCCGGCGGAAGCAGTCCGGGGCCCTGGCTGCGGGCGAAGTCCGCGAACGTCTCCGCGGTCGTGTACTTGGGCTGGAATCCCAGTGTCTCGCGCATCTGGCCCGTGGACACGACCCTGCCGTGGGTGAGCAGGCGGATCTGCTCGGGCGAGAAGTCCGACATCCCCAGCGTACGCACCAGCGAGCCCGCCCAGGTGACCGCCGGGAGCAGCAGGGGCACGGTGGGACGCCCGAGGCGCCGGGAGCACTGGGAGAGCAGCAGCACGCCGTCGCCGGCGATGTTGAAGGTGCCGCTGTTGAGCGTGCCCCGCCGCGGCTCGTGCGAGGCGATCCGCAGCACCTCGATCACGTCGTCCTCGTGCACGAACTGCAGCCTCGGGTCGTAGCCGAACACCGTCGGCAGCACCGGCAGCGCGAAGTACGAGGCGAGCGGGGTGTCCGCGGCCGGGCCGAGGATGTTGGCGAACCGCAGCACGCAGACCGCCACGTCGGGCCGGCGGCGCGCGAAGCCCCGCACATAGCCCTCGACCTCCACGGTGTCCTTGGCGAAACCGCCGCTGGGCAGGGACTTGGGCGGGGTCGTCTCGGTGAAGACGGCCGGGTCTCGGGGCGCCGAACCGTAGACGTTCGTACTGGACTTCACGACCAGGCGCTGCACGGACGGGGACTTCTGGCAGGCGCCGAGCAGCTGCATGGTGCCGATGACGTTGGTCTCCTTCAGGGAGGCCCGGTTGCCGCTGCCCAGCGGCGTGCCCGTCACGTCCAGGTGGACGATCGTGTCGGCGCCCGTCTCGGCGAGCACCCGCGCGATGCCGGGCTGGCGGATGTCGGCCTGGACGAAGTCGGCACCGCCCAGGTGGTGCTCGGGCGGCACCGCGTCCACGGCGACGACCCGGTCCACGTCGGGGTCACGCTGGATCCGCCGGACGAACCGGCCCCCCAGCTGGCGGGCCACTCCGGTGACGAGCACGACCTTGCCCAAGATCAGCGCCTTCCTTCCAGGAACCTCTTGTCCCGCCGCGTTCCCCGTGGTGCCAACTTAGCGGGTCGGCGTCGCGCTGTGATGACCGCCCGATGCGCGAAGTGACGGAAGCAGCCGGACGGCGGGAGCGGACATGCGTGTGGCCCCCCACCCGCGGGTGGGGGGCCACAGCAACGCTCTCGCGGTGTCCGCGTCGCGAACTTACTTCTTGTTGCGACGCTGGACGCGCGTGCGCTTGAGCAGCTTGCGGTGCTTCTTCTTCGCCATCCGCTTGCGCCGCTTCTTGATAACAGAGCCCACGACTACCCTCGCTCACTTCTCATCACTCGGTTGTTTGGGCGCCATGGGCCCACACGACCTACGAGGGGCTAGCCTACCCGCCCGAGCGCTGAGGTCGTAATCGAGGGGGCCGAGGTGGTCCCGAGTGCCCTGTGAGGGACCACCCCGCCCCAGCCGTCAGGCCGTTTCCACCCCCACGTAGCTCTCGCGGAGGTACTCGTGAACCGCTTGCTCCGGGACGCGGAAGGACCGCCCCACACGGATCGCGGGCAGATGACCGCTGTGCACCAACCGGTACACGGTCATCTTCGACACTCGCATCACCGAGGCGACTTCCGCCACGGTAAGGAACTGAACCTCGTTCAGAGGCCTCTCGCCAGCTGCAGCCATGACACACCTGAACCTTCCGCACTCGACG
>NZ_JAPSKN010000159.1 GCF_031181705.1 Streptomyces sp.
TCTCCTCAGCCGATGTCGGCGGGATCGATGCGCACCCACACCCCGGCTCCCGCGCCGCTCCCGCCCCCCCGGGCCATCCGCGCGGCCTGCGCGGCCTTCAGTGAGGCGGCCAGCGCCGCCCCCCTCCCCGGCGGCACCCGCACCAGCGCCCGCTCCCACTGCTCGCCCGGCGGCGGCGCCCCCGTGCGTCGCGGACGCCCGGCCGCGGTGACGGGCAGCGGCACCGGTCCCAGCACCTCGGCCTCCGGCGGCAGTCCGGCCGTACGGAGGAAGTCGGCCACCGCCTCCGGCGGACCCGCCACGGCCGCCATCCGGGACACCGGCGGGTATCCCAGCTCGGCCCGCTCGGCCAGCTCGCGCACCGCGTGCCCGACGGGGTCCCACCGGACGAGCGCCTGCACCGGCCGCAGCGTCGGCTCGGCCACGACCACCACCGTGCCGCCGGCGGACTGCGGCCGGACGAGCGACGCGGCCGCGATCCACCGCCGCAGCGCGTCCTCCCCGGACCGCAGATCGGGCCGCCCGAGCATCGCCCACCCGTCCAGCAGCAGCGCCGCCGCGTAGCCGCCCTCGGCGACGGGTTCGGCACCCGGTGTGCTCACCACCAGCGCGGGCGCCCCGGGCACCGTGTCCAGCACGTGTTCGCGCCCCGAGGTGCGCACCGGCACCGCGGGGAAGGCCCGTCCGAGTTCCTCGGCCGTCCGCCGGGCCCCCACCACCGAGGCGCGCAGCCGGAAGGACCCGCACTCCGGGCAGTGCCAGTTCTCCTCCGCGCGGCCGCACCAGCCACAGCACAGCGCACCGCCGTCCGGCGCCTCCAACGGCCCCGAGCAGTGCCGGCACCGCGCGGGGGCCCGGCAGGTGGCGCAGGCCATGCGCGGCACGTATCCCCGCCGGGGCACCTGGACCAGCACCGGCCCGTGCCGCAGGCCCTCCCGGACGGCCTGCCAGGCGAGGGTCGGCAACCGGGCGGCCCGGGCGGCCTCGTCCCGTGCGAGATCCCCGTCCCCGACGGTCCTGACGAGCGGGGCGGCGGCGCGCACCTGGTCCCGCCCGGCCACCAGCGGCCGCGCCCAGCCGCTCTCGACGAGCTGCGCGGCCTCCACCGTGCAGGCCCAGCTGCCCAGCAGGAAACCGCACCTGTCCTGTGCGGCTCGCAGCAGGAGCACCTCGCGGGCGTGCGGCTGCGGGGCGTGCAGCTCGCTGTGGCTGTCGTCCCCGTCGTCCCAGAGGGCGACCAGACCGAGATCCTGGACCGGGGCGAACATCGCGGCCCGGGTCCCCACCACGGCCCGCACGGAGCCCCGCCGCACGGCGAGCCACTGCGCGTACCGCTTCTCGGGGCCGGCGTCGGCGGTGAGCACCGCGTGCCGCCCCTCCCCCAGCAGGGCGGTCAACGCGGCGTCGACCCGGGCGACGGCCCGTCCGTCGGGCAGTACGACGAGCGCTCCACGGCCGGAGGCCAGCGTCGCCGCGACGGCCCGGGCCAGCTCCTCGCTCCACTGCGGCCCCGGCAGCGCGTTCCACACGGCCCGGGGCGCACCGCCGGAGGCCAGCGACTCCAGGAAGGCCGCTCCCCGCTCGTACCGCTGCCAGGACCCGGCCTCGGGTGCCGGGGGCGGCGGCAGGGGCTCCGGGGAGGCGCGCTGCTCGGCCCGTGCGTTGCGCGGCGGCACGGCGAGCTGCAGGACGTCGGCGAGGCTGCCCGCGTACCGGTCGGCGACCGCCCGGGCCAGCCCCAGCAGTTCCTCGCTCAGCACCCGCTCGGGCGACACGACCTGGGCGAGGGCGGCCAGCGGCCCGGAGTAGTCCGACTCGGGCAGCCGCTCGACGAGGAAACCGTCGATCAGCCCGCCGCCCTCACGGCGCCCCTCCCGCACCCGGTGCCGCCCGGCCCCGAACCGCACCCGCACCCGCACGCCCGGCTGGGCCTGCTCGTCCAGCTCCTCGGGGACGGCGTAGTCGAAGTACCGGTCGAGGTGGAGCACGCCCTTGTCGACGAGAACCCGCGCGACGGGCAGCTCCTTGGCGAGCGCGGCCCCCCGCCACGTCCGCGGCTTGGCCCGGGGCGTCTGCGCCTTGCGCACGCTCTCCCGGATGAGCGCGAGCTGCTCGGGCGGCGCACCCTCAGCACCGCCGCCCGCCTGTCCGTTCTCGCTGCTCACGCTTGCATTCTTACCAAACACCACTGACATCCGGCGGCCCCCGGAGACGAGCCCGGGACACGGCGAAGGCCCGGTTCCCCGAGGGGAACCGGGCCTTGCAGCCTCAGGGCTCGTTACAGCCCCGCCGCCTTGCGCAGGGCGTCCACGCGGTCCGTGCGCTCCCAGGTGAAGTCGGGCAGCTCACGGCCGAAGTGGCCGTAGGCCGCCGTCTGGGAGTAGATCGGGCGGAGCAGGTCGAGGTCGCGGATGATGGCGGCCGGACGCAGGTCGAAGACCTCGTCGATCGCCTTCTCGATGCGGTCCGTGTCGACCTTGGCGGTGCCGAAGGTCTCGACGAACAGACCGACCGGCTCGGCCTTGCCGATCGCGTACGCGACCTGGACCTCGCAGCGGGTGGCGAGACCCGCTGCGACCACGTTCTTCGCCACCCAGCGCATCGCGTACGCCGCGGAGCGGTCGACCTTGGACGGGTCCTTGCCGGAGAAGGCACCGCCGCCGTGCCGGGCCATGCCGCCGTAGGTGTCGATGATGATCTTGCGGCCGGTGAGGCCGGCGTCGCCCATCGGGCCGCCGATCTCGAAGCGGCCGGTGGGGTTGACCAGCAGGCGGTAGTTCTCCGTGTCGAGCTTGATGCCCTCGTCCAGGAGCGCCTTCAGCTCCGGCTCGACGACGAACTCCTTGATGTCGGGAGCCAGCAGCGAGTCCAGGTCGATGTCGGAGGCGTGCTGCGACGAGACGACCACGGTGTCCAGACGGACCGCCTTGTCGCCGTCGTACTCGATGGTGACCTGCGTCTTGCCGTCCGGGCGCAGGTAGGGGATCGTGCCGTTCTTGCGCACGTCCGACAGGCGCTTGGACAGGCGGTGGGCCAGGAAGATCGGCAGCGGCATCAGCGTCGGCGTCTCGTCCGTCGCGTAGCCGAACATCAGGCCCTGGTCGCCCGCGCCCTGCTTGTCGAGTTCGTCCTCGTCGCCCTCGACCCGGGACTCGTACGCGGTGTCCACGCCCTGGGCGATGTCGGGCGACTGGGCGCCGATCGACACCGAGACACCGCAGGAGGCGCCGTCGAAGCCCTTCTTGGAGGAGTCGTAGCCGATCTCCAGGATCTTGCTCCGGACCAGCGTCGCGATGTCCGCGTACGTCTTGGTGGTGACCTCGCCGGCCACGTGCACCAGACCGGTCGTGATCAAGGTCTCGACGGCGACCCGGGAGGTCGGGTCCTCACGCAGGAGCGCGTCGAGAATGGTGTCGCTGATCTGGTCAGCGATCTTGTCGGGGTGACCCTCGGTCACGGACTCCGAGGTGAACAGACGACGGGACACAACGCTCCCTGGGGTTGCAGCGGCTGCTGGCTGATCATTGGCGGACGGCGGGGGCTGCACCCGGCGCCGTCCATGGAACAGTTTATCGGTCACGCTTCGGCCACGGTCCCCCCGTCTCGCCACTCGGGAGTGCTGTGACCTGCGGCACGGGCATTCTGCCCAATGCCGAGCGACGTTGGCCAGAGGCGCCACGCCCCGGCTGGCCGGGTTTCACGGGACCGCGAAGCGGCGGAAACGTCAGCGCAGACGCTCGGCGACCAGGTCCCACACCGTTTCGGCCAGGGCTTCCTTCGGTCCGCGCGCCACCGGCGTCTCGCTGCCGTCGGCGCCGAGCACGACGGCCTCGTTCTCCTCGGAGCCGAACGTCTTGCGCTCCCCCACCTCGTTCACCACCAGCAGATCGCAGCCCTTGCGCTTCAGCTTGGCGCGGCCGTTGGCGAGGACGTCGTCGGTCTCCGCGGCGAAGCCGACGACGACCTGTCCGGCACGGGCCCGGTCGGCGGAGATCTCCGCGAGGATGTCCGGATTCCGCACCAGCGCGACCGGCTCCGGCTCCCGGTCGTCCTTCTTCTTGATCTTCCCGGTCGCGTACGCCGCCGGGCGGAAGTCCGCGACCGCCGCCGCCATGACCACGGCGTCGGCGTCGGCGGCGGCCTTCAGCACCGCCTCGCGCAGCTGCACGGCCGTGCCGACCGGGACGACGTCCACACCGGCCGGGTCCGGCAGGGCGCTGTTGGCCGCGATCAGCGTGACGCGGGCGCCCCGGGCGGCGGCGGTGCGGGCGAGGGCGTAGCCCTGCTTGCCGGAGGAGCGGTTGCCGAGGAAGCGGACCGGGTCCAGGGGCTCGCGGGTGCCCCCGGCGCTGACGACGACGTGCCGGCCCGCGAGGTCCGGCTCGCGGACGCCCCGGGCGAGCACGCGGCGGCACACCTCGAAGATCTCGGCCGGGTCGGGCAGCCGGCCCTTGCCGGTGTCGACGCCGGTGAGGCGGCCCACGGCCGGCTCGATGACGAGGGCGCCGCGGCGGCGCAGCGTCGCCACGTTCTCCCGGGTGGCCGGGTGCTCCCACATCTCCGTGTGCATGGCGGGGGCGAAGACGACCGGGCAGCGGGCGGTGAGCAGGGTGTTGGTCAGGAGGTCGTCGGCGAGGCCGTGGGCCGCCTTCGCGAGCAGGTCGGCGGTGGCCGGGGCGACGACGACCAGGTCGGCGTGCTGCCCGATGCGGACGTGGGGCACCTCGTGCACGTCGTCCCAGACCTCGGTGGCAACCGGCTTCCCGGAGAGCGCGGACCAGGTCGCGGCACCGACGAAGTGCAGCGCGGACGCGGTGGGCACCACGCGCACGTCGTGGCCCGACTCCGTCAGCCGCCGCAGCAGCTCACAGGCCTTGTACGCGGCGATGCCACCGCTGACCCCCAGGACGACCTTCGGCTTGTCCACGTCTCTCCCCGTCTCTGACCGACCTCGGCGACCGGCCCACCGTACGACTCCATGACACACCACAGGCCCGGCGGTCAGCCTGCCGGGCCTGTGGAAAAGTCAGCATCAAGCTGCAGATACTACTTACTGGGCCGGGCCTTCGACGGCCTCGGACGTGAGCAGCCCCGCGTTGATCTCGCGGAGGGCGATCGAGAGCGGCTTCTCGTGGACGTGGGTGTCGACGAGGGGACCGACGTACTCGAGGAGACCCTCGCCGAGCTGCGAGTAGTACGCGTTGATCTGGCGGGCCCGCTTGGCCGCGTAGATCACGAGGCTGTACTTCGAGTCGGTGGCCTCGAGGAGCTCGTCGATCGGCGGGTTGATGATGCCCTCGGGCGCGGAGATGGAAGAGGACACGCTCTACCTTCCGATGGATGGGAAAGATTCTGTCGGGGTGATCAGCGAGGACCGGATCGGTCAGCGATGGTCACACGACGTTCATCAAGGCTAGCAGCTCGCGCGCCACGTCTTCGACGGAGGTGTTGACCAGCGTCGTGTCGAACTCCGGTTCGGCCGCGAGCTCGATCTTGGCCGCCTCCAGCCTGCGCTTGATCACCTCGGGCGGTTCGGTGCCCCGCCCGGTGAGTCTGCGCACCAGTTCCTCCCAGGAGGGAGGGGCCAGGAACACCAGCTGGGCCTCGGGCATCGACTCCCGGACCAGACGGGCGCCCTGCAGGTCGATCTCCAGCAGGACGGCCTCGCCCTTCTCCAGGCGCTCCTGCACGGCCGCGCGCGGCGTGCCGTAGCGGTTGCCGGCGAACTCGGCCCACTCCAGCAGCTCGCCGTTGGCGATCAGCTTGTCCATCTCCTCGTCGGTGACGAAGAAGTAGTGGACTCCGTGCTGCTCGCCGGGGCGCGGCCTGCGGGTCGTCGCCGACACCGAGAGCCAGACCTCGGGGTGTTCCTTGCGCATATGAGCGACGACCGTGCTCTTGCCGACCCCGGAGGGGCCGGAGAGCACGGTCAGCCGCGGACCTACGTCCGGGGGTACGGGGGTCGCCCCCCGGGGTGTTGCTGCCATGCAGCGATTATCCAGCAATCCCGGAGTGCCCGGGACTCGCTACCCCGGACAGCCCGGTTCAGGAGCCGGTGCTGCCGAACTCGCGCTCCAGGGAGGCGATCTGGTTGGACCCGAGACCGCGCACGCGGCGGCTCTCGGAGATGCCCAGTCGCTCCATGATCTGCTTGGCGCGGACCTTGCCCACGCCCGGCAGGGACTCAAGAAGGGCGGAGACCTTCATCTTGCCGATGACGTCGTTCTCCTGGCCCTGCTTGATGACCTCGTGGAGGGAGGCGCCGGAGTGCTTGAGTCGATTCTTGACCTCGGCCCGCTCCCGGCGAGCCGCGGCGGCCTTTTCGAGCGCGGCTGCGCGCTGTTCAGGGGTAAGGGGCGGAAGAGCCACGCCTACGTCACCTCGGATGTCGAACTGTCGGATACGGACCGGTGAGGAACCTAGTCGCCCCACACCTGGGGAGCCACGAGCAACACACGCTTGCCCGCCCTCTCGTCGGAGACTAGCGGGCAAGTCCGCCAGAGTCAGCGAGAACAGCGGAAAAGTCCTGGTCAGCCTTCATCTGAACGGACATTTAGGACATACTGCCCCGGATTTGAGGATGTATTCCGACTCAGGAGACCCCGTGACCACTCATCGGAGGTCTCGCGATATGGTCTGGACCGCCTCACGAGGCCGTCACGGCGTGCCTGACCTCCTGAGCGAAGCGTTCCGTCGCGTCACGCAGAGCGACCGCGTCGGGACCGTGGCGCAGCACTCCCCGGCTGACGTTGGGCACGACATTGCGCACGGCCGCCCCGAAGACCCGGGGAAGATCGGCCGGCGCGGCCCCCTGGGCGCCGATGCCGGGCGCGAGGAGCGGGCCGTTGACGTCGAGGTCGTAGGTCGAGAGATCACCCAGGGTGGCGCCGACGACCGCCCCGAAGGAACCCAGGGGCCGCTCCCCCGCGTTCTCGGCGGCCAGGTGCGCCAGCATCGTCGCTCCGACGTCGCGGCCGTCGGGGCGCACGGCGTGCTGCACCTCGCCGCCCTCCGGGTTGGACGTCAGCGCCAGCACGAACAGCCCGGCGCCGCTCTCCCGGGCCAGCGCGACGGCCGGGGCGAGCGAGCCGTAGCCGAGGTAGGGCGAGACGGTCAGGGCGTCGCAGAACAGCGGCGCGTCCTTGTGCAGGAAGGACTCGGCGTAGGCGGCCATGGTCGAGCCGATGTCGCCTCGCTTGGCGTCCATCACGACCAGCGCGCCCGCCGCCCGGGCCTCGGCGACGGACCTCTCCAGCACCGCGACCCCCCGTGAGCCGAAGCGCTCGAAGAACGCACTCTGCGGCTTGAGCACGGCGACCCGGTCGGCGACGGCCTCGACGACCGTGCGGCTGAACCGCTCCAGACCCGCCACGTCGTCGTTCAGGCCCCACTCGGCCAGCAGGGACGCGTGCGGGTCGATGCCCACGCACAGCGGGCCGCGCTCGTCCATGGCCCGGCGCAGACGTGCGCCGAAGGGTTCGAGACCACTCATGCCGTCTTCCTCACGTCGGCGCCCACCGCGTCGGCGAGCGTGGCGTACGGGCTCGTGCGCAGGCGTGCGGCGAGGCCCTTGTGGATGGCGCGGGCGTAGAACGGCCCTTCGTAGACGAAGGCGCTGTAGCCCTGGACCAGGGTGGCGCCGGCCAGGATGCGCTGCCAGGCGTCCTCGGCGTTCTCGACGCCCCCGACACCCACCAGGGTGATCCGGTCGCCCACGCGCGCGTAGAGGCGGCGCAGCACCTCCAGGGAGCGCTCCTTCAGAGGCGCCCCGGACAGGCCGCCGGTCTCCTTGACCAGGGACGGGTCGGACGTCAGGCCGAGTCCCTCGCGCGCGATGGTGGTGTTCGTGGCGATGATGCCGTCCAGGCCGAGCTCCACGGCGAGGTCGGCGACGGCGTCGACGTCCTCGTCGGCGAGGTCCGGCGCGATCTTCACCAGGAGCGGGACGCGCCGCGCGGGCACCGTGCGGTCGGCGGCCTCGCGGACCGCGCTCAGCAGGGGGCGCAGCGCCTCGGTGGCCTGGAGGTCGCGCAGCCCCGGCGTGTTCGGGGAGGAGACGTTGACCACCAGGTAGTCGGCGTAGGGCGCGAGCCGCTCGGCGGACTTCACGTAGTCCGCGACGGCCTCCTCCTCGGGTACGGCCTTGGTCTTGCCGATGTTGACGCCCACGACCGTCTTGAAGACGGGCGTACGGGAGGCCAGGCGGGCGGCGACGCGCAGGGAGCCGTCGTTGTTGAAGCCCATGCGGTTGATCAGCGCCCGGTCCTGGACCAGGCGGAACAGCCGCTGCTTGGGGTTGCCGGGCTGGGGCTCGCCGGTCACCGTGCCGATCTCGACGTGGTCGAAGCCGAGCATGGCCATGCCGTCGATGCCGACGGCGTTCTTGTCGAAGCCGGCCGCGAGGCCGAAGGGGCCGTGCATGCGCAAGCCCAGGGCCTCGGTGCGCAGCTCCTTGTGGCGGGGCGCGAGGGCGGCCGCGAGGAAGGTGCGCAGCACGGGCACCCGGGCGGCCAGGCGGATCCAGCGGAAGGCCAAGTGGTGGGCCTGCTCCGGGTCCAGCCGTTTGAAGACGAGACGGAAGAAGATCTTGTACATGGTGTCCTCACGAGGACCTGGGGTCCTCACGAAGAGGGGGACACCGTTTCCGGTGTCCCCCTCGGGGCTGCTAGTCGCGGGCCGCGGTCAGGTGTTCCGCGTGTTCCTGGAGCGATCGGACGCTCACGTCGCCGCGGTTGAGGGCGTCGATGCCCTGGACCGCCGCGGCGAGCGCCTGGACCGTCGTCAGGCAGGGCACGGAGCGTGCCACGGCCGCGGTGCGGATGTCGTAGCCGTCCAGGCGGCCGCCGGTGCCGTACGGGGTGTTGACGATGAGGTCGACCTCGCCGTCGTGGATGAGCTGGACGATGGTCTTCTCGCCGTTCGGGCCCACGCCCTCGGACTGCTTGCGCACGACGGTGGCGTTGATGCCGTTGCGCTTGAGGACCTCGGCCGTGCCGGAGGTGGCCAGCAGCTCGAAGCCGTGCGCGACCAGCTCACGGGCCGGGAAGATCATCGAGCGCTTGTCGCGGTTGGCGACCGAGATGAACGCGCGGCCCTTGGTGGGCAGCGGGCCGTAGGCGCCGGCCTGCGACTTGGCGTACGCCGTGCCGAAGACGGCGTCGATGCCCATCACCTCGCCGGTGGAGCGCATCTCCGGGCCGAGGACCGTGTCGACGCCGCGGCCGTGCACGTCGCGGAAGCGCGACCACGGCATGACGGCCTCCTTGACGGAGATCGGCGCGTCCAGCGGCAGCTCGCCGCCGTCGCCGTGCGCCGGGAGCAGGCCCTCGGCGCGCAGTTCGGCGATGGTGGCGCCCAGCGAGATGCGGGCGGCGGCCTTGGCCAGCGGCACCGCCGTCGCCTTCGAGGTGAAGGGGACGGTCCGGGACGCGCGCGGGTTGGCCTCCAGGACGTAGAGGATGTCGCCGGCGAGCGCGAACTGGATGTTGATCAGGCCGCGTACGCCCACGCCCTTGGCGATGGCCTCGGTGGAGGCGCGCAGGCGCTTGATGTCGAAGCCGCCGAGCGTGATCGGGGGCAGGGCGCACGCCGAGTCGCCGGAGTGGATGCCGGCCTCCTCGATGTGCTCCATGACACCGCCGAGGTACAGCTCCTCGCCGTCGTAGAGGGCGTCGACGTCGATCTCGATGGCGTCGTCGAGGAAGCGGTCGACCAGGACCGGCCGCGAGGGGCTGATCTCGGTGGACTCGGCGATGTAGGACTCCAGCCGGGTCTCGTCGTAGACGATCTCCATGCCGCGTCCGCCGAGGACGTACGAGGGGCGCACCAGGACCGGGTAGCCGATCTCGTCGGCGATGGCCTTGGCCTCGGCGAAGGTGGTGGCGGTGCCGTGCTTGGGGGCCGGGAGGCCGGCCTCCTTGAGGACCTGTCCGAAGGCGCCCCGGTCCTCGGCGGCGTGGATGGCCTCCGGGGAGGTGCCGACGATCGGCACGCCGTTGTCCTTCAGCGCCTGCGACAGGCCCAGCGGGGTCTGCCCGCCGAGCTGGACGACGACGCCCGCGACGGGCCCGGCCTGCCGCTCGGCGTGCACGATCTCCAGCACGTCCTCCAGCGTCAGCGGCTCGAAGTAGAGGCGGTCGGAGGTGTCGTAGTCGGTCGAGACCGTCTCCGGGTTGCAGTTGACCATCACCGTCTCGTAGCCCGCGTCGCTCAGCGCGAACGAGGCGTGGACGCAGGAGTAGTCGAACTCGATGCCCTGGCCGATGCGGTTCGGGCCGGAGCCCAGGATGATGACGGCCGGCTTCTCGCGCGGCGCCACCTCGGTCTCCTCGTCGTAGGAGGAGTAGAAGTACGGCGTCTTCGCGGCGAACTCGGCGGCGCAGGTGTCGACCGTCTTGTAGACGGGGCGGATGCCCAGGGCGTGCCTCACCTCGCGGACGACGTCCTCGCGCAGGCCGCGGATCTCGGCGATCTGCGTGTCGGAGAAGCCGTGCCGCTTGGCCTCGGCCAGGAGGTCGGCGGTCAGCTCGGGTGCCTCGGCCAGCTCGTCGGCGATCTCCTTGATCAGGAAGAGCTGGTCGACGAACCAGGGGTCGATCCTCGTGTAGTCGAAGACCTCCTCGGGCGTGGCGCCCGCGCGGATGGCCTGCATGACGGTGTTGATGCGGCCGTCGGTGGGGCGGACGGCCTGCTCCAGCAACCGCGTCTTGTCGCCCGGCTCGCCGACGAAGGTGAACTGGCTGCCCTTCTTCTCCAGGGAGCGCATGGCCTTCTGGAAGGCCTCGGTGAAGTTCCGGCCGATGGCCATGGCCTCGCCGACCGACTTCATGGTCGTGGTGAGGGTGGAGTCGGCGCTGGGGAACTTCTCGAAGGCGAAGCGCGGGGCCTTGACGACCACGTAGTCGAGCGTCGGCTCGAAGGAGGCCGGGGTCTCCTGCGTGATGTCGTTGGGGATCTCGTCCAGCGTGTAGCCGACGGCCAGCTTGGCGGCGATCTTGGCGATCGGGAAGCCGGTGGCCTTGGAGGCGAGGGCCGAGGAGCGGGACACGCGCGGGTTCATCTCGATGACGATCACGCGGCCGTCCTCGGGGTTGACCGCGAACTGGATGTTGCAGCCGCCGGTGTCGACGCCGACCTCGCGGATCACGGCGATGCCGATGTCGCGCAGGATCTGGTACTCGCGGTCGGTGAGCGTCATCGCGGGCGCCACGGTGATCGAGTCGCCGGTGTGCACGCCCATGGGGTCGAAGTTCTCGATGGAGCAGACGACCACGACGTTGTCGTGCTTGTCGCGCATCAGCTCCAGCTCGTACTCCTTCCAGCCGAGGATGGACTCCTCCAGGAGGACCTCGGTGGTCGGCGAGAGGGTGAGGCCCTGGCCGGCGATGCGGCGCAGTTCCTCCTCGTCGTGGGCGAAGCCGGAGCCGGCGCCGCCCATGGTGAAGGAGGGGCGGACGACGACCGGGTAGCCGCCGAGCTCCTCGACACCGGCGAGCACCTCGTCCATGGTGTGGCAGATGACCGAGCGGGCGGACTCGCCGTGGCCGATCTTCTTGCGGACCTCCTCCACGACCTCCTTGAACTGGTCGCGGTCCTCGCCCTTGTGGATGGCCGCCACGTTGGCGCCGATCAGCTCGACGCCGTACTTGTCGAGGACGCCGTTCTCGTGCAGCGAGATGGCGGTGTTGAGGGCCGTCTGGCCGCCCAGGGTGGGCAGCAGCGCGTCGGGCCGCTCCTTGGCGATGATCTTCTCGACGAACTCGGGGGTGATCGGCTCGACGTAGGTGGCGTCGGCGATCTCCGGGTCGGTCATGATCGTCGCCGGGTTGGAGTTCACGAGGATGACCCTGAGGCCCTCGGACTTCAGCACGCGGCACGCCTGGGTGCCGGAGTAGTCGAACTCGGCGGCCTGGCCGATGACGATCGGGCCGGAGCCGATGACCAGGACGGACTGGATATCGGTGCGCTTAGGCACGCTGGCCCTCCATCAGG
>NZ_JAPSKN010000027.1:0-11383 GCF_031181705.1 Streptomyces sp.
TCGGAGCCTCCGGGTGTAGGGGACGTCGGGAAACGGGGTACTCGCGATGTCGGGGCCGAAGAGGCCCCGGGCGGCGGGTGCCGGGGGCCCATCATGCAGGGAGGTGCCGGGCGTGCCGCAGGCGGGTTCCGGTGGGGCGGGCCGGTGAGGCGTCTCGCCAGGGGCCCCCTGGGCACTGGGCACTTGTCGGGTGAGAGACAATGGAGGCTCTGTCAGGGCGGGTTGTATGAGGGGACGCATGTCGGAGGCGGAGCGGGCGGGCACATCTCGTCAGGACACTCGTCAGGACAACAGGGAGCGTCTCCTCGCGGGGCGTTACCGGCTGGGCAAAGTGCTGGGCCGCGGGGGCATGGGCACGGTCTGGCGAGCCCAGGACGAGACCCTGGGGCGGACGGTCGCCGTCAAGGAACTGCGGTTCCCGGGCAACATCGACGAGGACGAGAAGCGGCGGCTGATCACCCGGACGCTGCGCGAGGCCAAGGCCATCGCGCGGATCCGCAACAACAGCGCCGTGACGGTGTACGACGTGGTCCAGGAGGACGACCGGCCCTGGATCGTCATGGAGCTCGTCGAGGGCAAGTCGCTCGCCGAGGTCATCCGGGAGGACGGCCTCCTCGAACCGAAGCGCGCCGCGGAGGTCGGGCTCGCCGTCCTGGACGTGCTGCGGTCCGCGCACCGCGAGGGCATCCTGCACCGCGACGTGAAGCCGTCCAACGTGCTGATCGCGGAGGACGGCCGGGTCGTGCTCACCGACTTCGGCATCGCCCAGGTGGAGGGCGACCCGTCCATCACCTCGACCGGCATGCTCGTCGGCGCGCCCTCCTACATCTCCCCGGAGCGGGCCCGCGGGCACAAGCCGGGCCCGGCGGCCGACCTGTGGTCCCTCGGCGGGCTGCTGTACGCGGCGGTGGAGGGCTCGCCGCCGTACGACAAGGGGTCGGCCATAGCGACGCTGACGGCCGTGATGACCGAGCCGCTGGAGGAGCCCAAGAACGCGGGCCCCCTGAAGGACGTCATCCACGGTCTGCTCACCAAGGACCCCGCCCAGCGGCTCGACGACGCGGGCGCCCGGGCGATGCTGAACGCGGTGATCCACGCGCCCGCGAAGGCGGAGCCGCTGGACGCGACGAAGGTCGTGCCGCTGCCCGCGCAGCCGGACGGGGCGTCGGGCAAGGGGAGTTCGGGCGGTTCCGGCGGCAAGCGGGGCGAGGAGGCCGGGGAGCGGCTGCGCGGGGCCCTGCGCTCGGTGCGCAAGGTCGCGACGGGGTCGGCCGCCGCCGCCCCGGCCGAGTCCGGGACCGCCGAGGCTTCGAGCGGGTCGGACGGCAGGGCGAAGCGGGCCGGAGCAGCGGGCGCGGCCGCCGGGGCGGCGTCGAGCCCGACGGCGCCGGCCTCGGAGCCGTCCGCCGGAGCCGATGCGAAGGAGACGAAGACGGGCTCCGCGGCGAGGAGTTCGGGGTGGCCCGTGATGTCCCCGCCGGACCTGCCGCCGAGGCCCGCGCCCCGGGCGCCGCTCACCGACGTGGTGCCGCGGCGGACGCTGATGATCATCGCGGTGGTCGTGGTGCTCGCCGTGATCGGCACCGTGCTCGCCCTGACGCTCAGCGGGGACGACAAGGGCTCGCAGGGTGCCGGTGAGGGCGGTGACAAAACCGTCGCCACCGCGCCGAGCAGCGGCGACACCAAGGGCGACGAGAGCGACGGCACGCGCACGGACGGTGCGAAGAGTCCCGGGCCCTCCGCCCCGGCCTCGAACAGCACACCCGGCAGCGGATCCGGCGCCTCGGCCGGGAGCGGCTCCTCCGGCGGGGACGGCACGGCGGCCGAGTCGACGCACCAGGGGAACCAGGGGTATTCGATCGGCCTGCCGAAGGGATGGAAGTACCAGTCGACGGGGGCGGCCGGTGACCGGTTCACCGGCCCCGGCGGGCAGAAGCTGCTCATCGCCTGGACCTCCACGCCCAAGGGAGACCCGGTGGCGGACTGGGAGAACCAGGAGCGCTACATGCAGCGCGCCCAGTACAAGAAGATCCGGATAGAGAAGGTGGACTACCGCGGCTGGAACACCGCCGACTGGGAGTTCACCTACACGGACGGCGGCACCCGGTACCGGACGATCGACCGCGGGTTCGTCGTCGACGACCGGCAGGGATACGCGCTGATGTACACGGCGAAGGCGGCCGACTGGGACGGCGAGCTGCGCAAGGAGACCTGGCGGACGCTGACGAAGACCTTCGAACCCAAGTCCTGAGCATGAGCGGCCCCGGGTTTGGGGAGGCAGATCTGGTCATCCCCACATTGCGGGTTGCCTGCGGCACGTATCGTAAATGTTTGCGGACCGTGCGCAGCCGGAACGGACCGTGGGGCGAACGGATGTGACCGACCGGGCCGACGGGGGAGGCAACGTGGACGACTATGCGGGACGGGTTCTCGCCGACCGCTACCGCCTGCCGCTGCCGCCGTCCGACGAGTACGAACTCACCGAGACCCGGGCCTTCGACACCTACAGCGGACAGGAAGTCCTCGTCCGGCAGGTGCCGTTGCCGGAGGTGGTCGAGGCGGAGGTCCTCGACGCGGAGGGACTGCCCGACGGTTTCACGGCACGTGACGGGGGAGCGCGGCGGCCCGGTGCGCGCCCGGGCGTGCGGCGGCCCACGGATCCGGTGGTGCGGCGCGCGGTCGAGGCCGCGCAGGCAGCGGCGGCCATCCCCGACCATCCCCGGCTCGACCAGGTCTTCGACGTGTTCGCCGAGGGCGGTTCGCTGTGGATCGTCAGCGAGTTGGTGGCCGCGCGCCCGCTGGCGGCGCTGCTCGCCGAGAAGCCGCTGACGCCGTACCGGGCGGCCGAGGTGGCCTCCGACGTGCTCATGGCGCTGCGCGTGCTGCACGCCCACGGCTGGGTGCACCGGAACATCACCGCCCGGACGGTCCTCGTCTGCGACGACGGCCGGGTCATGCTGACCGGTCTCGCGGTGGGCGCGGCGGAGGAGGCGCTGTGCGGGTACGACCCGGTGCCGTCTGAGGCCTTCGAGGAAGCCTCACCCGGCCAGGGGCCCGGAAGCGGTGGCCCCCTTGCCGGACTGGTCAACGGCGTGGGCGGCCCCGCGGGTCCGGGCGGTGCCGGTGGGCCGGGCGGCATCGGCGGCTCGGGTGATCCGGAGGCCGCGCGGCGCGCCGCCATAGAGGCGCGGGAGGCCAGGGGACTGCCTGCGGCCGGGGCGGACACGGCAGGTGGTGGACCGGTCGTGCCCGCGCGGCGGAGTCCGGACGACAGCGACCCCCGGGCCGCGCGTGCCGGGGCCATCGCCGCCTACCGGGCGGGTGCCCGGGCCGCCGCACGGGTGCAGGAGGCCCAGCAGAACACCCGGGCGCTGCCCGGCGCCCGGCCCGCCCCGGACGGCGGGCCGGGGCCTCACGGCAACGGCGCGGGGCACTCCCCGTACGTCCCCGGGCAGGGCACGGCGCCCGACGCGCCCCCGCCGGGGCGGATAGCCGACCCCTACGGCGTCGGCGGCAAGCCCCGCACCAACGCCTGGCACGGCGCCACGCCCCGCGGCGGAACCGCCGGCGCCCCCGCGCCGCAGGGCCAGGAGCAGGCCCCCCTCCCCCCGGCCCTGGAGACCGCCGAGCCCACCCGGTGGGACGATCTGGTCGCCGACACCCCCGCGCCCCGGCGTGGCCCGGCCACGGCCCTGGCCGCCGAGCGGGCGCGACAGGCCCGGATGGCGGTCGTCGGGCCCGTCACCGAACGCTGGGCGCCGGAGCAGGCCGGACCCGTGCACGAGAACTGGCAACTGGCCGCGCCCATCGGCCCCGCCACCGACCTGTGGGCGCTGGGCGCCCTGCTGTTCCGCGCGGTGCAGGGCCACGCGCCCTACCCGGAGGAGTCGACGGCCGAGCTGGTGCAGATGGTGTGCGCGGAACCGCCCGCGTACGCCGAGGAGTGCGGGCCGCTCAGGCCGGTCGTGGAGTCGCTGCTGCGGCAGGACCCCACCGAGCGCCTGGACTTCGAGGAACTGCGCGGCTGGCTGCGCTCGCTGGTGCGCTCGGCGCCCGAGCCGGAGGCCGGGCTGCACGTGGTCCCGGCGCCCCCGGCCGACGCCAGCAGGCTGCCCGTCGTACGCCGCCGGGGCGAACTCGTGCGCAGGCGGCGGGCCGGGCTGCCCGCGCACCACGGGCGGCACAAACGGGCCAAGGAGTCCCGTTCGCCGCACCGCCTCGGCCGCACCCTCCTCGTGCTGGTGCTGCTCGCGATGGCCGCGGTGATCGCCTACGCCATGCTCTTCATGCCCAAGTCGGACCCCGGCGGCGCGCAGGGCGCGGACCGCACCGGTACCGCCGGCGAGGCGAGCCGGGCGCCCGAGGCGGACGCCAGCAGCGAGCCGAGACCCGACCAGACCTCGCCCGCACCGGAGAAGAGCCCGTCGACGTCGGCCGGTTCCTCCGAGACGCAGACCACCCGCCCCGACGTCGCCGGGGGCTTCACGCTGCGCAAGGACCCGGCCGGTTTCCAGGTCGCGGTCGCCAAGGGCTGGGACCGCACCGAGCGGGGCGGCGGCCAAGTCGTCTACGCTCAGGGCGACTTCGAGCTCATCATCGTTCCGGGCCGGGACAAGGCGTCGGAGTACGGCAGCGACCCGATGGCCTACCAGCGGGAACGGGAGCGCGAGTTGCAGCCGTACCGCGACTCCAGCTGGGCCACCTCCACCGGGCTGAAGACGATCGAGGTGGGCGGCCGCACCATGGCCGAGGGGCAGTTCACCTGGACCGGCGACGACGGGGGCGAGCTGTACGTGCGCAACCTGGCGATGCTGGTCGGCGGGCGCTACCACGTGGTCCAGGTGCGCGGCCCGGAGGCCGACCGGGACGAGGTGACGCGGTTCTACGAGCAGGCGGCCGCCACCTACCGGGTGACGGGATGAGCGGAGGGCGTGCCGCCGGTTCGCCCTGGCCCCACCTCTGGTCACCTCCGTCCCGGCAGGCGACAACCGTCACAGTGCGGTCACCGTGGCACCCCGCTTGTTCCCTGGGCAAGAGCGGGTCCTTACGCTGACCCTGTCAAGACCATTGCGGGGCAACGTGAATCAGATGCAGGGCCGGCTCGTCGCGGGCCGCTACCGGCTGGCCGACGCCATCGGAAGCGGCGGGATGGGCCGGGTGTGGCGTGCGCATGACGAGGTGCTGCACCGTGCGGTGGCCATCAAGGAGTTGACGGCCGCCCTCTACGTCTCCGAGAGCGAGCAGGCGATCCTGCTGGCGCGCACCCGGGCCGAGGCCAGGGCCGCCGCGCGGATCAACCACTCGGCCGTCGTCACGGTGCACGACGTGCTGGAGCACGACGGACGCCCGTGGATCGTCATGGAGCTGGTCGAGGGCCGCTCACTGGCCGACGCGGTCAAGGAGGAAGGCCGCGTCGAGCCGCGCGAGGCGGCGCGCGTCGGACTGTGGGTGCTGCGGGCCCTGCGCGCCGCGCACACCGCCGGTGTCCTGCACCGCGACATCAAGCCGGGCAACGTCCTGCTCGGCCGCGACGGACGGGTCCTGCTCACGGACTTCGGCATCGCCCAGATCGAGGGCGACACGACCATCACCCGGACCGGCGAGGTCGTCGGCTCGGTGGACTACCTGGCACCCGAGCGGGTGCGCGGCCACGACCCCGGTCCGTCCTCCGACCTGTGGGCGCTCGGCGCGACGCTGTACACGGCCGTCGAGGGACGCTCGCCGTTCCGCCGCACCACGCCGCTGACGACCATGCAGGCCGTGGTCGAGGAGGAGGCCGCCGAGGCCCGGTACGCCGGTCCGCTCGCGCCCGTCATCACCGCGCTGCTGCGCAAGGACCCCGCCACCCGGCCCGATCCGTCCGAGGCCGAACAGATGCTGGCCGAGGCGGCGGAGGGGCGGCGGCCGAGCGGGGCGCAGGCGTATGTGCCGACGCAGTACGGGGGGACGCAGCCGTACCGGGAGGGCCACGGCGGTCCGGGCACGGGTGGTCCGGGCGCGGGCGGCACGGGCATGGGCCGCGACGGCACCGGCCCGAACGGCACCGGCGGCAGCGGTACGGGTCGGGGCGGCTCGGGTTCGCACACCGGGACGCCGTTGCCGCCGCCGGCCGGCACCCCGGCGAGCGGAACGCCGACGTCCGGGGCCTTCGTGACGGGCAGGTCGGCGACCGGCTCCACCGCGGCCGGCCGCCCGGGCGCGCCGACGGCGACGGACCCGCACCCGTACGGACCGCATCAGCGGCCCGGCGCAGGGCAGCCGAACGGCGGGGCCCAGCCGTACGGTGAGGCTCAGCCATACAGCGCGGCCCAGACGTACGGCGCGGCGCAGACGTACGGCGCCGGACAGTCGTCGGGCCCGGGTCGGTCGGCCGGTCAGGGGCGGCGGCGCCGGCTGCGCACCCTCGCTCTGGTCGTCGCGCTCGCGGCCATCGTCGGCGGGGGCACGGCCGTGGTCCTGCGGCAGTGGGACGACTCCCGGGCCACGCCGGATACCGCGTCCGGTTCCGTGCGCCCCTCGGCGAAGGCGGGGAGTTCGGTCCCGGACGGCTGGACCCGTCGCGACGACCCGGCCGGTTTCAGCCTGTACCTGCCCCAGGGCTGGAAGCGCAAGCCCTTCGGCCCGCAGGGCGAGCTCCGGCAGATCGACTACACACCGGACGGCGGACGGCAGTTCGTCAGGATCGCCGTCGACACCTCCCCGGACTTCGCCGACCCGTACGCCCACCAGCTCGACCTGGAGCAGCAGTTGAAGGGGCTGGCCGACTACCGGCGGGTCGCACTGGAGCGCAACGTCTACCGCGACCGCAACGGCGCCCTGTGGGAGTACACCTGGACCGCGCGGGCGAAGGACACCCCGTTCCCCGGCCCGCGCCGGGCGATCGAGGAGACGTACGTCGCCCGCGACGGCACCGAGTACGCGCTCTACATGTCGGCTCCCGCGGCGGACTGGGCGAAGGCGCGCAAGCAGTTCACCGCGCTGCTGCAGGGGTGGCAGGAGAAGACCTCCTGACGCGTTCCGGTCCCCTGACCCGGGGACGTCCGGTCCCTGACCGGGGTACGTCCGGTCCCTGACCCGGGGACGTCTGTTTCGGCCACCCGCGTTTCGCCGCCCCGGAGCGGTTCCGTCCGGTGGGGCATCATGGCCGCATGGGGACCGAGGGGCACAACAGGCGTGTCATCGCGGGCCGTTACCGGCTCGAGGAGAGGCTCGGGCGCGGAGGCATGGGCGTGGTCTGGCGGGCGACGGACCAGTTGCTCGGCCGGAGCGTGGCCGTCAAGGAACTCCCCTACGACGAGACGCCCTCGACGGCTCAGGCGCGCCGCCGGCGGGACCGTACGCTGCGTGAGGCCCGGGCCGTGGCCCAGCTGAGCCACCCGCACATCATCGTCGTCCACGATGTCGTCGAGGACGGCGAACGCCCCTACATCGTCATGGAGTTGATCGAGGGAGGGTCGCTCGCCGACCGGATCGCCGACCAGGGCCCGGTCGACGCCGCCGAGGCCGCGCGCATCGGCATCGACCTGCTGGGCGCCCTGCGCGCCGCGCACGCGGCCGGGGTGCTGCACCGCGACCTCAAGCCCGAGAACGTGCTGTTGGAGGAGGGCACCGACCGGGTCGTGCTCACCGACTTCGGCATCGCCCAGGTCCAGGGCGCCCCCACGCTCACCGAGAACGGCTCCTTCGTGGGCTCGCCCGAGTACACCGCGCCGGAGCGGATGGCCGGGGCCAGGACCGGGCCCGAGTCCGACCTGTGGTCGCTGGGCGCGCTGCTGTGCGCGGTCCTCAGCGGTGAGTCGCCGTTCCACCGCGACTCGCTGGGCGGCATCCTGCACGCGGTCGTCGTCGGCGACATCCAGCCACCCCCGCAGGCCGGGCCGCTCCTGCCCGTCGTGCAGGGCCTGCTGGAACGGGACCCGGACCGGCGGCTGGACGCGGACCGGGCGGAGCGGATGCTGCGGGCGTTCCGGGCGACGGGCCGGACGCCGCTCGCGCCACCGCCCGGGTACGTGCCGGCGGCGCGGGACGCGTCGCGACAGCCCCCGGAGACCACGGCTCCACGACCGTCGGTGCCGCCGGTGGGCGCGGCCGGCCCGTACCGGCGGGAGGAACCCTTCACGCGGCAGCCCACCCGGCGTGTGCTCGTGGCCGCGCTGCTGGTCGCCGCCGTGGCGGGCGCGGGGGTGTCCGCGGCGGCCCTGCTCCGGGACGAGAGCAACGGCGACGGTGTCACCCCGCCCACCCGTCCGGCCCCTTCGGTCACCGGGACGCCCACGGTCCGGCCCTCCACCCCGAGCGCTCCCGCCCCCGCCCCCACCCTCAGCACGGGCTGGTCGGCGACCCCCGAAGCGCCTTGAAGCGGACATAACCCTCGGCCTGAAGTCACGGGTCTGTGACCGGCTCGCGTCCGTGGTGGATACGTGGGTGCCTGGCGCGATATGGATGAACTCATGAGCAACGACGGGGGAGCCCGATCCGGGGCCGACGAGCCGACGAGTTTTGTATTGCAACCGCCTCAGCCGCAGGCACCGGTGCCGGGGAACCCGTACGCCACGCCCACCCAGGTCGTGCCACCACGGGTGGCCGCCCCGGCGGCGACAACCGGGGACCCCGGTGCCGGGCGGCTCATCGCCGGTCGTTACCGGCTGATCAGCAAGCTCGGGCATGGCGGCATGGGCACCGTGTGGCGGGCGCAGGACGAGACGGTGGACCGGGAAGTCGCCGTCAAGGAACCCCGCGTCCCCGATCACCTTCCCGAACGCGAACGCGCCAACGTCTTCGAGCGGATGCGCCGCGAGGCGCGTGCCGCGGCCCGGCTCGATCACCCGGCCGTCGTCGACGTCCACGACGTGGCCGTCGTGGACGGGCAGCCGTGGATCGTGATGGAGCTGGTGCGGGGCCGTTCGCTCGGCGACGCCCTCCAGGAGGGCACCCTGTCCGCACCCGAGGCGGCCCGGATCGGCCTCGAGGTGCTCGGCGCGCTGGAGGCCGCGCACGCGGCGGGCATCCTGCACCGCGACGTGAAACCGGACAACGTGCTGCTCGGCCGGTACGACCGGGTCGTCCTCACCGACTTCGGCATCGCCCGGATCGAGGGCGAGACCAGCCTGACCGACACCGGCGGCTTCGTCGGCTCGCCCGAGTACATCGCGCCCGAGCGCGTGCTGGGCCAGCGGCCGGGCCCGGCCAGCGACCTGTGGTCCCTGGGTGTCGTGCTGTACGCGGCGACGGAGGGCGTCTCGCCGTTCCGCCGCAGCAACACGCCGGCCACCCTCCAGTCCGTCCTCAACGCCACGCCCGCGCCGCCCGCCTCCGCCCAGGGCCCGCTCGCCGAGGCCATCAACGGCCTGCTGCACAAGGATCCGGCCCACCGCCCGGACGCCGCGCGGGTGCGGGCCCTGCTGGAGTCGGCCGCACACCCGCCCGCCGCACAGCCCGCGCAGACGGTGCGGGCCACCGGCGGGGGCGGCGGTGGGAGCAGACGCCTCCGCTTCGGCCGCACGGCCTGGACCGGCCTCGGCGCGGCGGTCGTGGCGGCGGCGGTGACGGCGTACCTGGTGCTCGCCGACCCGTTCGCCGGGCCGCTGCCCGACGGCTGGCGGGTCCACCAGGAGAAGGAACTCGCCGCCGCGCTGGCGGTTCCGGCCGACTACCGGCGAACCGTGCCGGACCCGGAGGCGAACCGGGGGCACCGGGTCACGTACACCGACTACAGCGGCAGCATCTGGATCAGCCTCTCCCTCGACAGGAAGGCGGAGGACACCGGCCGGGCCATCGCGGGCTCCGCGGCCGCCGAGATGTACGACGACGACACCGGGTTCAAGGAGAGCGGCAGTTACGACCTGGACATGCCGGAGGACCCCGAGACCAACCCCAAGGTGACCACGTACCGGGGCAAGAAGGCGGCCGAGAACACCGTCAGGTACGAAACCGACGACAACCAGGACCCCCGCCCGCGCGAACTGCGCGTCTTCTACTTCCAGAAGCCCGGCGGCGACATGTACAAGCTCACCGTCAGCTACCCCGGCAAGGGCGACTTCACCGACCGCGGGCGTGAGGTGGCGCGCACGGCGATCGCGAATCTGGACATCAAGGGGACCTGAACCGGCCTCGGCCCGACCCGCGTCGACACAGAACCGCTTCGCAGGGTACTGATGGGGCATGAGCAACGACGGGGGCGGGCCGGACGCCGCCCAGGGCCGGCTGGTCGGCGGGCGGTACCGGCTGGTGGAGCGCATCGGCGCCGGCGCCTCCGGCACCGTATGGCGGGCCCACGACGAGCTCGAACGGCGTGAAGTCGCCGTCAGACAGCCACGGTTGCCCGGCCACCCGCAGGACGAGGGCCACCGGCGGGCGGCCCACCGGCTCCATCGCGAGGCCCGCGCCGCAGCCCGGGTCGACCATCCCGCCGCCGTCACCATCCTCGACGTCGTCGTGGAGACCGAGCAGCCGGACGAACGCCCGGGCCCGCAGGGCCCCGACGAACTCGACGCGACGGAGCTGCTGGACGGACTCCCGTGGATCGTCATGGAGTTGCTGCCCGGCGAGTCCCTGCACGAGACGCTCCGGCGCGGCCCGGTCGAGCCGCGTGAAGCCGCCCGAGTCGGCCTCGCCCTCCTCGGCGCCCTGCGCGCCGCGCACGCCGTGGGCATCGTGCACCGGGACGTGAGGCCGTCCAACGTGCTGATCGCCGAGAACGGCCGAGTCGTCCTCACCGACTTCGGCATCACCCCCGCCCAGGGTGACGAGCCGCCCCCGGACCACGGCCCGGACCACGGGGAGTTGGCCGGTGCGCCCGCGTTCGTCGCCCCCGAGCGGCTGTCGGGCCGCATCGCCGGGCCCGCGTCCGACCTGTGGTCCCTGGGCGTGCTGCTGTACACCGCCGTGGAGGGCTCGTCCCCGTTCCGGCGGGCCACCCCCGAGGACACGTCCGCCGCGATCCTCGCCGCCGAGCCGCCCGAACCGCGACGGGCCGGACCGCTCGGGCCGCTGATCGGCCGACTGCTGGCGCCGGACCCCGAACAGCGGCCGGACGCCGAGGAGGTGGCGAAGGAACTGGAGGCGGTGGCGGGACCGGCCACGGAGGAGACCTCCTCCCAAGGCGCGACCGGGCGTGCGGAACGGTTCCCCCGGTCGGAGACGGCCGCGCGGCGGAAGGTGCGAACGGCAGCGCGGCAGGAGCCCGTACCGACCGCGGCAGCGGAGGCGACACCGCTTGCCTCCCCCGAAGCCACACCCTCCGGGGCACCCACCCCCGTACCCATCCCCGCACCCTCCCGACGCCACACCCTCCTCCGCCCCGGCCCGCTCGCCCTCCTCGGCGCGCTGCTCGCCGGTGGCGTGGGGGCGGCCACCCAGTTCGCCGACACCAGCAGCGCCGACA
>NZ_JAPSKN010000027.1:11483-37813 GCF_031181705.1 Streptomyces sp.
CCCTCCCGACGCCACACCCTCCTCCGCCCCGGCCCGCTCGCCCTCCTCGGCGCGCTGCTCGCCGGTGGCGTGGGGGCGGCCACCCAGTTCGCCGACACCAGCAGCGCCGACAGCAGCAGTGCCGACACCGTGGGCGCCGAGACCGCCGGACGCGCCGCGGACTCCACGAACACCACGGGCTCCACGGGCTCCACGACCACCACGGACTCGGACGAGTGGACCCCGCACCCCGAGCCGGACATGGCGGCCGTCCTCCACCTCCCGCGCCACTTCCACCCCCTCGACCGGACCGGCGACGGCACCGACCACCTGCCCCGCGCGGTGCTCTACGGCGACGACCGGGGCGGCTCGATCCGGGTCCGCCTGCTGTTCTGGGACCGGGCCCCGGCCTCCCCGATGGAGCAGGCCAGGCAGACACCCGAGGCCGGGGGCGAGACGCGCTGCACCCCCACCACCGTCCAGGGCTACGCCTCCGCCCTCGCCGACACCACCTACGACCGGGGCGAGCACCGCAGGCGGGCCCTGCGGGTGCTGGTCCGCACCGACGACGACCGCATGTACGAACTGCGCGTCGACATGCCGGCGGGCACGCCCGAGGAGCGGGAGGGCACCTCGCTGTTCCGGGCCGCCCGGGACCGGCTCGGCATCGTAAAAGGCTGAATCATCCCGGCGCCACCGCACAACGCCCTGATCAGGGCGTTCCTTGCCAGTAGTCACTGGCGCCGTGTGTGCAGTCGGTGAAGCCGTATTACCGACGGGTACCCAAAGGCTGCGCCGGGGCATACCCTGCGCCTCATGACGGACGCGCAGGCCGCCGAGAAGACGGCACAGACCGGCACGGCACAGACCGGCACGGCACGAAGCGGTACGAACCCCCTCGCCCCCGCACCGGAGGGCGCCCGCACCGCCGCCGACGTGGTGACCCCCGAGCTGGTCGCCCAGCTCACCAAGGGCGTGGTCGGCTCCGGCCGGACCGCCAACCACACGCCGTTCACCGGTGAGAAGCTGGCCGACCTCCCCGAGGCGACGCCCGAGGACGTGGCCGAGGCCTTCGAGCTGGCCCGGGCCGCCCAGGCCGTGTGGGAGCGCACGCCCGTACGGCAGCGCGCCGCCGTCCTGCTCCGCTTCCACGACCTGCTGCTGGAGCGCCAGGCCGAGGTGCTCGACCTGATCCAGCTGGAGACCGGCAAGGCCCGGCTGCACGCCCACGAGGAGGTCCAGGCCGTCGCGGTCGCCGCCCGGCACTACGGCCGCAAGGCCCCGGCCTACCTCCGCCCCAAGCGGCACGCCGGCGCCGTGCCGGCCCTGACCAAGGTCGTCGAACTGCGCCACGCGCGCGGTGTCGTCGGTCAGATCGCCCCCTGGAACTACCCCCTCGAACTCTCCGTCGGCGACGCGCTCCCGGCCTTCGCCGCGGGCAACGCGGTCGTCATGAAGCCCGACACGGAGACCTGCCTGACCGCGCTGTGGGCCCGTGACCTGCTCATCGAGGCCGGCCTGCCCGCCGACGTCTTCCAGGTCGTCCTCGGCGAGGGCCCGGTCGTCGGCCCCGAGGTCGTCCGCCACGCCGACTACGTCTCCTTCACCGGCTCCACCCGCACCGGCCGCGAGGTCGCCCAGGGGGCCGCCGCCCGGCTGGTCGGCGTCTCCCTCGAACTCGGCGGCAAGAACGCCATGCTGGTGCTGGAGGACGCCGACATCGAGAAGGCCGCGGCCGGTGCCGTCCGGGCCTGCTTCTCCTCCGCCGGCCAGCTGTGCATCTCCATCGAGCGGCTCTTCGTCCACGAGTCGATCGCGGACGCCTTCCTGGAGCGCTTCGCCGCCCGGACCAGGGCGATGCGCCTCGGCACGTCCCTGGCGTACGGCGCCGACATGGGCTCCCTGGTCGGCGAGCGCCAGCTGGAGACCGTCACGCGGCACGTGGAGGAGGCTGTCGCGAAGGGCGCGAAGGTGGTGGCCGGCGGTGTGGCCCGTCCGGACATCGGCCCCTACTTCTTCGAGCCCACGATCCTCGACGGGGTCGGCGCGGACATGTCCGTCTGTACAGAGGAGACCTTCGGCCCGGTCGTCTCGGTCCACCGCTTCAGCAGCGAGGACGAGGCGATCGCGCGCGCCAACGGCACGGCGTACGGCCTCAACTCCTCGGTCTGGACGAAGAACGGCCGCCGCGGCCAGGAGGTCGCCGCCCGCCTGCGCACCGGCACGGTCAACATCAACGAGGGCTACGCGCCCGCCTACGGCAGCGTCCAGTCCCCGATGGGCGGCATGAAGGACTCGGGCCTCGGCCGCCGCCACGGCTCCGAGGGCATCCTCAAGTACACGGAGGCCCAGACGGTCGCCCACCAGCGGGTCCTCCCGATGGCCCCGTCCCTGGGCATGGACGACGAGCAGTACGCCCGGCTCATGAGCCGCAGCCTGCGCCTGATGAAGGCGCTGCGCTTCCGCTGACGCCCCCGCGCACCCCCACTGACGGCCCGCACGCGACACTCGACGAGGAGAACACGTGCCTCAGGACGCATACGACTACGACGTCATCGTGGTCGGCTCCGGCTTCGGCGGCTCCGTGACCGCCCTGCGCCTCACCGAGAAGGGCTACCGCGTGGGTGTCCTGGAGGCCGGCCGCCGCTTCACCCGCGAGACCCTCCCGAAGAACTCCTGGGACCTGAAGAACTACCTCTGGGCCCCCAGGCTCGGCATGTACGGCATCCAGCGCATCCATCTGCTCGGCAACGTCATGGTCCTGGCGGGCGCGGGCGTCGGCGGCGGCTCCCTCAACTACGCCAACACCCTCTACGTCCCGCCGAAGCCGTTCTTCGAGGACCCCCAGTGGCGTGACATCACCGACTGGCAGGACGAACTCGCGCCGTACTACGACCAGGCCCGCCGCATGCTGGGCGTGCGGACCAACCCGACCATGACCCCCTCCGACGTGCACCTGAAGGCCGCGGCGGAGCGGATGGGCTGCGGCGACACCTTCCACCTCGCCCCCGTCGGCGTCTTCTTCGGCGACGGCCGGGACGCCGACGGCACGGTCACCGCGAAACCGGGCCAGGAGGTGCCGGACCCGTACTTCGGCGGGGCGGGCCCGTCCCGCAAGGCCTGCGCGGAGTGCGGCGAGTGCATGACCGGCTGCCGCCACGGCGCGAAGAACACCCTCAACGAGAACTACCTGCACCTCGCCGAGAAGGCGGGCGCGGTCGTCCACCCCCTCACCACGGTCGTCTCGGTCACCGACGACTCGCGCGGCGGCTACGCGGTCGCCACCCTGCCCACCGACCGCCGCAAGGCGAAGGGCCGCACCTACCGGGCCCGCCAGGTCGTCCTCGCCGCCGGCACCTACGGCACACAGACGCTCCTGCACCGGATGAAGGCCGGCGGGCAACTGCCGCACGTCAGCGACAGGCTGGGCGAGCTGACCCGCACCAACTCCGAGGCCCTGGTCGGCGCCCAGACCGACGACCGGCGCTACCGCAAGGCCCACGGCGCGCCCAAGGCGGACTTCACCCGCGGCGTGGCCATCACGTCCTCGATCCACCCCGACGCGAACACCCACATCGAGCCGGTCCGCTACGGCAAGGGCTCCAACTCGATGGGCAGCCTGTCCATCCTCCAAGTCCCTTACGCGGGGCGGAACTCGGGCACCTCACGGGTCCTGGGCTTCCTCGCGAACGCGGCCCGCCATCCCGTGCTCGTGCTGCGTTCCCTGTCCAACCGCCGCTGGTCGGAGCGGACCATCATCGGCCTGGTGATGCAGTCGCTGGACAACTCCCTGACGACGTACCTGAAACCGTCGGGTGTCGGCCGCGGCCTGCTCACCGCCCGCCAGGGCCACGGCGCCCCCAATCCCAAGCAGATCAAGGCGGCCACGGAGGGCGCCTCGGCCCTCGCCGCCGAGATCAACGGCTTCGCCGGCTCCAACGTCGGCGAGCTGATGGGCACCCCGCTCACCGCGCACTTCCTGGGCGGCTGCCCCATCGGCGACTCCCGCGAGAGCGGCGTGATCGACCCGTACCACCGCCTCTACGGCCACCCCGGCATCTCCGTCGTGGACGGGGCCGCGGTCTCCGCCAACCTGGGCGTGAACCCGTCCCTGACGATCACCGCCCAGGCCGAACGGGCCATGTCCTTCTGGCCCAACAAGGGCGAGCCCGACCCGCGCCCCCAGCAGGGCAGCGCCTACGTGCGGCTGCAGCCGGTCGAGCCGAAGTCCCCGGCGGTCCCGGCGGAGGCCTTCGGGGCGCTGCGGCTGCCGTTCCTCGGGATCCCGCCGGTACCGCCGAAGAAGTAGGCGGAGCGGACAGAAGAGGGACCTGCGCCCCCCTCCGAGCGCAGGTCCCTCTTCTGCTTGCGGTGCGACGGCCCACGGGCCGCTGTGGCTTACGCCTCCGCGCCGGCCTTGCGGCGACGGACCACGAAGATCGCGCCGGCACCGGCGACGACCGCGGCACCACCGACGAGGCTGATCATCGGCAGGGCGGAGCTGGAGCCGGTCTCGGCGAGGCTGCCGGTGACCTCCGGCGTGTTGCCGCTGGGCTTGTCGTCGGTGACGGGCGCCTTGCCGCCTTCCTGCGGCTTGGTGCCACCGGTGTCCGTGCCGGCGGAGACGATCTGGAACTTGTACGACACGTCACCGAAGCCGGTGCACTCGGCGTCGTTGTCGCCGTAGATCGTCGCGCCGAGCGAGAAGCCGGCGCCGACCGGGGCGGACTTGCTGACATTGAGGCGCAGCGGGATGTTGACCTCGTAGTCGGACTTCAGCTCGTCGGTGTATCCGACGTACCCGACCGCGTAGCCATCCTCGTTGAGGTCGACCCAGATCTTGTCCTGGGGGTCCCAGGCCTGGAGCTGGACCTGCTTGCTGGAGAACAGCTCCTCGCCGTTTTCGTCGGGGGAGGCCCCGGCGAAGAAGTTGAGGTCGTTCAGCGTGGAGTCGGAGTCGTTCAGCACGTTCAGCGAGAACTTGTGCCAGCCGCTGCCCGCCGCGATCTTGCCGGGCAGGCCGGAGATGCTGACGTCGACCTTGGTGTCCTCACAGATGGAGGGCTCGGGGTCCGGGGACTCCGACTCCTCGGGCTCCGACGCCGAGGGCGACGGGGAGGACTCGGTCGCGGACGCGCTCGGCGAGCTCGACGTCTCGGGAGCCGACTCGCTCACCGACGTGCTCGGAGACGGCGACGTCTCGGGCGTGGTCTCGGTCGCCGACGGCGAGGCGGACGTCTCGGGAGCGGACTCGCTCACCGACGCGCTCGGCGTGGGCGTGGTTTCGTCGGTCGCGTACGCGGCCGGTGCCGCGAGCAGTGCCACCGGGGCTATGACCGCCGTGGCGGCCGCTGCTGCCATGGCGCGGCGAAGCTTCATGAAGACCTCGGAAAGTCCGGCGTACCGCGGGCTGCGGTACGAACGTTGGGGGAGGCCTCCGCGTGTGGGGCGCGGGAGTGGCCCGTGGTTCGGCAGGTTTGATCCGTGAAACCTGTGAATGGTTGTGCCGACGTTCACAGGATTCTTATGTGTGCTGCGTCACACCCGCGATCTTCTTGTGAAGGCGCTTTCCACCCGCTTAGATCTATGCCTCGTGTCTGAAAAGCCGTCCGACGATCAGCCGTCGGCCCCGGAGATCCCCGACGACGTCTGGGAACACTTCACCCGCGACACCGAGCGGGACATCCGTGCCTCGGCCCCGAAGGAGCCCTCCGCGCGGGCGCGCATGGTGACCGAGCGGCTGCGCCGGCAGGAGGAGCGGGGAGAGCTGCCCCCCGGCTGGCGCACCGGCCCCGATCCCCTGGCGGCGAACCGGCGCGCGGCGCGGCGCCGGAAGCTGTGGGCCGTGCTCGGGGTCCCGGTGGCCGCCGCCGTGGCGCTGGTGGCCCTGAAGCCGTCGCTGCTGCCCGGCGACCCCTTCGGCTCGGACGGACCCGAGGCCGCCGCGGCCTCCCCGCTGCCCGCCGAGACGGCGGCACCGACCGCACCGCCCGGCGGTTCGACCCCGGAAACCCCCACCCTGGACAAGCCGTTCGCCGGCTCCCCGGCCCTGCGCTGGGCCGACGGCGCGGCCGGCATCGTCCTGCCCGAGGCGAAGGCCGTCGGCCCGGTCCCCGAGGACCGCGTCGCACAGGCGCTGGAGCTGACGAAGCGGTTGCTGGTGGGCGCCAACCTCGACCCGCGGACGGTACGCGGCGCCCGCCCCGGGGCGGCCCTCGCGGTGCTCGACCCCAAGCAGCCGGAGCTGCTCGACGACCTGAACACCGCGCTGCGCTCCCCGAGCGAGCGGAACGACCCGCTGTCGATGTTCAGCCGGTTCGACCCCGACGAGATACGGCCGGTCGGCGACGTCGTCAAGACGCGCGGGCGCATGACGTTCGAGAAGGGCTCGCACGCGGGGGTCGTGGTGCACGCCGACTACACCTTCGTCTACGCGGTCACCCGAGCCGACGGGCCCCCGGAGGTCGCCCGCACCATCGTGCGGCGGGTCATCGACGTCGAGCTCCCCGACCCCACCCGCTACCGGGTCACCCCGGGCCGGCTCAGCGTCAAGAAGTACGACGAGGAGATCGGCAACTCGGCCTGCGACGCGCACGACGGCTACCTGCATCCGCGGTTCCCGTCGAGCGACGACCAGGACCGCGATCCCGCGGGCCCGACGATCGACCCCTACGACCGCAGCCGCGGCATCGACACGGGCGGCCCCTGCGGGACGGTGACCCGCACCTGACCGGGCCGGACGGCAGTCGGCGCGGAGCGAAGGGCCCCGCGGGGTGGAGCCGCGGGGCCCTTCTTCTCGTCAGCACCGACGTCAGGGCAGCGCCGGTGCCTGGAAGCGGCGCCGGGGGGTTGCGCCGCTGGTCTGTACCTCTGGCAACGGGGCAATACGGATGCCCGTGAGGGGACTTGGGGCTGTGTACGCATCGTGCTGGATGAACGCGGCGCCCGCAACCGTTCGGCCCAGCCTTGTGCGTTCTTGCACTGTCCGGCGGCCGGCCCCGGGCGTCCCCGGGGCCGACCGTTCTCTTGGGTGACCGGGCTGCTGTCCCCTGCCGTCCGGTCACTTCCCTGGAGCGAGGTCCCACGACGCACGGCACGATCCGTCCGTCTCATCGCCCCAGCGAGCCACGCGTGGTTCTCTCGGGCCCGCGCCTGGCTGGCACGGACACCGGGACCAACGAGCCGGCCCCCGGGCGGTCACGCGCCGTACGGGTGAGGAGGATGCGTACGTCTGTCCCGCGAACGCGGATTCCTCGGGCGGGTCAGATCCTTCCGCGGCACAGCTCCAGCAGGGTCATCGCGAGCGTCGTGCCCGGCTTGCCCAGGGCCTCCCTGTAGTGGCCGAGGACCTCCATCTCGCGCGAGAGGTTCACCCGCCGGCCGCCGGAGGCGATCCGCGCCTCCTGGATGACGGCGGAGACGGCCGCCCGTTCCTGGATCAGCCCGATGATCCGGTCGTCGAGCGCGTCGATCCGCTCGCGGGCGCCGGTGATCACGTCGGCGGCCTCGGCGGTGCGGGCACCGGTCACGTCGGTGGCGGTCATGAGGGGCTCCTCGTCGTCAAGGGTGCCCCGGTCCGGCAAAGCCCCGACGACGGCAGGCGCCCCGGGCCTTGTCGGCCCGGGGCGCCTGGGAAGTCGCTTGTCAGTTGCTCAAGCAGCACGACCATGGCAGCCGGCGGGCCGGGTGCCATAGGTAAAGACGAAGGTCGTGTGCGCGTGCATGGGGCCAGTATGCCCCGGGGCGCAGGGGCGTCCAAACGGGTTCGCATGGTGAGACACCGGGCCCGCGGCCGGGTGCGTACGGCGGGCGCGACACTCCCGGCGGGCACCTCGGTAGAATCGGGTGGCACAAGACCCCCGCCCCACCGCCGGAAGGCACCCCGTGTCATCAGCGTCTCCCGCTGCCAGCGCCACCGACACCGTCCTGGTCGTCGACTTCGGCGCGCAGTACGCCCAGCTCATCGCCCGTCGCGTCCGCGAGGCGCGGGTCTACAGCGAGATCGTGCCGAGCACGATGCCGGTCCAGGAGATCCTCGCCAAGAACCCCGCGGCGATCATCCTCTCCGGCGGCCCCTCGTCGGTCTACGAGGAGGGCGCCCCCCGCCTCGACCGCGCGCTCTTCGAGGCCGGCGTCCCCGTCTTCGGCATGTGCTACGGCTTCCAGCTGATGGCGCAGACCCTGGGCGGCACCGTCGACAACACCGGCGCCCGCGAGTACGGCCGCACCGACCTGCACGTCTCCAAGGTCTCCTCCACCCTCTTCGAGGGCACCCCGGCCGAGCAGGCCGTCTGGATGTCCCACGGCGACGCCTGCTCCGCCGCCCCCGAGGGCTTCTCCGTCACGGCCTCCACGGACGTCGTCCCGGTCGCCGCCTTCGAGAACGACGAGAAGAAGCTCTACGGCGTCCAGTACCACCCCGAGGTGATGCACTCCACGCACGGACAGCAGGTGCTGGAACACTTCCTCTACCGGGGCGCGGGCCTGACCCCGTCCTGGACCACGGGCAACGTGATCGAGGAGCAGGTCGCCGCGATCCGCGAGCAGGTCGGCGACAAGCGCGCCATCTGCGGCCTGTCCGGCGGCGTGGACTCCGCGGTCGCCGCGGCCCTCGTGCAGAAGGCCATCGGCTCCCAGCTGACCTGCGTGTACGTCGACCACGGCCTGATGCGCAAGGGCGAGACCGAGCAGGTCGAGAAGGACTTCGTCGCCGCGACCGGCGTGCAGCTGAAGGTCGTGGACGCCGAGGAGCGGTTCCTCAAGGCGCTCGCCGGGGTCTCCGACCCCGAGGAGAAGCGGAAGATCATCGGCCGCGAGTTCATCCGCGTCTTCGAGCAGGCCCAGGCCGAGATCATCGCCGACGAGGGCCCGGCCGTGGAGTTCCTGGTGCAGGGCACGCTCTACCCGGACGTCGTCGAGTCCGGCGGCGGCACCGGCACCGCCAACATCAAGTCCCACCACAACGTGGGCGGCCTGCCCGAGGACCTCGAGTTCAAGCTCATCGAGCCGCTGCGCAAGCTGTTCAAGGACGAGGTCCGGATGGTCGGCCAGGAGCTCGGCCTGCCGGAGGAGATCGTCCAGCGCCAGCCGTTCCCCGGCCCCGGCCTGGGCATCCGCATCGTCGGCGAGGTCACCAGGGAGCGCCTGGACCTGCTGCGCGAGGCCGACGCCATCGCCCGCGAGGAGCTGACGGCGGCCGGCCTCGACCGGGACATCTGGCAGTGCCCGGTGGTCCTGCTCGCGGACGTCCGCAGCGTCGGTGTCCAGGGCGACGGCCGCACCTACGGCCACCCCGTCGTGCTGCGCCCCGTCTCCTCCGAGGACGCCATGACGGCCGACTGGTCGCGCCTGCCGTACGACGTCCTCGCGCGGATCTCCACCCGCATCACCAACGAGGTGCGCGACGTCAACCGCGTCGTCCTCGACGTCACCTCGAAGCCGCCGGGCACCATCGAGTGGGAGTGAGCACTCCCCGGGTGACTCCTACGTGCGCTTGATCGTGCGCAGGGGTGCGCCGGGCGTCCAGACCTGGACGACGAGGTAGGTGTCGTCCTCGACGTAGGTCCGCACGACCTCCGTCAGCTCGGTGCGGAAGAGGTGGAACGGCTCCGGCGGTTCCACCTCTTCGACGTACCCGGCCTTCGTCTCGGCGTCGTCGACCTCGATCGCCCGGCCGCTGATACGGACGTCGCCGCCGCCCATGCCCGTGCCCTCCCCGGGGTTCGCCTGGAGCGCGAAGCGCGGGTCGCGGCGCAGGTCCCGCGCCTTGAGCGAGTCCGGCATCATGCCGAGCCACAGCTCGCCGCCGAGGAACCGCACCTCCAGTCCGCTCGTGCGGGGCGAGCCGTCCTTGCGGAGGGTGGCGAGGATGTGGTGGGTGTAGGCGCCGAAGCGCTTCTCGACCGTGCCGGCCAGATCCGGTTCGGCGGTGGTGAATGCCGCCCAGTTCGCTGTCATACGGAGAGTGTGGCGCCGAATTCCGACATCTTCTGTCGGCTATTCGTGGGGTGGGGGAGCCCGGGGGCACACGGGTGTGTGCAGGGTGCTCACAGGGGCGCTCGATCCTTCTTTACGAAACGGCGCTGTCTTCCCGGCAGCACCGGCGGTAACTTCCGCCCCGTACGAGAGCGACGCTGGAGGACCTATGCACGGGCCCACCCCGCCCCTGCCGCTGCCCACCGACCGGCTGCGGTTCGCGATGCCGCCGATGCACGAGTCGGTCGAGGACGAGCGCCGGCACCGCAAGGAACGCCTCGCGGGCGCCCTGAGGATCTTCGGCCGGCTCGGCTACGAGGACGGAGTGTCCGGGCACATCACCGCCCGCGACCCGGAGTACAGCGACTGCTTCTGGGTCAACCCCTTCGGACTGCCCTTCCGGCACGTCACCGTGAGCGACCTCGTGCTCGCCAACCAGGACGGCCAGGTCGTCGAGGGCCAGTACCACGTCAACCAGGCGGCCTTCACCGTGCACGCCCAGGTGCACGCCGCCCGCCCGGACGTGGTCGCCGTCGCCCACTGCCACTCGGTGCACGGCCGGGCGCTCGCGGCCCTCGGCGAACTCCTGGAACCGATCACCCAGGAGAGCTGCGCCTTCTACGAGGACCACGCCCTCTACGACACCTACACCGGTGTCGCCGTCGACGCCGAGGAGGGCCGGCGCATCGCGGGCGTGCTCGGCTCCCGCAAGGCGCTCGTGCTGCGCAACCACGGGCTGCTGACCGTCGGCGACTCGGTCGACGCGGCGGCCTGGTGGTTCGTGTCGATGGAGCGGTCCTGCCAGGTGCAGCTGACCGCGCAGGCGGCCGGGCGGCCGGTTAGGATCGACCACCGGATGGCCGTGGCCACGCGTGAACAGCTCGGCGGCGACCTGGTGGCGTGGATCAACTACCAGCCGATGTGGCGGGACATCAGCCGCAGCGAGCCGGATCTGCTGAATTAGGCCGGAGGCGTCCTCAGAAGCCGCGCAGTACCGCCGCCTTGGTCATCGCGAACTCCTCGTCCGTGAGGATGCCGTCGCGGTGCAGCCGCCCCAACTCGCGCAGCCGGCGCAGCAGTACGTCGTGGTGGTCGGAGCCGGCCGGCGGCACCGGACGGCTGTGCGTGGGGCGCGTGCCGGTCCCGTCGACCGCCTCGTCACCGGGGGCAGGGCGGGTGGAAGGGTGCGGCAGGCGGGCGGTGACCGCGGTCGCGACCAGCGCGGTCAGCAGGTCACGGCGGGCGCTGCCCCACAGGTCCAGGGCGTACGGGTCCTTCTCCGGCGGCAGCTTCGAGAACACCGTCTCGCGGGTCACGAAGCGCAGGAAGCCGTCCTCGTGGCCGGTGTTCGGCAGCCACTCGACCCGCACCAGCTCGCCCAGGCCGATGATCCGCGGGCCGGTGGCGCGTTTGACCCGCTCGGAGGTGTCCGACCAGTCGATCCGCACCTGGGTGCCGTCGAAGGAGACCGTGCCGTCCGAGGAGCGCACCGAGACCGGAACGGGCGGGCCGGGCAGCAGATAGGCCTTCACCGGTTCCTTGGGTATGCCGTCCAGGAGCAGCGCCCGGCGGATCTCCTCGGCGAGGTACTCGGCGACCCCCGTACGGTCGGCGTCCACCGCCAGCCGGTACGGGTCGGCCGCGTCCGGCAGCCGCCCGCCGGTCGCCTGGAGCAGGGGGTCGGCGCCCTCGCGCAGCCGCAACCGGAGCCGCCCGCGCTTGCGTTCGGGCTCCAGGACGACACCCGCGACGGCCTCCAGCGGCACGGCGATCTCGCCGTACGTCTGCCGGAACAGCGGCACGGAGCGGTGCAGACCGGGCGTGATCCGGACCGTGCCGCCGTCGAAGGCCCACGTGCCGTCGCGCTGGCTGATCTCGGCCATGGGGGAATTCTCGCAGCCAGGTCAACACGGCACGCCGAACGTCACCCGTGTTGACCAGACGGGACGGACGCGGACCGGGTGGGGTAGGGCACAATTCGTCCTCGTCGCACGGGAGTTGCACAGCGGTGTTTCCGGGGTCCGGAAGACCGGCGGTACTTTGGGTCGCGGGAAGGCGGGCGTCGGGCGTGGCGGTGCGCGAGACGGGGCAGGGCGGCGGGGACGCGGGCGGGTACGGCAGCGGGCACGCGGGTGGGTATCCGGGTGCGTCCGCGGGCGCTCATCCGGGTGTGCGGGAGGGTGCGTCCGCGGGCGGGTACCGGGGTGGGTATCCGGGCGGATATCCGGGGGGTCACACGGGCGGCCACACGGGCGGCCATGCGGGCGGGGCCGGAGCAGGGGTCGGGGCCGGGGGCGCCCACGGGGGTGGGTGCGCCTGCGGGGACTGTCCGCACGGGGCCCGGGAGGGGCATCGGCGGGCCGTCGCCGCGTTCCTGCGCCGGCGCGACGAGTTCGCGGCCGGGCACGGGCTGCCGGCCGCGGTCGCCCACTCCGCCTCGGCCTCCCGCCAATGGGTCTCGGAGGAACTGGCACAGTCCGCGGGACTCGTCGCCGAGCGGGGCCGCGCGGAGGGCCAGGCCTGGCTGGCCGGCCTGTGGCGCCGCACCGCGGGCGCGGTCTGGGCGGGCGTCCTGCTGCTGCTGCTCGGGCAGGCCCTCACCGCGGTCGGCGCGGGCTGGACGTCCGCCCGTACGGCCGGGCTGGCCGCGGCGCTGGTGGTCGCCGGCGCGCTGACCGCGGCGTCGTGGTTCCACCGGGCGAAGGGCGGTGCGCTGGCGCCCCTGATCGGCGAGGACAACCGGCTGTCGACGTCCCGCACCGTCGCCGCGGTGTGGGTGCTCTTCGTCGCCTACTCGGTGCTCGTGCTGGCCGGGCGGCTCGCGGCCGCCTCCCGGCACCGGGAGCGGGACGCGCTGATCTCCGGGCTGGAAATCGCCCGGGGCGCCGGTGTGGTGACCGTGCTCGCCGTGGTGTGCGGGATCGCCGTGCTCGTGCGGCGGGTGGTCGGGCTGCGGGTGCTGGGGCAGCGCCTGCAGAAGGTACGCGCCGACCGGCCCCGCGCGGCCGACCTGCTGACCGACGACGCCGGGCGGGGCACCTTCGCCGACATCCAGTACGTCGTGATCAGCGGCGTCGCCCTGCTCTTCGCGGCGGTACGGCTGGCCAGGCGGCCGGACCAGCTGCCGGATCTGCCGTGGGGGCTGGCGGTGGTGGTGCTCGTGTCGGCGGCGACGTACATGGCCGGGAAGTACGCGGAGGGCGGCCGGCCGGTCATCCTCTCCGTGGTCCGGGCCCGGGAGGCGGGGGACCTGGACGCGCCGATCCGGACGGGGGACGACATCGAGATCCGGGGCGCGGGGTTCGTGCCGCCGGGTGCGCAGGGGGCGGACCGGCTGGCGCGGATGGTCGTGCGGGTGGGCGCGGTGCATGTCCATGTGCCGCTGGTGCCGGTGCCCGGGGGGTTCCGGAATCCGACGGACACGCTGCTGACCGTGCCGGTGCCGGTGGAGGTGGAGCCGGGGCGGGTGGAGGTGCAGGTCGTCACCGCTGCGGGGGTGGAGACGAATCGGTATGCGGTGGAGGTGACGGAGTAGCGCCGGGTCAAGGTGCGCGTCGTCGCCTGACGGTGGCGGGGCGGGGCGGGGCGCGCCGGGGGTGCGGGCGCGTCGTGCTTCAGCCCTGGCTGCGGGCGGGTAGAACACCCCACGCGTCGGAAAAGCCGGACGTGCAGGATTGAGCCGGGTCTGTTTGTCGTACGTATGGTCTGTTGAGGGGGTCTCGGCACCGGCGGGCGAGAGGCGGCTACGCAGCGATGACGCACAGCATGAGAACGGACACGCACACCCCCTACCCAGACGGCAGGGGCGACTGGCGGGACACCGCCGTCCGCTACGCCCTGCTCCCTCTGCGTATCTTCCTCGGCGTCACCTTCATCTACGCCGGCCTGGACAAACTCACCGACAGCGCCTTCATGAAGGAGGCCGGGTCCGGGTCGGTCGGCGACATGATGCGTGCCGTCCGGGACTCCTCCGCCGTCCCGGCCCTGGTCGACCTGTCCCTGAAGAACCCCGTCGGCTTCGGCTACGCCATCGCCTTCGGAGAACTGGCCGTCGGCATCGGCACCCTGCTCGGCCTTCTCGCCCGGCTGGCCGCACTCGGCGGCGCGCTCATCTCCCTCAGCCTGTGGCTCACCGTGAGCTGGGCCTCCGACCCGTACTACTACGGCAACGACCTCGCCTATCTCATGGCCTGGATCCCGCTCGTCCTGGCGGGCGCCCCCTTGCTGTCCGTGGACGCCGCCTTGCGGGCGCGGCGACGGCGGCGGCGGGGCGAGTACCGGTAACGCCGTCACCTCGCCGGGTCCGGGCCGGGGCCGTCGGCGGTGGTGCGGGCCGACCGGCGCCGGCGGGCACGGCCCGTCACGAACGCCACCGCGCCCGCCAGGCACAGCCCGCCCGTGACGAGCGGGATCGCCACGAACCACGGGGTCTCCCAGGCGCCGTCGGCGTCACCGGCGTAGAGGATGCCGACCAGGGTGAGAACGGCGCCGGCGATCAGCTTTCCTGGCTGGAGTTCATGACGCGGCACGGGTCACCTCCGCCTGCCCCATGCCGACCTGGAGGTCCAGGTCGACGGTGCCGGACTTCCTGACGCCCTGGGCGGGGGAGAGGGTCATCTCCTTGTGCTGGCCCGGTTTCACGTCCACGTCCTTCGTGTCGTCACCCGGCAACTGCAGGTCGCCCATCCCCACGTCGACCCTCAGCCGCACGGTCACGTCCTCGGGCACCAGCACCCTCACCCGGCCCACGCCGACGTCCGCGCGGGTGGTCACGGTCTGGCCCGCGGCCAGGTTCAACCGGGTCAGGTCCAGCGTGCCGACGCCGGTGCCCAGGTCGTACTGCTGCCGTACGTCCGCCACCGTCGCGGGCTGCCAGGTGGTGCGGTTCCACTGGGTGCCGATGTCCTGGGGCACCGCCGCCGAGGCGGTGAGCAGGCCGGTCGTGATGATCGCCAGGAGGATGGAGCCCGCTCCGGTCCGGCCCAGGAAGGCGCTGACCGCGATGCCCAGCCCGAGGACGGCGAGGGCGCAGGCCAGGCCGGTCTGCAGGCTGGGGCCGAGCGGGTGCGTGTCCCAGGTCCGGCTCGTGCCGAGGGTGCCCGCGAGGAGGGCCAGCAGGAAGACCGAGCCGCCGATCGAGCGGGGGCCGCGCGGCTTGGGCGGCCCGGTGTGCGGGGCGGGTATGTCCGCACGGGCGCGTGGACGGGTGCCGAGGCCGATGTTGACGGCCGCCGCCATGTCGAGGTCGCGGGTGTCGCGGGGGCCCCAGAGGTAGCCCGTGCCCCCGATGTGCGTGCCGTCCTTGACGATGGGGTCGCGCCACCAGGAGGGGTAGGTGGCCAGGACCGGCGGCGCCTGTGGTTCCGGCGGGGCGTCGGCGGCCGCCTGGGCGGCCAGCGGATCGGGGCTGGGGGCGCCGCGCTGCCTTGACCAGTACCCGGCGCCGGCGAGCAGGAGGGAGAGGACGACGGCGAAGGTCAGCACGCCGCCGTTCCTCAGCATCGTCAGGAACACCCCGCAGCCGACCAGCGCGAACAGCACGGCCGTCAGGGCCTGGCCGTCGACGCGGCCGGTGAGCAGCTTGCGCACCTCGTTCTCGTCCTCGTCGTCGTAGGGGACGAGGAGCCAGGCGAAGCCGTAGAAGAGGAGGCCGATGCCGCCGGTGGCGGAGAGCACCGCGAGGGTGATGCGGAAGATGACCGGGTCCATGTCGCACTGCCGCCCGAGCCCGGCGCACACACCCGCCAGCATCTTGTGGCTGCGGTCGCGGCGGAACCTGTGGGGCGGCCCGGGCGGGACGGCTTGCCCGGCCTGGCCCGGGCCGGGTGCTCCTCCCCGGTCCTCCGCGCCCGCCTGCCCGGGGCCGCGCGGGGGCACGGATGAGCCCGCGGCGGGCGCGGCGCCCTGCGGCCCGGCGCCCGGGGCGGGACGCGGGCCGGAGCCGGGTCCCGGACCCGTCGCGGCGTGCTCGTGATCGGTCATGGGTCCATGGTGACGGGCGCGGCGCCGCGGCGGCAGTCGGAACGACCCTGGCCGGACCCTGATATCGGCCCTGAGGGCCGGCCCGGGAAGCGTTCGACGGGCCGGTTGCCGAGATCAGGGGAGTCTCCGGGACGGACCCTGATGCTCCGGCCCTGCGCACGTGTGACCATCAGTGGCATGTCGGAAGCCGCAGCAGCGCCACTCGCCGAGCCGCGGCCGCCGCGCAAGCTCTACCGCAGCAGCGACGGACGCTGGCTGGGAGGCGTGGCGCGGGGGCTCGCCGGGCATCTCGGGCTGCCCGTGATCTGGGTCCGGCTGGTCTTCGTCGGCCTGTTCATGGCCGACGGGCTCGGCGCGCTGCTGTACGCCGCGTTCTGGTTCTTCGTCCCGCTGGGCGTCGGCGGGGTGGACGCCCAGCGGCCGCCCTCGCTGGTCACCACGGAGACCTCGGCCGACGGCCGGCGCAAGCTGGTCACGCGCCGGCCCGACAAGGGCCAGATCGTGGCCCTGCTGCTCATGGTCGTGGTGGCCATGGTCTTCGTGGGCAATGTGAACCTCGGCGGCGGGGCCCGCGCCTATCTCTGGCCGATGGTCCTCGTCGGCGCGGGCGTCGCCCTGGTCTGGCGGCAGGCGGACAACGCCCGCCGGGCCCGCTGGGCCGAGGTCGGCCGCCGCCGGCGCACGGTCACGCTGCTGCGCTCGGTGGGCGGCGTGCTGCTGGTGACGGCCGGTGTCTCCGGCATCTTCGTCCTGCAGGGTTCCGCCGCCCACCTCGGTTCCGTCCTGCAGGCGGCCCTCGCGGTCCTCGTGGGGATAACGCTGCTGGCGGGCCCGTACCTCGTCCGCATGACGCAGGACCTCTCCGAGGAGCGGCTGATGCGCATCCGTGCCCAGGAGCGCGCGGAGGTCGCCGCCCATGTGCACGACTCGGTGCTGCACACGCTCACCCTGATCCAGCGCAACGCGGAGAACGCGGGCGAGGTGCGCCGTCTCGCCCGCGCCCAGGAGCGCGACCTGCGCACCTGGCTCTACAAGCCCGAGGGCACGGGCAAGGACGAGGCCGACGAGCCCACGACGCTCGCCGACGCGGTCCGGCGCAACGCGGCCGAGGTGGAGGACAACCACGGCGTCCCCATCGAGGTCGTGGTGGTGGGGGACTGCCCGCTCGACGAGAGAGTGGCCGCGCAGATGCAGGCCGCGCGCGAAGCGATGGTGAACGCCGCCAAGTACGGTGGCGAGGGAGGAGCCGTACAGGTCTACGCCGAGGTCGAGGGGAAGTCGGTCTTCGTGTCCGTCCGGGACCGCGGGCCCGGCTTCGACCTCGACTCGATACCCGCCGACCGGATGGGTGTCAGAGAATCGATCATCGGCCGCATGGAGCGCAACGGCGGCACGGCGCGACTGCGCGCGGTGCCGGACGGCGGCACGGAGGTCGAGCTGGAGATGGAGAGGGCGGAGAAGACGTCATGAGCGACCCGACCGAGGCGAACGGTACGACGGGAGCGGCACGGGCGGCCGGGCCCGCTGAGTCGGGCGGGCGTCACGTACGCGTGGTCCTCGTCGACGACCACCGCATGTTCCGCACGGGGGTCCAGGCCGAGATCGGGCAGACCGAGCAGACCGGCGTCGAGGTCGTCGGTGAGGCGGCGGACGTCGACCAGGCGGTCACGGTCATCACCGCGACCCGGCCCGAGGTCGTCCTCCTCGACGTGCACCTGCCGGGCGGCGGCGGGGTGGAAGTGCTGCGGCGCTGCGCCCCGTTGATGGGCGATGCCGAGCAGCCGGTGCGCTTCCTGGCGCTGTCCGTGTCGGACGCGGCGGAGGACGTGATCGGCGTGATCCGCGGCGGGGCCCGCGGGTACGTCACCAAGACGATCACCGGCACGGACCTCGTGGACTCCATCTTCCGGGTCCAGGAGGGCGACGCGGTGTTCTCCCCGCGGCTGGCCGGGTTCGTCCTGGACGCCTTCGCCTCGACGGACGCGCCGCCGGTCGACGAGGACCTGGACCGCCTGACCCAGCGCGAGCGCGAGGTGCTGCGGCTGATCGCCCGGGGATACGCGTACAAGGAGATCGCCAAGCAGCTGTTCATCTCCGTGAAGACGGTCGAGTCGCATGTCTCGGCGGTCCTGCGCAAGCTCCAGCTCTCCAACCGGCACGAGCTGACGCGCTGGGCGACGGCCAGGCGACTGGTGTGACGCCGGCGCGGTCGGGCCACCCGCGCGTGGCCCGACCGGCTCAGACCACCCGGGTGGCGCCCGCGTACGGCATCTCGTCGAGCGGGGCGACCCGGACCGGGGCGGACGGGTTGGGGGCGTGGATCATCTGCCCGTTGCCCACGTAGATGCCGACGTGGCTGATGCCGGCGTAGAAGAACACCAGGTCGCCGGGGCGGAGTTCGGAGCGGGAGACGCGGCGGCCCGCGTCGATCTGGGAGTAGGTCGTGCGGGGCAGGGAGACGCCGGCGGAGCGGTACGCGGCCTGGACGAGGCCCGAGCAGTCGAAGGCGTTCGGGCCGGTCGCGCCCCAGACGTAGGGGCTGCCGAGCTTCTGGTAGGCGTAGGAGACGGCTGCGGCCGCGCGGGAGTTGGGCGTCTGGGAGGCGGCTGACCCAGGGGCCGCCAGGGTGTCCCGCGCTCCTGGGGCTCGGGAGGCGCGGGGTGACCCGTCGAGCCGGGCGCGCTCCTCGGCGGTGAGCCGGGACAGCAGTTGCCGTGCCGTGCCGAGCTTGCCGGTGATCGTCCTCTTGTGCCGCTTCAGCTCCGTCTGCCGTGACTTCAGGGAGGTCAGCTCGATGTGGGCGGCGCCGCGCAGCTGCTCGAGCTCCCGGAGCTGCTTGCGGACGCCGGCGACGGCGGACTGCTGCCGGTTGCCGGCCCGTTCGACGAACTCGGCGTTCTCCAGGTAACGATCGGGGTCGTCCGACAGGGCGAGCTGCAGCGCGGGATCCAGGCCGCCGCCGCGGTACTGGGCCGACGCGACCGCGCCCAGGGCCTCACGGGCCGTGTTGAGCCGTTCCTCCTTGCGGGCGGCCTGGTCCTGGAGCCCTTTCAGCCGCTGCCCGGCCGCCTCGGCCTTCTCCTTCGCGCCGTTGTACTTCTCGGTGGCGACCTCCGCCTCCTGGTACAGCTTGTCCACCTTGGCCTTGACCTGGCCGGGGGTGAGCTGCGGTTCGGCGTGTCCGGTTCCGTCGAAGCCCGTCGCCGTCGCCGCGCCCGCCAGGGCGATCGTGGCGGCCGTGCGGGCCGTGCCGCCACCTGTCGAGCGCTGTCGGGGCTTGCGGTGCGCTGCCACTCTTCGGGCCACGTCCTTTCCTCGGCCGCCGGTGGGTGCGTACGGCCGTCGGGGGAGCGGACAGCGGCCTGCGCGCGTCCGGCGACGGCCCGCACAGGGGAAGCGGACCGCCGCCGGACCTTCTCGGCGGTGGTGGCCGACTGCCGCCCCTGGCCCGGGCGGCGGTGGGGAGCCGGTCACCTGGAGGAGGACGCTAAACCTCGGCGTGCGGGGCCGGGGGCGGGTGCGCGGAAGTGTTTCGAGAGGACCGGCGGTGACCGTATGCGACCGTGCTGCCTCCTCGACGCCGTCCACTCAACTCAGCGTGATGACCGATGCGCCGATTTCCCGGGCGTGTGACGGGGATCGGGTGCTATGGAGCGCATATATGCATCGCTGGCCGCCGGCCGGTGCCGGAGGCGTCGGGGCCCCTGATTAGGCTCCGGCCCCATGGACGTACTCATCCACCTCTTCGTCGGTCTCCACATCATCGGCATCGCCGCGCTCCTGGGCGGTTTCCTCACCCAGCTGAAGGCGATGGGCCAGGGCACCGCCCGCTACACCCCCGCGATGCTGCACGGCGCCCTGACGATGCTGGTCACCGGGGTGATCCTGGTCGGGCTCAACCAGGCCGACGACCAGTCCGTGAACAACATCAAGATCGGCGTGAAGCTGGCACTGCTGATCGTGATCCTCGGTCTGGTCTACGTGAAACGGGACGACGAGAGGGTGGACAAGGGCCTGTTCGGCCTGGTCGGGCTGCTGACCGCGGCGAACGTCTTCATCGCCGTGCTCTGGACCTGACCCCGGCGGACCGGGACCCGGCGCGGGCCGCGGCGGCCGTCCAGGCGGTGCACGCGAGCCACAGGGCCACCGCGAGCCACAGCAGTGCCTCCCCGACGGCGTCGAGCCAGGGGGCGTCCAGGGCGGCGGCGACGGCCGTCGCCGCGGCCGCCGTCACGGCCGCGCCGAAGACACCGGCCCAGCGGCGCACGTCGTAGCCAGGCCGGGGCCACATGAGCTCGGCCGTGAGCAGGGCGACCCAGCACACCAGGGTGAGCACCAGCAGGGCGACGGTGACCCGGCTGAGGACGGCGTGGTCGTCGTCGTTCCACAGGTAGAGGCGGCCGCTGTCGGCGCTGAGGAGCCGCGCCCCGGCCAGTGCCGAGACGGCGAGGGCGCCGCCCGCGAGCCAGTGGTCCCCGCGCCCGTCGGTCACCTCGCGCGGGGCGAAGCGGAACAGGGCGAAGCAGTACAGGATCAGCCCCAGCCAGAACAGCACCAGGGCGGCGCGGGCCGGCCAGGCCGCCGACTCGGCCGCGGCGAGCGTGGCGCCGAGCACGGCGAGCCCCTGGGTGGCCACGCAGCGCAGGAACACGGTCCCGCCGCGGCTCGGGTCCCCGGCGGCGAGCAGCAGCGTCCACAGCAGTGCCGCGAGCGCCAGCAGGGCCGCCGCGGACGTCTGCCGGCCGGCCGCCGAGAGCCCGGTGCCGAGGAGGGCGGTCGCCGCCGTGAAGGTGTGGGCGGCCGGTGCCTGCGCGCGCCACGCCGCCCGCGGCAGCCGCAGCACGGCGTACGCCACGGTCCCCAGCCAGGCCGCGCAGGCCGGGACGAGGGCGATGCGGGAGAGGACCTCGTACCCCGCCGAGTCGAGACCGACCGACAGGGTGCCGGTGGTCAGCGCGTAGGTCGCCCACAAGGTGGCAAACGAGGAGGAGCCGGGCATAGCGCCGATGCTAGAGAGCGGCGCACGGGTTGTGAGAGGGGCACGCACGCGTGCCCCTCAAGAACGTCGAGACCCCTCAGGCCGGCCGTACCACGCTGTGGATGGCCGACTCGCCGTCGTAGTAGACCGACTCCTCGCGCACGTACGTGCCCGGCTTCGGGGCGTGGATCATCATGCCGTTGCCGATGTAGAGGCCGACGTGGGTGATGTCGTCGTAGAAGAACACCAGGTCACCGGGTTGCGCACTGGACAGGGGGACGGTGGTGCCGGCATCGGCCTGGTCGTAGGTGGTGCGCGGCAGGCTCACCCCGGCGGCCTTCCACGCGGCCTGGGTGAGGCCGGAGCAGTCGTAGGAGCCGGGGCCGACGGCGCCCCACACGTACGGCTTGCCGATCTGGGCGCGGGCGAAGGCGAGCGCCTTGCCGGCCTTGGTGGCGTACGGGGAGTCGGCCGGGGCCGTGGAGGTGGAGCCGGAGGCGGTGCCCGACGGGGTGCTGTCCCGCCGCTGGGCGGCCTCTTCCCGGGCCGTCTCCTGCGCGGCCTGCTCGCGGGCCCTTTCCTGTGCGGCCTGCTCGCGGGCCAGCTCGGCGGCCCTGCGGGCGGCCTCCTGCTGCCTCTCCTTCTCGATCGCCGCGAGCCGCGCCTTCTCCTCGGCGGTCAGCTGCGACAGCAGGTCGCGGGCGGCGGCGAGCTTCCGCTGGACGGTGGCCTTGGCCGTCTTCAGGTCGCTCTGCGACTCGGTGAGCGTCCGCAGGCTCTCGGTGGCCTCCTGGCGCTTGGTCATCGTCTCGGACTGCTGTGTGACGTAGTCGTCGACCGCGCCCTTCTGGCGGCCGGTCATCCGGTCCATCAGCTGAGCCTGGTCGAAGTAGTCCTGCGGGGTGTCCGCGAGCAGGAACGTGGCGGTGTCCGGGGCGGCGGCGCCGGTGCGGTACTGGGCGGCGGCGAAGGAACCCAGCTTCTCCCGCGCCTCGTTGAGCTTCTCGGTGCGCTGGGCGACGTCGTCGAGGAGGGTGTCGACGCGCTTGCGCTGCTTCGCGGTCTTCTCCTTGACCGCGTTGTACTTGTCGGTCGCCGACTCGGCCTGGCGGTACAGGTCGTCGACCTTCTTCTCGACTTCCTCCAGGCTGGGCTTGTCGTCGGCCTCGGGGGCGGCGTTGGCCGACTGGGACAGCAGGGCCACGGAGGTGAGGGCCGCCGTTGCGAGGGCGGGGGTCCGTATGCCTGCCACGCGCGTTCCCGAAGGACGCGACTTACGGTGCGACGCCAAGGGAGGCGACTCCTTCCAAAGTTCCGCCTACCGGGTTAGCTGTCGGGTTCGGGCGGGTGGTTCGGAAGGGTTGCCCTACGGCCTTCCCGGGGAGGGAGTCGGGCCGATTCACCCCAGGTTCTCGGTGGGTCCCCGGCTCCGGCTGCCGCTGCGGCACACCGGACTCGGCGGAGGCCGCGCGGCCCGGCGACGTTCGCCGGTGGAGGTCATGCGGCCCGGTCGCACCGTAGCCAACTCGTGTGGCCCGTGTGAAGGTTGATGGGTGATATGCCCGATACATTTCCGTGACCTTATGCCGGAGCATCGCTGAGCGTGAGGGAGTGGAGGCTTTGGTCGCGAGTCGTCCGGGAATGCGCGGCGTGTCGCACGACGTGATCGCGCCGTTCCAGGGAGCGACGACCATCCGCTGACCGGCCAGGAAGGCCCAGCTGGGCGGCGATGTTCTCAGGGCGGCGGCGGGCTGTCAGTGGGGCGCCCTAGACTCGGAGAGCGATGAGCAGCCTCTTTGACGACCACTTCCTGGCGAGTCTCCAGGCCCAGCGGGGCCCCGCGGACGAGCCCCCGCCGCCACCCGAGGACGACCACGTTCCGGAGTCGATCCCGGACGATCTGTTCGGGGGGAAGTTCGACGCGCCGCCGGAGCGGGACACCCACTACCGCGACGGCGCCCCGCGCCCGGTGATCGACTCCGCCGCGCTGCTCGACGGGCTGAACGACAACCAGCGCGCCGCGGTCGTCCATTCCGGCTCCCCGCTGCTCATCGTGGCCGGCGCCGGCTCCGGCAAGACCCGCGTGCTCACGCACCGCATCGCCCACCTGCTCGCCGAGCGGGACGTCCACCCGGGCCAGATCCTCGCGATCACGTTCACCAACAAGGCCGCGGGCGAGATGAAGGAGCGCGTCGAGCAGCTCGTCGGCCCCCGCGCGAACGCCATGTGGGTCATGACGTTCCACAGCGCCTGCGTGCGCATCCTCAGGCGCGAGAGCAAGCGGCTCGGCTTCACGTCCTCCTTCTCGATCTACGACGCCGCCGACTCCAAGCGCCTGATGGCCCTGGTCTGCCGCGACCTGGACCTCGACCCCAAGCGGTTCCCGCCCAAGTCCTTCAGCGCCAAGATCAGCAACCTGAAGAACGAGCTGATCGACGAGGAGGACTTCGCGGCCCAGGCCACCGACGGCTTCGAGAAGACCCTCGCCCAGGCCTACGCCCTCTACCAGTCGCGGCTGCGCGAGGCGAACGCCCTCGACTTCGACGACCTGATCATGACGACGGTCAACCTGCTGCGCGCCTTCCCGGACGTCGCCGAGCACTACCGCCGCCGCTTCCGGCACGTCCTGGTCGACGAGTACCAGGACACCAACCACGCGCAGTACGCCCTGGTCCGTGAGCTGGTCGGCACCTCCGAGCACCCCGTGGACGTACCGCCCGAGGCCGAGGTCCCGCCCGCCGAGCTGTGCGTCGTGGGCGACGCCGACCAGTCGATCTACGCCTTCCGCGGCGCGACGATCCGCAACATCCTCCAGTTCGAGGAGGACTACCCGAACGCGACGACGATCCTGCTGGAGCAGAACTACCGCTCCACGCAGACGATCCTCAGCGCCGCCAACGCGGTCATCGAGCGCAACGAGTCCCGCCGCCCCAAGAACCTGTGGACCAACGCGGGCGCGGGCGCGCTGATCACCGGCTACGTCGCGGACACCGAGCACGACGAGGCCCAGTTCGTCGCCGACGAGATAGACCGCCTCACGGACGCCGGTGAGGCGAAGGCGGGCGACGTCGCCGTCTTCTACCGCACCAACGCCCAGTCCCGTGTCTTCGAAGAGGTCTTCATCCGCGTCGGCCTGCCCTACAAGGTCGTCGGCGGCGTCCGCTTCTACGAGCGCAAGGAGGTCCGGGACGTCCTGGCCTACCTGCGCGTCCTGGCCAACCCGGAGGACTCGGTGCCGCTGCGCCGGATCCTCAACGTGCCCAAGCGGGGCATCGGCGACCGCGCCGAGGCGATGATCGACGCCCTCGCCCAGCGCGAGAAGATCAGCTTCCCGCAGGCGCTCAAGCGCGTCGACGAGGCCTACGGCATGGCCGCGCGCTCCACCAACGCCGTCAAGCGGTTCAACACGCTGATGGAGGACCTCCGCACGATCGTCGAGTCCGGCGCCGGACCGGCCACGGTGCTGGAGGCGGTCCTGGAGCGCACCGGCTATCTCGCCGAGCTGCAGGCCTCCACCGACCCGCAGGACGAGACCCGGATCGAGAACCTCCAGGAGCTCGCCGCCGTCGCCATGGAGTTCGAGCAGGAACGCGGCGAGGGCGAGCAGAGCACGCTGGCCGACTTCCTCGAACAGGTCGCGCTGGTCGCCGACTCCGACCAGATCCCCGACGAGGAGGACGGCGACGGCGTCATCACGCTCATGACGCTGCACACCGCCAAGGGCCTGGAGTTCCCGGTCGTCTTCCTCACGGGCATGGAGGACGGCGTCTTCCCGCACATGCGCGCCCTCGGCCAGACCAAGGAGCTGGAGGAGGAGCGGCGCCTGGCGTACGTCGGCATCACCCGCGCGCGGGAGCGGCTGTATCTGACCCGCTCCACGCTGCGCAGCGCCTGGGGCCAGCCCTCGTACAACCCGCCCTCCCGGTTCCTGGAGGAGATCCCGCCGGCCCACGTGGAGTGGAAGCGCACGGGAGCGACCGCGCCCGCGTCCTCCGGTCCCGTCTCCGCCGTGGCGGCCTCGCTGTCGTCGTCCCGCTCGCGCTCGTCCGCCTCGGGCGCGTCCGGCTTCGCCACCCGCCGTACGGCCGAGAAGCCGGTGGTGGGTCTGGCGGTCGGGGACCGGGTCACGCACGACCAGTTCGGTCTCGGGACGGTCGTGGCGGTCAAGGGCACCGGCGCGAACGCCGAGGCGACGATCGACTTCGGCGACACGAAGCCGAAGCGGCTGCTGCTGCGCTACGCGCCGGTGGAGAAGCTGTAGTCCGGTGAGCCGGGCGGTCGACGGCCCCCGCCGGTCCGGCCGGCGGGGGCCGTCGAGGACGTCGCCCCCGCCTGTGGGGCCGGGGGCGGCGTTACGTCGGGTCGACGCCGTGGCTGCGCAGCCACGAGAGGGGGTCGATCGCCGAGCCGCCCGCGGGCCGCACCTCGAAGTGCAGGTGGGGGCCGGTCGAGTTGCCGGAGTTGCCGGAGCGCGCGATGGGGTCCCCGGCCTTGACGGTCGTCCCCGAGGGGACCGTGTACGTGGAGAGGTGGCAGTACCACGTCTCCGTGCCGTCCATCGCGGTCACGATCATCATGTTGCCGTACGCGCTGTTCCACTGGGTGCGCACGGTGCCGTCGGTCGCGGCCATCACGGTCGTGCCGTAGGAGACGGGGAAGTCGATGCCGGTGTGCAGGGACATCCAGTTGATGCCGGACTGGCCGTAGTAGGCGCTCAGCCCGTGCTGTGCGACCGGCAGGGCGAACTTCGGGCGCAGCCGCTCCTTGCGGGCCGCTTCCTCCGCCGCCCGCTTGCGCTCGGCGGCCTGCTGGGCCTTGAGGTCGATGCGCTCCTGCGTACGGCTGGCCCGGTCGGCGAAGTCGTCGGCACCGGCGGCGAGGCTCTGCAGCTGGGTGTCGAGCTTGTTGTTGGCGGCGGCCGGCTTCACCGGCTGCACGTCCGCCGCGGTGGTGTGCGCCTCCGCCGCGCTGTCCTCCGTAAGACTGCCGACGGAGGCGGCCGCGATCCCGGCCACGCCCATCACGCACGCCGAGGGCACCGCGATGGTCATCAGCGCCGAGCGCTTGGGCGGGGTGCGGCGGCGGGAACGGGAGCCGGCGCGCGAGGCCGCCCGGGAAGCGGGGGGCTCGACCTCTTCCTGGCCGTCCAGGAGCGGGGTGACGGTGGGCAGTTCGCCGGTGGCGGCCGGCTCGTGGGCGTCCGCGGCGGGGTCGTGGTAGCCGGCCCCGGCGGATTCCTCGTAGGCGACCTGCTCGAACGTCGCGGTCTCGTGCTGCTCGAAGGTGACCGTCTCGTGCTGCTCGAAGGTTTCGCCATGCTGCTCGTAGGCGTCCGGGGCGGGTGCGGCGGTGCCGTCGGAGTTCCACTGCGTGGCGTCGAAGGCGCCCGTGTCGAAGGTCTGCGTGCCCCATTCCC
>NZ_JAPSKN010000027.1:37913-49173 GCF_031181705.1 Streptomyces sp.
GTCTCGTGCTGCTCGAAGGTTTCGCCATGCTGCTCGTAGGCGTCCGGGGCGGGTGCGGCGGTGCCGTCGGAGTTCCACTGCGTGGCGTCGAAGGCGCCCGTGTCGAAGGTCTGCGTGCCCCATTCCCACTGCTGGGTCCGGTCGGCCGGATTCCCGGACTGGTCCGGCTGGGCCCAAGTGCCGTTCTCCCACTGGCCGGTGGCGTCGGAGGGCGCGGCCTGCGGCGGGATGGCCGACAGCGGCTGCTGCTCGGTGTGCCAGGAGGCCGTGTCGTAGCCGCCGGTGTCGTAGGCGGCCTGGTGCTGGGCCGCGTACGCGTCGTAGTGCGGGTTCTCGTGCGCACCCGTGGGCCAGTGGCCGGTGTGGTACGTCCCCGTGTCCTGGCCGCTGCCCGGCATGTCGCCGAAGAGGGGGTCGGTGGCGAAACTCGCGGTGGTGTGGCCGGTGGCGTCGAAGCCGGTGGCCGTGCCGGCGGGATCAAAACCGGTGGCGGCGTAGTCGCCGTACGTGGTGAAGTCGCCGTGCTGGGCTTCCTGGGTGCCGTACGACGCGTAGTGCGCCGAGGCGGCGTCGGAAGCCGGAGCCGGGGCCATGGTCCCCGACGGGTGACGGTCGTTCACCAACTTCTCTTTCGCCTCGACAACAGGGGCTGCCAGAGCAGTGCGGCGACTGTACCCGGCGGTACGCGGGCACGACAATCTTCGGCAGGTTTCGCGCGCGCAGGAAACGGGCATTCGGCCGTGTTTTGGCGGACTGCGGGCACAGGCTTGGCCCTGTGTTCGAAGTTTGTTCGAGGCTGTTGGGTGATGCGGGGCTGTGTGTCATCTGTATGACGAGTCCGCGCGCCGGGTGTGACGGCCACGGGCCGACTGTCGCCCGACCGTGTGGTGGGCGGCCGTCGGGCGGACCGGTGTCAGGTCGTCGTCAGGCCACCGTCAGGTCCCCGGCGTGGCCGGTGGACGGTTCACCCGGGCGGGCCGTGTCGAGAACCTGCCGTATCCCGTTGGCGACCGCGGGGTGTACGGGCAGGGCGAGGTGGCCGATGCCGGTGACCCGCACGTTCTGCGCCGTCAGATCGGGATGGTCGACGCAGGCCGACTCCAGCGGATCCATCACATGGTCGAGGTCGCTCCAGAAGCTCACGAAGTGCGTACGGCAGCCCGGGGCGGGCCGAGTGAGCTCCTCGAGCACCGGCGAGCCGGGGCGCATCTGGCGCACGATGGGGTGCGCGTTGGCCAGGGGCGCCACCCGGGTGCCCGAGTGCGGCGTGCCGAGGGTGACCAGGGTCCGCACGCGCGTGTCGCCGCCGAGCCGCTGCACGTAGTAACGCGCTATCAGCCCGCCGAGGCTGTGCCCGACCACATCGACCCGCTGGGCGCCGGTGCGCTCGCAGATCTCCTCGATGTGCCGGCCGAGCGACTCGGCCGCGGTGCGTATGTCGCAGGTCAGCGGCGAGTAGTTGAGGGACTCGATCTGCTGCCTGCCGTGCTGGGCGAGGCTGCGGCGCAGCAGGACGAAGACCGAGCGGTTGTCGATGAAGCCGTGCAGCAGCAGCACCGGGGGCTTGGCCTCCGCCGGCAGCTGGGCCGCGCCGTCGGCGGGCAGGGCCGGGGCGGGCCCGCGCCGCTCCTGCGCGATGCCGGAGGGATACAGCAGGAGGTGCCCGGCCAGGATCGCCACCTCCAGGGCGGTGGCCTTCAGGAGCGCCATGGACAGTCCCGCCAGCCGGTTCGGCAGCAGGCGCCGGCAGAACGGAAGAAGAGGCAGAGCCGTCCCGGTGACCTTCATGGCCGTCCTCCTGTCGGCACGCGGGAGGACGGCATGGCCCCCCGTGTGCACTCGTGGAAAGCAGCAGCGAAGACGGCCGACGACGACCGCGCGAGCGGCGTGAGCCGCGTGAGCTGCGGGGAGTGAGCGCGGCATGCGGCGTGTGTGACGCCGGTGGTGAGACGGGGTTCCCGGTCGACGCGGTGACCTGGCTCCCCGCTGGTGCGCCGTGCGTGCCCTGCGTGCTGTGCGTGCGGTGCTCGCCCTGTGTGCCTTCGCCGACGTGACGTACCGCCGCTGCGCGTGATGGGTGGCGCGGCGGTGCGGCGGCCTCCCTGCGGCTCCCCTTGCGCTTGTCCCATCGTGTGATTTCCCCCTCGGTCGGCACCGCGAAACTGCCGGTTGCGGGATGCTGGAGATAACGTTCGTTCACTTCCCCGGGTGGTTCGGGGCGCGTCCGTGTCAGGGTGGCGTGTACGGCGTGCCGGATGTGTGCGGTACTTGTCCGTACGGATGGATGCAGTCGCTTCATGGAGGCAGTGATGGGTGTGGCAGCCGGTCCGATCCGCGTGGTGGTGGCCAAGCCGGGGCTCGACGGCCACGATCGCGGGGCCAAGGTGATCGCGCGGGCCCTGCGCGACGCCGGTATGGAGGTCATCTACACCGGCCTCCACCAGACCCCCGAGCAGATCGTCGACACGGCGATCCAGGAGGACGCCGACGCGATCGGGCTGTCCATTCTCTCCGGCGCGCACAACACGCTCTTCGCGGCGGTGATCGACCTGCTCCGGGAGCGGGACGCGGCGGACATCCTGGTCTTCGGCGGCGGGATCATCCCCGAGGCGGACATCGCCCCGCTGAAGGAGAAGGGTGTCGCGGAGATCTTCACGCCCGGTGCGACGACGCAGTCGATCGTGGACTGGGTCCGGGCGAACGTACGCCAGCCGGCTGCCTCCGGGGGCTGAGCCGGCCCGGTCGGGGCCCGGGCCGGTGCGACCGTGGCCCGGGCCGGTGTGGTCGCGAGCCGGGCCGGTGCGACCGTGGCCCGGGCCGGTGTGGTCGCGACGCGTACTGGCGTGATCGTGGCCCGGGGTCGCGTGGTGTTCTCCGTGTTCCGCTAGGCCGGGTTGCCGTTCTCCGCCGGCCCCAGTTCCTCGATCATCGCCGCGCGCAGGCGCAGGGTCGTGACCAGGCGCTGGAAGGCCTCCGCCCAGTAGCCGCCCGCTCCCGGAGACGCGTCCTCCGGCTCGTCCGGTACGGCCAGCAGGGCGTCGAGACGGCCGGACTCGGACGGGTCCAGGCAGCGCTCGGCCAGCCCCATGACTCCACTGAAACTCCACGGATAACTCCCCGCGTCCCGCGCGATGTTGAGGGCGTCCACCACCGCGCGGCCGAGCGGCGGGGCCCACGGCACCGCGCACACGCCGAGCAGCTGAAAGGCTTCCGACAGGCCGTGCGTCGCGATGAAACCGGCCACCCACTCGGCCCGTTCGGCGGCGCCCAGCGTGCCGAGCAGCTTGGCCCGCTCGGCCAGGGACACCGCTCCCGGACCGCCCGCCTCGGGCGCCGAGGGCTCGCCGAGCAGCGCCCGCGACCACTCGGCGTCCCCCTGGCGCACCGCGGCGCGGCACCACGCGGCGTGCAGCTCGCGCTGCCAGTCGTCCGCCACCGGCAGCGCCACGATCTCCCGGGGTGTCCGGCCGCCGAGCCGCCGCGACCACGTGCCGAGCGGCGCCGCCTCCATCAACTGACCGAACCACCAGGACCGCTCGCCCCGCCCGGCGGGGGCCTTCGGCACGACGCCGTCGCGCTCCATGCCCGGGTCGCACTCGTGCGGGGCCTCGACGGCGATCATGGGGGCAGGCGTCCCCGCGGTCCGGCCGGTCCGCGTGTGGTCGATGGCCACGCACGCCGCCGCCCGGACCGCCATCCGCTCCGCGAGCGCCGAACCGGGCAGGGTCGACAGCAGTTCCGCCGCCGTGGCCCTGACGTTGCGGCTGCGGTCGTCCAGGGCCTGTTCCAGGAACGGCTCGTCGTCCGGACCGAGACCCGTGCGCAGGGAGTCGAGGAACATCAGCCGGTCCTCGGCCCGCTCGGTCGTCCAGGTGGACGCGAGCAGCTCGCGTGCGGCGGCCGGTTCACGGGAGCGCAGGGCGGACAGGAGGGCGACCCGCTCGGCGAACAGGCCCTCCTGCCACAACCGCCGCGTGGTGTCGTCGTCCTCGGGGCGCGGCAGGGCTGCTCCGCCGCCCGGGGCCGCGCGCAGGGCGAACCGCCAGTCCGGGTTCAGCCGGGCCAGCCACAGGGCCCGCGGTCCGGCGAACTCCAGCGCCGCCGGGCGCAGGTCCGTCCGCCCCCGGGCCGCGTCCAGCAGGGCCGGCAGCAGCTGCGGAGGCGGGGCGAAACCCCGGGCGTTCGCCGCCGCCAGCCACTGGGGCAGCAGCTCCATCAGGTCGGGCGCGGTACCGCGGCGGCCGCCGCCGGACGCGCCGGGCCGGTCGGCCAGCAGCATCGCCAGTCTGCGGGCGGCAGCGGCGGGCAGTGGGGGACGCCGGTCCTCCGGGGCCGGTCGCGGACGCTGCGCCGCGCGCGCCGGACGCAGACCGGCCCGCCGCCGGACGGTCTCCAAGGCCGCCGCGTCCAGCAGGGCCACCGGGGCGTCCTGTCCGGGGGCGGTGTCCGGCGGGGTGCGCCGGTCCGTGCCCAGCAGTGCCGTGGTGACGAGCCCCTCCCAGGCGCCCGCGACGGGCGCGTCCACAGGAGCGGAGGTCCTGGTCATGAGCTTCCTTTCCGTGGGGCGCCCGGAGGTGGTTGAAGGCTCGCCCTTACCGGTTGTCCCGTGATGCCTGAAAGATTCGTGGATCGGTGAGAAGGGTGGGTCCGCCCGAGGCCGCGGGAGCCGGGCGTCCGCCGTCGGGTCAGCACAGGGACACGGCGTCGCCCGGGCCCTCGGGCCAGGCCGTCAGCGGGGTGAAGCCCTGGTGGCCGCACTCGCCGAACACCGTGACCGGGGCGCCGCCCGAGAGGGCGACGAGCCGCCACAGGCCGGGGCGGGACCGCGCGGCGGGAGTCAGCGGCAACGCCGCGTCCTCGTCGGCGTCCGCCAGCTGCCAGGAATCCCCGTCGGGGGCCGGGACGACCCGGCCCAGCGTCACGGGGACGGACTCCAGCCACGGGTCGTCGCGCAGGGCGTCGCCGTAACGGGCGGCCGCCTCGGAGGTCGTCACCCCGGGCGGACGGGTCTCCGCCGGTGCCGGAGGTGCGAACTGCTCGCCCAGCGCCACCCGCAGCTGCCCGGCTCCCGGGTAGGAGGCCACCTCGGCGTCCAGGGCCAGCCCCACGGGCAGCGCCAGCTCCGGGGCGCGGCCGGCGGCGCCGTAGGACAGGAGCAGCGCCGTGCGGGCCGAGTCGGCGCCGTACAGCCAGATCCGGCGGGTCGTCAGGCGCGTGTCCGCCGTGTCGTACTGTGCCAGCACCAGCCAGCGGTCCCGTACCGGCTTGCCGTCCGCGGAGACCGGCAGGCCCATGCGGGAGCGGACCGTGGCGGCGAGGCCCTCCGGGAGCCGCTCGCGCCGCAGCCAGCCCTGGCCGAGCAGATGCAGCAGCGCGCACTCCTCCAGCAGCCGCACCGGCCAGCCGGGCCCCGTGGACGGGATCGCCCCCAACTCCCGCACCCGAGCGGCGAGACCCTGTGCCTGGGCGTCGACCATGCGGGCCGCCGTCTCCTCCCAGAGCCCGTACCCGGACCGCTCCGCCGACGCGAGGCCGCCGCGCAGCAGGTCCGCCAGCCGCTGCTCCAGCTCCACCGCGCCCGCCGTGACCCGCTCGGCCCGGCGCTCCGCCCGGCGCCGCGCCGCCTCCGGATCAGCCGACCCGGACGGCGCGCCCGCAGCCTCCCCGCTCCGCTTCTCCTCCGCCCGTCTGCGCCGCCCCGCCAGCCACTGCGCGGCCCACTCCGGCGCCTGCCCCCGCGGCACCGCCGCGTCGCCGCCCGCCCAGAGCAACAGCAGTCCCAGCGCGTGCTTGCACGGGAACTTGCGGCTCGGGCAACTGCACTTGTACGCGGGCCCGGAGGCGTCCGCGATGTCGACGACCGTCTGATACGGCTTGCTCCCGCTGCCCTTGCACAGCCCCCACACCGTCCCCTCGTCGGAACTGCCGGCCTCGGACCACGGCCCCGCCGCGCCGAGTTTGCTTCCCGCTTTGCGTGACGCGGCGTCAGGCGCCAAGGCCAGCACCTGGTCCGCAGTCCAGCGCACCCCCTGCTGAGTCATGCCATCGAAGGTAGATCCCACCACTGACAATCGGGTCCGCGAGCGGCTGCGGTACTGCATTTCCGCAGGTCAGGACGGATTGTCAGTGGTGTGGTGCACCGTTGGTGGCAGATCCGAACCGGCCGAGCTGGAGGGGGCCCTCAGCCATGTCTGTGTCCGTTGAACCGACGACCGTGGAGCCGAAGCGGGAGGAGCCGGCCGAGGCGTTGCGGCCGCATGCCGAGGACGCCTTCGCCGGTGAACTCGCCGCGCTCGCCGCGCAGGACGACCGCCCGCGCCCGGCCCGCTGGAAGCTGTCGCCGTGGGCCGTCGCGACCTACCTGCTCGGGGGCACGCTGCCGGACGGCACGGTGATCACGCCGAAGTACGTCGGTCCGCGCCGCATCGTCGAGGTCGCCGTCACCACCCTCGCCACCGACCGCGCCCTGCTCCTGCTCGGCGTGCCCGGCACGGCGAAGACCTGGGTGTCCGAGCACCTGGCCGCGGCGGTCAGCGGCGACTCCACGCTGCTGGTGCAGGGCACCGCCGGCACCCCGGAGGAGGCCATCCGCTACGGCTGGAACTACGCGCAGCTGCTCGCGCACGGCCCGAGCCGCGACGCCCTCGTGCCCAGCCCGGTCATGCGCGCCATGGCCGAGGGCATGACGGCGCGCGTCGAGGAGCTGACGCGTATCCCGGCCGACGTGCAGGACACGCTGATCACGATCCTGTCGGAGAAGACGCTGCCGATACCGGAGCTCGGCCAGGAGGTGCAGGCGGTCCGCGGCTTCAACCTGATCGCCACGGCCAACGACCGCGACCGCGGGGTCAACGACCTGTCCAGCGCCCTGCGCCGCCGCTTCAACACGGTGGTGCTGCCGCTGCCGGAGAGCCCCGAGGCCGAGGTCGAGATCGTCTCGCGCCGCGTCGACCAGATCGGCCGGTCCCTGGACCTGCCGGCCGCGCCCGACGGGCTCGACGAGATCCGCCGGGTCGTCACGGTCTTCCGCGAGCTGCGCGACGGGGTGACGGCCGACGGCCGGACGAAGCTGAAGTCGCCCAGCGGCACCCTGTCCACGGCCGAGGCGATCTCCGTCGTCACCAACGGCCTCGCCCTCGCCGCCCACTTCGGCGACGGCGTGCTGCGGCCGAGCGACGTCGCCGCGGGCATCCTCGGCGCGGTGGTCCGCGACCCGGCGGCCGACCGCGTGATCTGGCAGGAGTACCTGGAGACCGTGGTCCGCGAGCGCGACGGCTGGAAGGACTTCTACCGGGCCTGCCGCGAGGTGAGCGGGTGAGCGACCGGGGGCGGGGAGCGCTCGCGGGGACGGACAGGGGATGGGAGGGAACCAAGTGACGGATGTGGAAAGGCCAGCGGGCCGGGGGACCGGGGCGGGGCCGGTGCTGCTGGGGGTGCGGCATCACGGCCCGGGTTCGGCGCGGGCCGTGCGGGCGGCGCTGGAGGAGGCCGGGCCGGAGGTCGTGCTGATCGAAGGGCCGCCCGAGGCGGACGCCCTGGTCCCGCTCGCCGCCGACGAGGAGATGCGGCCGCCGGTCGCCCTGCTCGCCCACGCCGTGGACGAACCCGGCCGCTCGGCGTTCTGGCCGCTGGCCGAGTTCTCCCCGGAATGGGTCGCCCTCCGCTGGGCCCTGGAGCACGGCGTCCCGGCCCGCTTCATCGACCTGCCGGCCACGCACACACTGGCCTGGGGACAGCGCGAGGACGAGGCGGAAGCGGAGGGCGAGTCCCCGCCGGACGCCGAGACGGCGCGGACGGCGGACGGTGACGGCGCTCCGGGCACCGCCCCGGGCCCCGACCCCGGCCCGGGCGCCACCCCGGGCCCCGATTCCGGTCCGGGCACCGCCGAGGTGCGGATCGACCCGCTCGGGGTGCTCGCCGACGCCGCCGGTTACGACGACCCGGAGCGGTGGTGGGAGGACGTCGTCGAGCACCGGGGCGCCGGCCGGGGGGACGCGCTCGCGCCGTTCACCGCGCTGGAGGAGGCCATGGCGGCGCTGCGGGAGACCTACGGCAGCGGGGGCCACGACCGGGACCTGGTCCGGGAGGCGTACATGCGGCTCCAGCTGCGGTCCGCCCAGCGGGAGTTCGGGGACGGCGTGGCCGTCGTCTGCGGCGCCTGGCACGTGCCCGCCCTGCGGCGGAAGACCACCGTCGCCGCCGACAAGGCGCTGCTCAAGGGCCTGCCCAAGGTGAAGACGGACATGACCTGGGTCCCGTGGACCCACCGCAGGCTGTCCCGGGTCAGCGGGTACGGGGCCGGCATCGACTCGCCGGGCTGGTACGGGCACCTGTTCAGCGCCCCGGACCGGCCGGTCGAGCGGTGGATGACGAAGGTGGCGGGGCTGCTGCGCGCCGAGGACCGGATCGTCTCCTCCGCGCACGTCATCGAGGCGGTGCGGCTGGCCGAGACGCTCGCCGCGATGCGCGGCCGTCCGCTGCCGGGCCTGAGCGAGTCGACCGACGCGGTGCGGGCGGTGATGTGCGAGGGCTCGGACGTGCCGCTGGCCCTGGTGCACGACCGGCTGGTCGTGGGGGACGTGCTGGGGGAGGTGCCGTCGACGGCCCCGGCGGTGCCGTTGCAGCGGGACCTCACCAGGCTGCAGCGCCGGCTGCGGCTGAAGCCGGAGGCGCTGGAGCGGGAACTGGAGCTCGACCTGCGCAAGGAGAACGACGCCGAACGCAGCAGGCTGCTGCACCGGCTGCGGCTGCTCGGCATCGCATGGGGCGAACCGGCCGCCGTGCGGGGCGGTACGGGCACGTTCCGGGAGACCTGGCGCCTGCGCTGGGAGCCCGAGCTGTCCGTGCGGGTGGCCGAGGCGGGCGTGTGGGGAACGACCGTACTGTCCGCCGCGACCGCCAAGGCCGAGGCGGACGCCGTCGCCGCGGAGGGCCTGGCCGACGTCACCGCGCTCGCCGAGCGCTGCCTGCTGGCCGAACTGCCCGAGGCGCTGCCGGCGGTGATGCGGATCCTCGCCGACCGGGCGGCCCTCGACTCGGACGTCGGCCATCTCGCGCAGGCGCTGCCCGCCCTGGTCCGCTCCCTGCGCTACGGCGACGTCCGCGGCACGGACACCGGGGCTCTCGGCGAGGTCGCCGCGGGGCTGGCCGAGCGGGTCTTCGTCGGCCTGCCCCCGGCCTGCGCCGCGCTCGACGCCGACGCGGCGGAGGAGATGCGGCGTCACGTGGACGCGGTGCACGGGGCCGTCGGCCTCCTGGGCGACGCGCCGGCAGCGGGAAGCGGTCACCTCAGAGCGCGCTGGCAGTCGGTGCTGCGGGTGCTGTCCGGGCGGGACACCGTGCCGGGGGTGATCCGGGGGCGGGCCGTGCGGCTGCTGCTGGACGACGGGGAGCTGGCACAGGACGAGGCGGCACGGCTCATGGGACTCGTCCTGTCGCCGGGCACCCCGCCCTCGGACGGGGCCGCCTGGATCGAGGGCTTCGTCGGCGGCGGCTCCGGCGGCGGCATGCTCCTGGTGCACGACGAGCGGCTGCTCGGGCTGGTCGACGCGTGGCTGACCGGGGTGCCGGCGGAGGCGTTCACGGACGTGCTGCCCCTGCTGCGGCGGACGTTCTCGGCGTACGAGCCCGGGGTGCGCCGGACCCTCGGCGAACTGGTCCGGCGCGGACCGGCCTCCGGAGGAGGTGCGGCGGCCCCCGGCTCCGCGCTCCCCGGCTTCGCGCCGGAACTCGACACGGCGCGCGCGGACGCCGTGCTGCCCGTGGTGCGGCTGCTGCTCGGACTCGACGACATGAACACACGGAACGACCCGGTGGGGGTGGAGGGATGACGACCGACGGACTGCGCGCGCCGACGCCGAGGACGGCGGAGGCGGACACCGTCAGGAACGGACCCGGGGCGGACGGCCGGCCCAGGGCGACCGTGCCGGTGGTCCCGCTGTGGGAACGGCCGCGCGGGGGAGGACACGGATGACGGCCGAGGTGACGGACCCGGCGCAGGAGCGGCTGCGGCGCTGGCGGCTCGTGCTCGGGGGAGACGCGGCGGACGGCACCGGATGCGCGCTGTCCGGTCAGGACGCGGCGATGGACGGCGCGCTCACCGCGCTCTACGGCAGGAAGGACGGCAAGGCGCAGGGCGGCCGGGACCGTTCGGCGGGGCTCGGGGCGTCGGCGCCGTCCGTGGCGCGCTGGCTCGGCGACATCCGGACGTACTTCCCGTCCTCCGTCGTCCAGGTCATGCAGCGCGACGCCATCGACCGGCTCGGTCTCGCCACGCTCCTGCTGGAGCCGGAGATGCTGGAGGCGGTGGAGGCCGACGTGCACCTGGTCGGCACGCTGCTGTCGCTCAACAAGGCGATGCCCGAGACCACGAAGGAGACGGCACGGGCCGTCGTGCGCAAGGTCGTCGACGACCTGGAGAAGCGGCTCGCCACCCGCACCCGGGCCACCCTCACCGGCGCGCTCGACCGCAGCGCCCGGATCAGCCGGCCGCGCCACCACGACATCGACTGGAACCGCACGATCGCGGCCAACCTCAAGCACTACCTGCCCGAGTACCGGACGATCGTGCCGGAGCGGCTCATCGGCTACGGGCGGGCGACCCAGTCCACGAAGAAGGAGGTCATCCTCTGTATCGATCAGTCGGGATCCATGGCGGCGTCGGTCGTGTACGCATCGGTGTTCGGAGCGGTGCTCGCCTCGATGCGGACGATCTCCACGCGACTCGTCGTCTTCGACACGGCGGTCGTCGATCTGACGGATCAACTCGACGACCCGGTGGACGTCCTGTTCGGCACGCAGCTGGGCGGCGGCACGGACATCAACCGTGCCCTCGCCTACTGCCAGTCGCAGATCACCCGACCGGCGGAGACCGTGGTCGTACTGATCAGTGACCTCTACGAAGGGGGCATCCGCAACGAGATGCTCAAGCGGGTCTCGGCGATGAAGGCGTCGGGGGTGCAGTTCGTCACGCTGCTGGCGCTCTCGGACGAGGGCGCACCGGCGTACGACCGGGAACACGCGGCCGCGCTGGCGGCGTTGGGGGCACCGGCGTTCGCCTGTACGCCCGATCTGTTCCCGGAGGTGATGGCGGCGGCGATCGAGAAGCGGCCGCTGCCGATACCGGACGCGGCGTGACGGAGGACTGCGCCTGAGGGGCGCCGGGCTTGACGGAGGGGGCCGGGCCCGGAGTCGGCCCGGCCCCGGCCGGTTGCCGGCGCCCGTGTCGGCATCGGTGTCGGCATCGGTGTTGGCGTCGGTG
>NZ_JAPSKN010000028.1 GCF_031181705.1 Streptomyces sp.
CGGGCCGCCCGATCCGGTCCCGGGCCGTTACGGGCGCACCGTGCGCGGCCCGGCCACCTCCGCGCCCAGGGTGCCGACCCGGTCGCGCAGCTCGCGGTCGGCCGTGACCACCAGCACGGAGCGCTCGCCTGCGGACGCCACCACCTCGACGATGTGGTCGTCCCCGCTGCCCGGCGCCGACGACACCCGGACCCCGGGTACCGACTCCACCCCCCGGGCCGCCCCCTCCACGACGAGGACGATCTCCACCGGCCCGGGCACCCCCGGCACCCCGTCCGCCGCCAGCCGGTCGCGCAGCCGCTCCGCGGCCCCACGCCGGTCCCGCCACCACCCGTCCGGCACCGATCCGACGACATTCGCGGCGTCCACCACGACGAGGAGAGGCTCAGCGGTGTTCATGCGGCCAGGGTCGCACGACGGGCGCCCCGGCACGCGGGGGTGGGCCGCGGCGGGCCGCCGCGCCCGCATAAAGTGAACTGGTGAACGGCGACTGGCTCCTGCGCGGCCGTGACGGCCGCCTCACCGTCTACCTGCCCTCCGGCGAAGCCGTCCTGTGCCGGGCGGAACGCGGCCCCGGCGGCCCCTGGGAGGGCACCCCGCGCACCGTCGGCGGCACCCAGAAGCTGCACCCGGGCGCGACGGTCGGGCAGGGCGCCGACCGCTACGCCCACCTGGCGGCCTGGCGGCCCACCGTGCCGGGGGAGTCGGGGCTCGTGCACACCACGCACTTCCGGCCCCTGCTGGCCCCCCTGGACTGGGCGCCGATCGGGCACCCCGACAAGAAGGGCGACCGGACCGGGCCGCCGGCCGTGGCCGTCGACGGCCCGGGGCGCGGCTACGTCTTCGTCCGCAACGCGGGCGGCGGGGTGAGCCTGCGCAACCAGAAGGTGAAGGGCGGCTGGGGCGGCTGGCTGGACCTCGGGGGGCAGGACGTCGAGGAGCGGCTGGCCCCCGTGGCGGGGGAGTCGGGGCTGATCGAGCTGTACGCCTGCGCGCCCGGCGCGATCCTGCACTGGCGGCAGGAGGGTGACGGGAAGAAGCCGGTGCGGGCCGGTGAGGTCGAGGTCGCCGTCCGTCCCGGGACCCTGCGCGCGCTCGCCACGTCGGCCGAGCACACCACCGTCTTCTTCACGGACATGTCCGGTGACCTGTGCGCCTGGCGGCCCGGTGAGAAACCGGTGCCCCTCCTGGCGGCCGCCGGGCCGGGGCCGGTCTCCGCGGTGCGCTGTGTCATCGAGGGGCACGACTGCACCGTGCTCGCGCAGCGCTCGTCGAGCGGCCGGGTCGCCTTCGCCGCGTACCCGACCGAGCAGGAGTCGGCGGGGGCCTGGTGGACGGAGTCCGGCCCGCAACTGCCGTCCGACGCCCTGGTCGCGGTGGCGCTGGACGAGCACGAGGAGCTCGTCGCGGCCTCGCTCTCGCCGTCCAGCGGGACCCTGCTCCTGACCCGCCGCAAGGACGAGCCGGGGCTCGCGCTGGAGGCCTGGCGGGAGATCTGACGCCCTGCCGGAAACAGGGGGGAGCCCTTCATTCCGGGGCTCCTGACGCACCAGACACACGAAGTGTGGCGAGGGTTGTACAGATGCGCGCGTGACAAGGCGCACCCTGGATGAACATGGTCAAAAAGTGAAGATCTTGTTAGCCTCCTTTGACTTGTTCGATTTTGCTCGGGGGGCCGGTTGCTGCTGCGTCTGGCCGACGCCGTGGCAACGGGGTTGGGGAATGATGTCGTGAGCAGATCCTCCACGGTGGATCTTGTCGTTGTCGGACTCGGTTACGTGGGACTGCCGCTGGCCAGATCCGCCGCCGCAGCGGGTCTGAAGGTGGTCGGACTCGACCGCAGCCGGCGGGTGGTCGACGGACTGAACGCCGGCCGTTCGCACGTCGACGACATCACCGACGCCGACGTGCGCACCATGCTGGAGCAGGGCTTCCGCGCCGTCGACGAGGCCGGGGTCATCGCCGACGCCGCCGCGGTGGTCGTGTGCGTGCCGACCCCGCTGACCGACCACGGCGCCCCGGACCTCGGCGCGGTGCACGCCGCCGTCGACGACATCGCCGCCCACCTGAGGGCCGGCACGCTCGTCGTGCTGGAGTCGACGACGTACCCGGGCACCACCGACGAGGTCGTCCGCCCGCGCCTGGAGGCCGGCGGACTGCGGGTCGGCGTCGACTTCCACCTCGCCTTCTCCCCGGAGCGCATCGACCCGGGCAACGCCTCCTTCGGCCTGGAGAACACCCCCAAGGTCGTCGGCGGCGTCACGGCCGACTGCACCAAGGCCGCCCGTGCCCTCTACGAGCGGTTCGTGCAGCGCGTCGTCGAGGCCAAGGGCACCCGCGAGGCCGAGATGGCCAAGCTGCTGGAGAACACCTACCGGCACGTCAACATCGCGCTCGTCAACGAGATGTCGATGTTCTGCCGGGAGATCGGCGTCGACCTGTGGGACGCCATCCGGTGCGCCTCGACGAAGCCGTTCGGGTTCGCGCCCTTCTACCCCGGCCCCGGCGTCGGCGGGCACTGCATCCCGATCGACCCCAACTACCTGTCGTACAAGGTGCGTTCGCTGGGCATCCCGTTCCGGTTCGTGGAGCTGGCGCAGGAGATCAACCAGCGCATGCCCGTGCACGTCGTCAACCGCGCGGCGGACCTGCTGAACGACCAGGGCAAGGCCGTGCGCGGCTCCCGGGTGCTGCTGCTCGGCGTGACGTACAAGCCGGACATCTCCGACCAGCGGGAGAGCCCCGCGCTGGCCGTCGCCGAGAACCTCCTCACGCGCGGCGCCGAACTCGTCTACTTCGACCCGCGGGTCGAGGACTGGCACGTCGACGGTGCCCCCGTCGAGCGGGCCGGGGACTACCTCGCCGCCGCCGAGGCCGCCGACCTCACCATCCTGCTCCAGCCGCACCGCGAGATCGACCTGGACGCGCTCGCCGACCGCGCCCGGGCGCTGTTCGACACCCGGGGCAAGTCCGCCGACCATCCGCGGGTGGTCAAGCTGTGACTGCCGACGATACGTACATACCGGGAGCCGTCGACTCCGGTGGCCGTCGGGCCCACCGCAAGCGGCGGCACCTGAAGGTCTCGTACTTCGTCTTCCTGGGCCTGGCCGCGCTGATCGCCACCCGGCTCGACGCCGGCTCGCTCCACCTGTACTCGATGGGCGCCATGGGCCTGCTGGCCCTGAAGATGATCGGCGCCCTGTTCTACCGTCCGGCCAAGGCCGGGCGGGAGGAGCTGGAGTACCTGGAGAACGCCTGGGTCACCGCGGTCATCCCGATCTACAACGAGGACCCGGTGATGTTCGAGCAGGGCATGCGCAGCCTCCTCGCGCAGAGCCGCCTGCCGAACGAGATCCACATCATCGACGACGCCAGCGCCAACGACTCCGGCATCCGCGCGGCCAGGAAGCTGCGCCGCGAGTTCGAGGCCAAGGGCGTCAAGTACACCGTCAGCGTCCAGCCCGAGAACAAGGGCAAGCGCGAGGCGCTGGCGCTGGGCTTCGAGGCCGCGCCGTACTCCGACATCTTCCTGTGCGTCGACTCGGACACGGTGCTGTCCCGGGACACCGTGCGCGAACTGCTGCTGCCGCTGGCCGACGAGAAGATCATGGCCTCCACCGGCATGGTGCTGGCGCTCAACCACGACAGCAACATCTTCACGCGCCTGCAGGACCTGCGCTACGGCAACTCGTTCCTCTTCGAGCGGGCCGCCTACTCCCGGCTGAAGTCGGTGCTGTGCTGCTGCGGCGCGCTCTCCGCCTACCGCGGCACGCTGGTGCGCAAGTACCTGCCGGACTTCCTCAACCAGCAGTTCCTGGGCAAGCCGGCCGTCTTCGGCGACGACCGCCGCATGACCAACTACTGCCTGATGGAAGGCCAGGTCGTCTTCCAGGAGACGGCCGTGGGCTACACCGCCGTCCCCGAGAAGCTGCCGCACTTCCTGCGCCAGCAGGTCCGCTGGAACAAGTCCTTCTTCCGCGAGTCCCTGTGGGCGTTCCGCCACCAGAAGAAGTACCGCCCGGCCTTCTGGCTGACCTGCATGGAGCTCGCGCTCTGGCTGGTCTTCGGCTCGGCGATGTTCTACTCGATGGTCATCCTGCCCATCATCAAGCCCCAGCAGTTCCTGAACCACATCGGGGACTACCTGATCTTCATGGTGCTCATGGGGTACCTGCGCAACGTCCGCTACCTCGACTTCCCGCGCCGCGGCATGGGCTTCGTCAAGCGCTTCGGCATGTTCCTGCTCGCGCCGATCTACGGCGTGATCCAGCTGACGCTGCTCACCCCGCTGCGCTTCTACGCCCTGTTCACCCTGCACAAGGGCAGTTGGGGCACCCGTCAGGGCGGCGTGGAGGTGTCCGTGGCCGGTGACCACGAGCACGACGTGACGGAGATCTTCGAGGAAGAGGACCCGTACTCCGACAAGAAGGTCACCGAGACGCTCCAGCTGATGCGCCTGGAGGGCGTGGCCCTGCGCACCCGGCCGCGCCCGGCGGGCGGCATCCCCTCCCAGCCGCAGCCGATCCCCGGCTACGACGAGGAGCAGCACGCGGCCGTCCCGCAGCAGCGGGTGTCCTGGGGAGCCCCGGCACCGGCCGGCCAGCAGCAGTGGCAGGGCGGCGGCTACGGTCAGCCCGACCCGTACCAGCAGCAGTACCCGGGCCACGGCCACGACCCGCAGCAGGGCGGCCACCCCTACCAGGACCCCTCGTGGCAGCAAGGCCAGGGTCAGGGGCACGGCCAGGGCTATGGGCAGGGCGGCGGCTGGTAGGGCCGCGAAGGAACGGAGAGAGGGGCGGCCGGGGGGCCGCCCCTCTCTTGTGCGTCCGGGCCTCAGGTGTACGAGGCCATGGCCTCCTCGACCGTCAGCACCGGGATGTCCCGGTCGTCGATCGCCTTCATCAGGGTCTCCAGACCGGCCTTGCCGATCTCGGTGCTGGTCGCCGGGGGGCCCTCGGTGACCTTGTGCAGGCAGAGGATCAGCCAGTCGCCGCTGTTGACGCACCGGTCGAGCCTGCCGCCCGGGCCCGTCAGCTTCGACAGGGCCGTACCGCCGATGCCCGTGCCGTCGTTGATGCCGGTCAGCGCCTTGAGGCGGTAGGGCATCGCCGGGGCGAAGGACTCGATGGTCTCGGAGATGATCGACCGGGCGGTGGTGAAGTGCCGGCTGGCGATCTGGTCGACCGGCACGCCGTCGGACGTCTTCTGGAACGCGCCGTGCGGGTAGGCGAAGTGCTCGCTGGTGAAGCCGTTGGACACCAGCCACTCGCGCAGCTTGCGGAAGTCGTCGTCGGCCTGCTCGGCGGTCAGCTTGGGGTAGCTGGCCGTGTGCACGGCGTTGGCGTACGAGTGGCCCGCCATCTCCCAGCCGGAGAAGTCCTGCATGGAGCGCATCTGGCCCATCGTCAGGAAGCTGCCGGTGCCGATGGCGTCGGCGATGTTGTAGACCGTGCCGGGGAAGCCGTAGCGGTCCATGACCGGCCGGGCCAGGTCGTGGATCGACTTGTGGGAGTCGTCGAAGGTGATGGAGACGACGCCCTTGGGGAAGACCGAGACGGTGTCCGGGATCAGCTCCACGGCCTGCAGCCGGTAGGTCACCGGGCCGCCCGCGTTGTCGTACACGGCGAACGACATGTCCGTGAAGCCGGTCTTCGTGGACGGCTTGCCGTCCGCGCCGATGGAGTACGTACCGGCCGCCGCGTTGACGTCCGCCCACTGGAGGTGGACGGTGACCCACTCGCCGGACTGGACGTAGTTGGCCGACGTCTTGGAGTGGACGTGGAAGGTCCAGGCGAAGTGGTTCGCGAGCGAGCCGCTGCCCAGGTAGAAGACCATCTTGGCCAGGTTGGTGACGTCGTCGACGCGGAAGACGAGCCGGATCATCTTGCCGCTCAGGCTCATCGCGCTCAGACCCGTCCTGCGGACGTAGGACTGCTTGCCGGTGCCGTTGGTGGTCACCCGGACCGCCTGGGTGCCGCGGACGAACTGGGTCTTGTCGTTCGCCTCGGCCGAGGCCGTGCCCGCGCCGCCCGGCGTCCAGCCGTGGCCCGACTGGAACTGCTGGGACCAGCTGGCCCGGCGGTACTTCGGGCGGCGCCCGGAGGGGGCGTAGAGGGGAGGCGTGGTGAGGCCTCCGATGGCTCCCTCGGCGGCGGCGGGGGCGGCGGCCGGCTGTGCCATCACCTTGCCCATCCACGCCCCGGCGCCGGCCATCGCGACGCCCCCCGCGCCGCCCATCAGCAGCGCGGAGCGCCTGCTCACCACCGGTTTGTTCTCCGTTGCCTCGGCAGCGTGCCTGTGGGCGCCGGACCGCCTGTTCCTCACCGGGTCTCCCGAACCGTGTCGAAGTAGGTCATGCCCTCGCCGGTGAAGTCCGCCACCTCGGCCTGGACCTCCTCCGCCGACAGCGTGTCGTTCGCGTTGTAGTAGAGCCAGTCGACCTTCATGTCCCAGGCGCGTTCGCCCTTGAACGGCAGGTCGATGAACCAGTGGTTGAAGTTCACGGACATGTCCGCGCGCGGCGCGTACTTGCCGTTGCTCAGGAAGAGCTTCTTGCCGTCGAGCCAGTAGGCGACCACGCCGTCCTTCACCCGGATCAGCACGGTGTGCCAGGCGTCGAGGCTCTTGTTGGTCGTCTCGTAGACCCGGTCGTTGGTCTTGTGGTCGTACCAGGTGACCGTGTCGAGCTTGGGACCGGGCCGGCCCCAGCCGCCGTTGGGCATGTACTCGTTGTCCAGCTCGCTGTACTTCGAGCCCTTGCCGCCGATGGTGTAGAAGGTCTGGTTGACGTGGTCGCCGGCCTTGCCGGTGGACGGCCCGTCGCTGAAGTGGATGCGGGCCGCGTAGGTGCCGTCGCGGAACTTGCTCGCGGCCGTGCCGAGACTCGCCTGCTTCGTCCCGGCCTTCGTGCCGTCCGTGCTCGCCCGGAGGTTGAGCACCTGGCCGTCCGCGTGGGAGCCCTCGGCGGTGGGGAAGCTGACGCCCTGAGCCGACCAGGTGTTCTCGATGCCGGGACCGCCCTTGCTGGTGCGGACCAGCCAGCCGTGCTTGAACAGGGCGGGATCCTTCGGGCCCAGGTAGTTGAAGTCGTCGAACAGCACCCCGGCCGGCGGGGCGGGCAGCGCCTCGGGCGCGGACTTCGCCGTGGCCTTCTTCTCGTCGCTCGCCTTCGTGCCGTCCGGTTCCTCACCCCAGGCGAGGACGCCCCGCTTGTACGCGGTGACCTCCTCGGCCTCCTTGTAGGACGTCTTCTCCGCGTCGAAGGAGCGGTCGTCGGACTGCTTGAGGTTCTTGTGGTCGGTGCGGAACAGCTGGACGTCGATGCCCTTGCTGTTGGCGCCGGGCTTCAGGTCGCCGGCGCCCTCGGTGAACCTCAGCTCCAGGTAGTGGTCGGCGGTGCCGGTGGGCTTGTCCATCGCGACGATCCGCCCGGCCACGTTCGAGCAGCCGAAGACGGCGTTCACACAGTTGTAGGCGTACGCGGCCTCGTCCTCGGCGGTGAACCAGTACCGGAGCGTGACGTCGCTCAACGGCAGTGGCGTGCCGGTGTCGTTGAAGACCTCCAGGGACGGCTTGGCCGCCGCGGCCGTGGCCGGGGTGTCGGTGCGGTAGCGGACCTTCAGCTCGGGCGGGTCCGGGTTGGCCGCCTTCCACACCGGGTACAGCGCGGTTCCGCCGGCCGCCACCACGGCCACGAGGAGCAGGAGCCTGAGCTTGGGCCACACCCGTCGTCCGGACGGTCGGCGGCGGGAGGACGCCACGGAAGACTCCTTCTCAAGACACCGGCGGCCTTGGGTGGAGACCGCCGGAGCCAGGTAAACAATGGTCGGATTGTGTGAGGATCCTATCCGTGCAGGCATACGCAGAGGGGGGCGGGTGCACGGATTGTTACCGTACGCCCCACCCCCCTCAGGGGTAACGCGTTACGCCGGGACGCTCGCGACGCCCGGAGCCAGGAACGTCTTGCCGTTGACGCGCTCGGAGACACCCTCGCGGTCCAGGTACGGCGTGATGCCGCCCAGGTGGAACGGCCAGCCGGCGCCCGTGATCAGGCACAGGTCGATGTCCTGCGCCTCGGCGACCACGCCCTCGTCGAGCATGAGCCCGATCTCCTGCGCGACCGCGTCGAGCACCCGCTCGCGCACCTGCTCCTCCGTCAGGACGGTGTCACCCTGCTTCAGCAGCGCGGCGACCTCGGGGTCGAGCTCGGGCTTGCCGCTGTCGTAGACGTAGAAGCCGCGCTTGCCGGCCTCGACGACCGCCTTGAGGTTCGGGGAGACCGTGAAGCGGTCCGGGAACGCCCGGTTGAGCGTCTCGGAGACGTGCAGGCCGATGGCCGGGCCGACCAGCTCCAGCAGGACCAGCGGCGACATCGGCAGACCGAGCGGCTCGACGGCCTTCTCGGCGACCTCGACGGGGGTGCCCTCGTCGATGACGTTCTGGATCTCGCCCATGAAGCGGGTCAGGATGCGGTTCACGACGAACGCCGGGGCGTCCTTCACCAGCACCGCGGTCTTCTTCAACTTCTTGGCGACGCCGAACGCCGTGGCCAGCGAGGCGTCGTCGGTCTGCTCGCCCCGGACGATCTCCAGCAGCGGCAGGACGGCGACCGGGTTGAAGAAGTGGAAGCCCACGACCCGCTCGGGGTGCTGGAGCTTGGACGCCATCTCCGACACCGACAGCGAGGAGGTGTTGGTGGCGAGGATCGCGTGCGCCGGGGCGACCGCCTCGACCTCCGCGAACACCTGCTGCTTGACGCCCATCTCCTCGAACACGGCCTCGATGATGAAGTCCGCGTCCGCGAAGCCCTCGGCCTTGTCCAGGACCCCGGTCACCAGCGCCTTGAGGCGGTTGGCCTTGTCCTGGTTGATGCGGCCCTTGCCGAGCAGCTTGTCGATCTCGGCGTGGACGTAGCCCACACCCTTGTCGACGCGCTCCTGGTCGATGTCGGTCAGCACGACCGGCACCTCCAGGCGGCGCAGGAACAGCAGCGCGAGCTGGGAGGCCATCAGACCGGCGCCGACGACACCGACCTTGGTGACCGGGCGGGCCAGGGACTTGTCCGGGGCCCCGGCGGGGCGCTTGCCGCGCTTCTGCACCAGGTTGAAGGCGTAGATGCCGGCGCGCAGTTCGCCGCCCATGATCAGGTCGGCCAGCGCCTGGTCCTCGGCGTCATAGCCCTGCTGCAGGTCGCCGTTCTTGGCGGCGGCGATGATGTCCAGGGCGCGGTAGGCGGCCGGGGCGGCGCCGTGCACCTTGGAGTCGGCGATGAAGCGGCCCTTGGCGACGGCCTGGTCCCAGCCCTCGCCGCGGTCGATCACCGGGCGCTCGATCTTCAGCTCGCCCTTGAGGACCGTCGCCGTCCAGATCAGCGACTGCTCCAGGAAGTCCGCGCCCTCGAAGATGGCGTCGGCGATCCCGAGCTCGTAGACCTGCTTGCCCTTGAGCTGCTTGTTCTGGTTGAGGCTGTTCTCGATGATCACCGAGACGGCCTTCTCCGGGCCGATCAGGTTCGGCAGCAGCGTGCAGCCGCCCCAGCCGGGCACGAGGCCGAGGAAGACCTCGGGCAGGGAGAACGCCGGCACGGCCGCGGAGACGGTGCGGTAGGTGCAGTGCAGGCCGACCTCGACACCGCCGCCCATGGCGGCGCCGTTGTAGTACGCGAAGGTCGGCACGGCCAGCTGCGACAGCCGCTTGAAGACCTCGTGGCCGCCCTTGCCGATGGCGAGGGCGTGCTCGTGCTCCTTGAGGATCTCCACGCCCTTGAGGTCGGCGCCGACCGCGAAGATGAACGGCTTGCCGGTGATGCCGACGCCGACGATCTCGCCGTCCGCCGCCTCCTTCTCGACCTGGTCGATCGCGGCGTTGAGATTCGCCAGCGAGGCCGGGCCGAAGGTGGTCGGCTTGGTGTGGTCGTGGCCGTTGTCCAGGGTGATCAGGGCGAAGCGCCCGGCACCCAGGGGGAGGTCGAAGTGGCGTACGTGCGCACTCGTGACGACCTCGTCCGGGAACAGTTCGGAAGCCTGCTTCAACAGCTCGGCGGTGGTGCTCACTTGTCCCCCTCGAAGTGCGGGTTCTCCCAGATGACCGTCGCGCCCATGCCGAAGCCGACGCACATGGTGGTCAGGCCGTAGCGGACGTGCGGCTGCTCCTCGAACTGGCGGGCCAGCTGCGTCATCAGGCGGACGCCGGAGGAGGCCAGCGGGTGGCCGAACGCGATGGCGCCGCCGTACTGGTTGACGCGCTCGTCGTCGTCGGCGATGCCGTAGTGGTCGAGGAAGGCCAGGACCTGGACGGCGAAGGCCTCGTTGATCTCGAACAGGCCGATGTCGGAGATCGACAGACCGGCCTGGGCCAGCGCCTTCTCCGTCGCCGGGATCGGGCCGTAGCCCATGACCTCCGGCTCCACGCCCGCGAAGGAGTAGGAGACCAGGCGCATCTTCACGGGCAGGCCGTTCTCCCGCGCGAACTCCTCGGAGGCGATGAGGGAGGCGGTGGCGCCGTCGTTCAGACCGGCCGCGTTGCCCGCGGTGACCCGGCCGTGGACACGGAACGGGGTCTTCAGGTTCTGGAGGTTCTCCAGGGTCGTGCCCGGGCGCATCGGCTCGTCGGCGGTGACCAGGCCCCAGCCCGTCTCACCGGCCTCCGCGTTGGTGCGGCGGACCGAGATCGGCACCAGGTCGGCCTGGATCTTGCCGTTGGCGTACGCCTTGGCGGCCTTCTCCTGGGAGCGCACGGCGTACTCGTCGGCGCGCAGCTTGGTGATCTGCGGGTAGCGGTCGTGCAGGTTCTCCGCAGTCATGCCCATGAACAGGGCCGACTCGTCGACCAGCTTCTCGGAGACGAACCGCGGGTTCGGGTCGACGCCCTCGCCCATGGGGTGGCGGCCCATGTGCTCGACACCGCCGGCGATGGCGATGTCGTAGGCGCCGAAGGCGACGGAGCCGGCGACCGTGGTGACGGCGGTCAGGGCGCCGGCGCACATGCGGTCGATGGAGTAACCGGGCACGGACTGCGGCAGGCCCGCGAGGATGCCCGCCGTGCGGCCGATGGTCAGGCCCTGGTCACCGATCTGCGTGGTCGCGGCGATGGCGACCTCGTCGATCTTCTTGGGGTCCAGGCCGGGGTTGCGGCGCAGCAGCTCCCGGATCGCCTTCACGACGAGGTCGTCGGCACGGGTCTCGTGGTAGATGCCCTTCGGGCCCGCCTTGCCGAACGGGGTGCGGACGCCGTCGACGAAGACGACGTCCCTGACGGTACGAGGCACGATGGCTCTCCTCCAGGGTCAGGATTGCGGTGCTGCTGCGACGCGCTGAGCGCGCGCTCAGTCCCCATGCTACTTATGAGTAACGTGGCTGCACAGTCCTGACAGGCACAGCGGTGAAGGTCACACCTTCGGCGGTGCCGTGGATCCCCGCGGCGTCAGGACGGGTGTGGGCACGGGATGCGACCCGGCCTCACCCCCTGTGATCACCGAGAACAGCGTCCGGGCCACCTCCGCCCCGAAGCCGTGCACGTCATGGCTCATCGCGGACAGCGTCGGATGGGTGAGCCGGCACAGCTGCGAGTCGTCCCACGCCAGCAGCGACACGTCGTCCGGCACCCGCAGCCCCATCTCCGCGGCCACCGAAAGACCGGCCACCGCCATGATGTCGTTGTCGTACACGATCGCCGTCGGCCGGTCCGGCGGCGCGGCCGTCAGCAGCGACCGCGTCGCCCGCGCCCCCGCGTCGCCCGAGAAGTCCGTCGCCACCTGCCACGCCCCGGCCAGCGCCAGCGCTCCCGCCGCCTCGTCGAACGCCGCCGTCCGGATCGAGGTGTGGCCGAGGTCCGCCGCCCCGCCCACCCGGGCGATCCGCCGGTGCCCGAGCGCGGCCAGGTACCGCACCGCCTCCGTCACGGCCGTGGCGTCGTCGGTCCACACCGAGGTGAGCTCCCCGGTCAGCGAGGGGTGCCCGACGGCGACGGCGGGCAGCCCGAGCCGCTGCACCAGACCCACCCGGGGATCGTCGGCCCGGAAGTCGACCAGGATCGACCCGCCGACCTGCCGCCCCCGCCACCACGCCTCCTGGACGCCCACCTCCTCGTCCAGACTCCGCACGAGCCGCAGCAGCAGCGAGCAGGAGTGCTCGGCCAGCACGCTCTCCACGCCCGACACGAACTCCATGTACCAGGGTTCGAGACCGAGCATCCGGGCCGGCCGGCACACCGCGAGCCCCACCACGTCCACCCGCGACCCGGCCAGCGTCCGGGCCGTGAGACTCGGCGCCCAGCCCAGCTCCCGCGCCGCCCGGAAGATCCGGTCCCGGGTCGCCTCGGACAGGCCGGGCTTGTGGTTGAAGGCGAGGGACACGGCACCCTTGGACACGCCGGCGCGCGCGGCGACGTCCTTGATGGTGACGCGAGGGGTCGGCGTTGCCGTCATCGGGTGGGCTCCACGCAGTACAGGGCCGATCGAGCACGTTCCGGGTCCGGAGTCTTCCAGCCGCGCACCCCGATGGTCACCTCTTCGCCCGGCAGCAGCGTGACCAGCCCCCGGTCCGCCCGCGCCGACGGATCGAGCCGGTCGGCCTGCAGCAGCAGGTCCCGCACCAGCGTGCGGGCGGTCACCGTGATCCCCTCCGGGGCGAGCGCGACCTCGAACTCGGGCCGGGGGTAGGCGACCTCCCGGTCGGGCACCGGGAAGTGCACCGCCCGCAGCCCGTCCGCGTCCGCCACCAGGAACTCCGTCGGCCCCGCCGGCACCAGTCCGTCCGGCACCCCGACCCGTGCCACGCTCCGCGCCCCGGCCGCCAGGGGCACGCCGCGCCGCCCCAGCACCTCGCCCTCGACGGACATCCGCCGCAGGGTCAGCGTCCCCGTCCAGTCCCCGGCCGCCTGGTTCACCGCGGCCAGCTCCAGCCGCCCGTCCTCCGTCCCCCGGATCGTCAGCAACCGGTCCGCGTACAGCCGCTTCAGTTCGTGGAACAGCGGCTTCTCGCGCCCGTCCCCGTCGATGGCCGCCCAGGAGGTCACCGGCCAGCAGTCGTTGAGCTGCCAGAGGATCGTGCCCGCGCAGACCGGCCAGTGCGCGCGCCAGTGCTCGATCCCGGCCGCGACCGCCCGGGCCTGGTTGACCTGCGTGAGGTAGTGCCAGCGGTCGAAGTCGCCGTCCGGCACCGCGAAGTGCCGGGCGAGACCGCGCTCCAGCTTGCCGTTGCCGTCGTCGGCCTTCTGGTGGTGCAGCATGCCGGGGGAGTCCGGCGCGAGATCCTCACCGGGCAGCGCCCGGCGCAGAGTGGCGTACGCGGGCGGCGCCTGCCAGCCGAACTCGGCGACGAACCGCGGCACGCTGAGCCGGTAGCCGGCGTAGTCCTCGCGGTTCCACACCTCCCACGAGTGGTGCGTGCCGTGCGCCGGGTCGTTCGGATGGTGCCGCCACGACCCGGACCAGGGGCTGCCCGCCGTGTACGGCCGGGTCGGGTCCAGCTCCGCCACCACCCGGGGCAGCACGCCCAGGTAGTAGCCCTCGCCCCAGGAGTCCCCGGCCAGCCGCGGCTCCCACCCCCAGTCGCGAAAGCCCCACAGGTTCTCGTTGTTGCCGTTCCACAGCACCAGCGACGGGTGCGGCATCAGCCGTACGACGTTCTCCCGCGCCTCGGCCTCCACCTCGCCGCGCAGCGGCTGCTCCTCCGGGTAGGCCGCGCAGGCGAACGGGAAGTCCTGCCAGACCAGCAGGCCGAGTTCGTCGCAGGCGTCGTAGAAGTCCGCGCTCTCGTAGATCCCGCCGCCCCAGACGCGCACGAGGTCCACGCCGGCGGCGGCGGCCTGCTCCAGCCGCTCCCGGTAGCGGGCGCGGGTGATCCGGGACGGGAAGACGTCGTCCGGGATCCAGTTGACGCCCCGCGCGAAGAGCCGCTCGCCGTTCACGACGAGGGTGAAGCCGGTGCCGTGCGCGTCGGCCCGCCGGTCCAGCTCCACGGTCCTGAAGCCGATCCGCCGCCGCCACACGTCCAGCTCCTCGCCGCCGTGCAGCAGCTTCAACTCCACGTCGAACAGCGGCTGTTCGCCGTAGCCTCGCGGCCACCACAGCGCCGGGTCCGGCACCCGCAGACGTACCGTCCCGCCCGTCCCCCCGATCTCCGCGCGGGCCCGCGCCCCGGCCACGGACGCCTCCACGGCGAGCGGTGCCTCCACCCGGGTCCGCTCGACGTCGACGGCCAGCTCGACGACCCCGGTGCCCTCCTCGACGGTCACCAGGGGCCGCACCCGGGCGATCCGGGCCGTCGACCAGTGCTCCAGGCGCACCGGCCGCCAGATCCCGGCCGTGACCAGGGTCGGCCCCCAGTCCCAGCCGAAGGAGCAGGCCGTCTTGCGCACGTACTGGTACGGCTCGGCGTAGGCGGCGGGCCGCTCGCCCAGCCGTCCCCGCACGGCCTCGGCCTCGGCGTAGGCGGAGACGAACCGCACGGCCAGCCGCCCCGACAGCCCCGTGACGTCGAACCGGTACGAGCGGTGCATGTTCCGCACCGTCCCCAGGGGCCGCCCGTCCAGGGAGATCTCGGCGACGGTGTCGAGCCCGTCGAAGACCAGGTCGGTCTGCTCCTGCGCCGACGAGCCGTCGAGTTCCCGCTCGTAGGTCCAGTCCCGGCGCCCCACCCAGGCCACCTCGGTCTCGTTCCGGCCGAGGAAGGGGTCCGGGATCACCCCGGCCGCCATCAGGTCGGTGTGCACGCAACCCGGCACGGCGGCCGGCAGCGCGTCCGGGCCGTGCCGCAGGATCCATCCCTCGCCGAGCGGTGTGACCTCCAGCATGCGCACTCCCTTTACCGGTTCAGTGAAGAGTCGAGTGTCGATTTCGCATCGTTGGCGGGAATGGGACTTTACCGGTTGAGTCAGCGCTGTCAGAGTGCCGAACCAGCCATACCGCACGTGCTCGTCCGTCCCGAGTCCCCCTCCGTGAACGGAGCTGATGCACATGAACCGCCGTACCGTCCTCGCCCTCACCGTCGGAGCGGCCCTGCTGGCCTCCGGCTGCACCGGCACCGGAGGCAGCGCGAAAGGCGCGGATGCGAAGGCGCCCGACGATCCCTCCGAGGTCAGCGGGACCATCACGGTCCTCACCCACCGGACCGACCTCGTACAGGACGGGACGATGAAGAAGTACGCCGCCGAGTTCCGCAGGACGTACCCCGGGGTGAAGGTCGAGTTCGACGCCATCACCGACTACGAGGGCGAAGTCAAGATCCGTATGAACACGGAGAACTACGGCGACGTCCTGATGATCCCGGGCGTGATCGAGAAGAAGGACTACCCCCGGTTCTTCGCCTCGCTGGGCAGCCGGTCCGAGCGGAGCGAGAAGTACCGCTTCACCGACTACACCACCGTGAACGGCAAGGTCTACGGCCAGAGTCCGCTCGGCGCGGTTCCCGGCTTCCTCTACAACAAGAGGGTGTGGCAGCGCGCCGGCGTCACCGACTGGCCGAAGACCCCGGCCGAGTTCCTCGCCGCCCTGAAGGCGATCAAGGCGGGGACCGACGCTGTCCCGTACTACACCAACTTCAAGGACATGTGGCCGCTCACCCAGTGGACCCAGGTCAACGGCTCGGTCAGCTGCGACGAACAGGCCACCACCCGGCTCGCCGAGGGCAACCCGTGGGCCGAGGGCTCCGACCTGCGGACGGCCGACACGCTGCTGTACGACATCGTGCGCGAAGGGCTCGCCGAGAAGGACCCGACCACCACCAACTGGGAGGCCTCCAAGCCGAAGCTGGCCAAGGGCGAGATCGCCACCATGTGGCTCGGCTCCTGGGCCGTCATCCAGCTGCGGGGCGCCGCCGAGCAGGCGGGCGCGAACCCCGACGACATCGGGTTCATGCCCTTCCCGGCGCAGAGGAACGGCACGTTCTGCGCGGTCGCGCTGCCCGACTACAACCAGGCCGTCAACATCCACTCCGACCACAAGGCGGCCGCCCGCGCCTGGATCGACTGGTTCACCGAGGAGTCCGGCTACGCCGAGGACAACCTGGCCCTGTCCCCGCTGAAGGACGACCCGCTGCCCGACGTCCTGGGGCCCTACGAGGAGGCCGGCGTCAGGCTCCTCGACCTCGACGACTCCAAGGGCGCCGAGGTGAAGGCCATCGACAACACCTCCGAGGTCGGCATCAACAAGCCCGACTACCGCCAGGACCTCGTCGACCTCGCCCGCGGAGCCACCGAGGGCAGCCTGGACGACTTCCTGGACGGCCTCGCGAGGAAGTGGACCGAGACCCAGCAGTCCCTGGGGTCCTGATGACGGACACCACCGAGAAGGCGGCCGTCCGGCCCGCCCCCGGCCCGGCCGCCCCACAACCGGCCCCGGCCCCGCGCACGGCACGCCTGTGGCGCGGGGCCACCCCCTGGCTGTTCCTGCTCGCCCCGCTCACGCTCCTGATCGTCTTCACCTACGCGCCGATCGCCAACATGGTCGCGTACAGCTTCACCGACTGGGACGGCGTCAGCCCCGAGCTGCGCTACACGGGCGCCGAGAACTACGCCGAACTCTTCACCCGCTCCGACCTGTTCGAGGTCTTCTGGGTCAGCGGCTACTACCTGGCGGCCTCCGTCCTCCAAGTCGTCGCCGCGCTGTACTTCGCCACGGTCCTGAGCTTCAACGTCCGCTTCCGGAACTTCTTCAAGGGCGTGCTGTTCTTCCCGTACCTGATCAACGGGGTGGCGATCGGCTTCGTCTTCCTCTACTTCTTCCAGGACGGCGGCACCCTCGACTCGGTCCTCGGCCTGTTCGGCGCGGAGACCGACCGCGCCTGGCTGGGCACCCCGGAATCGGCGAACACCTCCCTGGCGGCCGTCTCAATCTGGCGCTACCTGGGCCTGAACTTCGTCCTCTTCCTCGGCGCGATCCAGTCGATCCCCGGGGACCTCTACGAGGCGGCCGAACTGGACGGCGCCAACCGCTGGCAGCAGTTCCGCCACATCATCGCGCCCGGCATCAGGCCGGTCCTCTCCCTGACCGTGATCCTGTCGATCTCCGGCTCCCTGTCGGTCTTCGAGATCCCGTACATCATGACCGGCGGCGCGACGGGCACCGAGACCTTCGTGATCCAGACCGTGAAGCTGGCCTTCCAGTTCAACAAGACGGGGCTCGCCTCGGCGGCCGCGATCGTGCTGCTGCTGATCGTCCTGGCCGTGACCTGGGTGCAGCGGCGCCTCGTCCCCGACGACAAGGTGGACCTCACATGACGCGCCGCGCAGTCGCCCGCGCCCTGATGTACGCGTCCCTGCTCGCCGCGACCGCGGTGGTGCTGCTGCCGCTGGCGGCCGTCTTCCTGACGTCCCTGAAGTCTGAGCGGGAGATGGCCGACGGCAGCGGAGCCCTCGCCCTGCCGGACGACCCGCTGAACCTCCACAACTACGCGACGGCGTTCCAGGACGGCCGGATGCTCTCCGCGTTCGCCAACACCGCGTTCATCCTGGTCTTCGCCATCGGCGGCACGGTCCTGATCGGCTCCATGACGGCCTACGCCATCGACCGGTTCAGCTTCCGCTTCAAGAAGCCGGTCCTGGCCCTGTTCCTGATCGCCGCCCTGGTCCCCGGCGTCACCACGCAGGTGGCGACCTTCCAGATCGTGAACAGCTTCGGCATGTTCGACAGCCTGTGGGCGCCGATCGCCCTCTACACGGGCACGGACATCGTCTCGATCTACATCTTCCTGCAGTTCGTGCGGTCCATCCCCACCTCCCTGGACGAGGCGGCCCGGCTGGACGGCGCCAATGCCTTCACGATCTACCGCAAGATCATCTTCCCGTTGCTGAAACCGGCGATCGCGACGGTGGTGATCGTCAAGGGGATCACCACCTACAACGACTTCTACATCCCGTTCCTCTACATGCCGTCGGAAGATCTTGGCGTGATCTCGACGTCCCTGTTCCGCTTCAAGGGTCCCTTCGGTGCCCACTGGGAGACCATCTCGGCGGGAGCGATCCTGGTGATCCTCCCGACCCTGATCGTCTTCCTGAGCCTCCAGCGCTACATCTACAACGGCTTCACCAAGGGGGCGACCAGGTGAGGAGGCACCCGCCCCCTACGGCGCCTCGGCGGACAACGCGGTCACCAGCACCGGCGTGACCTGTTCGACCTGCCAGGCCCGGGCCCCGTACCCGGCCAGTGCCGCAGCGACGGACTCCGCGTCCACCACCGCCGGCGGCTCCCAGCACACCCGCCGCACCGTGTCCGGCGTGATCAGGTTCTCCTGCGGCATGTTGAGTTCCTCGGCGAGCGCGGACACCCCGGCCCGGGCGGCGGACAGCCGCGCCGCCGCCGCGGGATCCTTGTCGGCCCAGGCCCGGGGCGGCGGCGGCCCGGCCACCGACTGCCCCGGCTGCGGCAGCTGCGCCTCGGTCAGGGCCTTCGCCCGGTCCACCGCCGCCTGCCACTGCTCCAGCTGCCGCTTGCCCATCCGGTGCCCGAAGCCGTTCAGCGCGGCCAGCGCGTGCACGTTGGCCGGAAGGGCGAGCGCGGCCTCCACGATGGCCGCGTCCCCGAGCACCTTGCCGGGCGAGACGTCCCGCCGCTGCGCGATCCGGTCCCGGGTCTGCCACAGCTCACGCACCACGGCCAGCTGCCGCCGCCGGCGCACCTTGTGCATGCCCGACGTCCGCCGCCAGGGGTCCTTGCGGGGCTCGGGCGGCGGGGCCGAGGCGATCGCGTCGAACTCCTGGCGGGCCCACTCCAGCTTGCCCTGCCGGTCCAGCTCCTTCTCCAGCGCGTCGCGCAGGTCGACCAGGAGCTCGACGTCCAGCGCCGCGTAGCGCAGCCAGGGCTCGGGCAGCGGCCGGGTGGACCAGTCGACGGCGGAGTGGCCCTTCTCCAGGACGAAGCCCAGCACGCTCTCGACCATCGCGCCGAGGCCGACCCGCGGGAACCCGGCGAGCCGCCCGGCCAGCTCCGTGTCGAACAGCCGCGTCGGCACCATGCCTATCTCGCGCAGGCACGGCAGGTCCTGCGTGGCCGCGTGCAGCACCCACTCCACGCCGGACAGGGCCTCGCCCAGCGCGGACAGGTCGGGGCAGGCCACGGGGTCGATCAGCGCGGTGCCGGCGCCCGCGCGGCGCAGCTGCACGAGGTAGGCGCGCTGGCCGTAGCGGTAGCCGGACGCCCGCTCGGCGTCGACGGCGACGGGGCCGGAGCCGGCCTCGAAGGCGGCGATCACCCGGGTCAGGGCGGCGTCGTCCGCGACGACGGGCGGAATGCCCTCGCGCGGCTCCAGCAGAGGGATCGGCGCCTCCACAGCAGAAGATCCGCCGTCGTCCGGAGGGGCGCCTCCGGTGGTTCGCAGTGGGCTGTCTGCTGCGGTGTCGTGGGCGTCGGTCACCTGTCAAGGGTATCCATGTATGGACAGCGCCCGCCGACGGAACGTTCCGTCGGCGGGCGCCCGAGGGTCGCAAACCAGTCATGTCGGGGAAGTGGCGGGTTCACGAGCCGCGCGTGAGGGGAAGGGACCGAGCGGCCGGTCCCGTTCACGTGAGTGAATGATCAGGAAGGGTCAGGGCGGGGCGGATCCGGTGATCCGGGGGTGGTCGGTGGTCGGTGGTCGGGGTCAGTGGATGATGCCGGTCCGCAGCGCCACCGCCACCATCCCGGCGCGGTCGCCCGTGCCGAGCTTGCGGGCGATGCGGGCGAGGTGGCTCTTGACGGTCAGCGCGGACAGGCCCATCGAGACGCCGATCGCCTTGTTCGACTGGCCTTCCGCGACCAGTCTCAGGACCTCGACCTCACGGCCGGACAGTTCGCGGTAGCCGCCCGGGTGGCTCGGGGCGCCCGGGGGGCGGCGGTGCAGGCGCGCGGCGGCGGCGCCGATGGGGGCGGCGCCCGGCCGGGTGGGGAGCCCGACGTTGGTGCGGGTGCCGGTGACGACGTAGCCCTTCACACCGCCGGCGAGCGCGTTGCGCACGGCGCCGATGTCGTCGGCCGCGGAGAGGGCGAGGCCGTTGGGCCAGCCCGCGGCGCGGGTCTCGGACAGCAGGGTGAGGCCGGAGCCATCCGGCAGGTGGACGTCGGCGACGCAGATGTCGCGGGGGTTGCCGATGCGGGGACGAGCCTCCGCGATGGACGAGGCCTCGATGACATCGCGCACACCGAGCGCCCACAGGTGGCGGGTGACGGTGGAACGGACGCGCGGGTCGGCCACGACCACCATGGCGGTCGGCTTGTTCGGGCGGTAGGCGACCAGGCTTGCGGGCTGCTCGAGGAGAACGGACACCAGGCCTCCTGGGGTGCGGGACGGGGCCGGCTCGGGGGGTGAAGCCGGGACGAACCGTGCTTTCAAGGTCACAGACGTCTTCGGCAGAGGACCCGTCCGCCTTTAGAGAATGATCACGATTCGGTGATAACAATCCGTGCAATTCGGACACGCGGTCGATCATTCGAAGGCCGGACGGTTTCGGTCTGCGTCGGTACGCGGTCGAAAGTGGCCGTATCGACAAAGTGATTCGGCCAAGAGGGGGACGCGGGTGTGATCGTCGGCAGGGCAGCGTTGACCACCCCGTACAAGTTCGATCAGTACGGGGTGGGAAGGGGTTCGATCAGCGGGACTGGGGACCGCGCCGCTGGGGCAGCGTCACCACGGACGCGTCACCGGGCACGGCCGGGGGCAGCCCCGCGACCTGGGCCAGCAGATCGCACCAGGACGCCAGGTGGGCGGCCGTGTCCGGCACCCCGCCCAGGCCCTCGCGCGGCGTCCACGAGGCGCGGATCTCGATCTGCGAGGCGGCCGGGCGGGCGGACAGCCCGCCGAAGTAGTGGGAGCTCGCCCGCGTGACCGTGCCGCTCGGCTCCCCGTAGGTGAGCCCGCGCGTCTGCAGCGCGCCGGTCAGCCAGGACCAGCACACCTCCGGCAGCAGCGGGTCCGCGGCCATCTCCGGCTCCAGCTCGGCGCGCACCAGCGTCACCAGCCGGAAGGTGCCCCGCCAGGCGTCGTGCCCGGCCGGGTCGTGCAGCAGCACCAGACGGCCGTCGGCCAGGTCCTGGTCGCCGTCGACGACCGCGGCCTCCAGCGCGTAGGAGTACGGGGCGAGCCGCTTGGGCGCCGGTGTCGGCTCCACCTCGACCTGGGGCCGCAGCCGCGCCGCCTTGAGCGCGTCGACGGCGGCCCGGAAGGGCGGCGGGGCGGAGTCCGCCTCCCGCCGGTCGTCCCCGGTGTCCCTCGCTTCGTCCATTCCGCCAGCGCCGTCCGACAGTCGTCCCTGAGCCGCAGCCATGCGGGAAGATTACGGGGACCGGAGCCCGGGTGCGGGCTAGACACCCCGCGCCCGCCCGCGCCCGTCCGGGGGCTGGATCCCCTTGCCCAACGGCGTGCGAAACTTGGCCCGTGAGTGCCAACGACGCCCCCCGGGCCCCGCAGCCGTCCGCCCCGTACGACTCCGCCTTCCTCAAGGCGTGCCGGCGCGAGCCCGTGCCGCACACGCCCGTGTGGTTCATGCGGCAGGCCGGGCGTTCGCTGCCGGAGTACCGCAAGGTGCGCGAGGGCGTTCCGATGCTGGAGTCCTGCATGCGGCCCGAACTGGTCACCGAGATCACGCTCCAGCCGGTCCGCCGGCACGGCGTGGACGCGGCGATCTACTTCAGCGACATCGTCGTCCCGCTCAAGGCCATCGGCATCGACCTCGACATCAAGCCCGGCGTCGGCCCGGTCGTCGAGGATCCGATCCGCACCCGCGCCGACCTCGCCCGGTTGCGCGACCTCACCCCCGAGGACGTCTCCTACGTCACCGAGGCCATCGGCCTGCTCACCCGCGAGCTCGGCGCCACGCCCCTGATCGGCTTCGCCGGCGCCCCCTTCACCCTCGCCAGCTACCTCGTCGAGGGCGGCCCGTCCCGCACGTACGAGAACGCCAAGGCGATGATGTACGGCGACCCCGGGCTCTGGGCCGATCTGCTCGACCGCCTCGCGGACATCACGGCCGCCTTCCTGAAGGTGCAGATCGAGGCGGGCGCCTCGGCCGTCCAGCTGTTCGACTCCTGGGCCGGCGCCCTGGCTCCCGTCGACTACCGGCGCTCGGTGCTGCCGGCGTCGGCGAAGGTCTTCGAGGCCGTGGCCGGCTACGGCGTCCCGCGCATCCACTTCGGCGTCGGCACCGGCGAGCTGCTCGGGCTCATGGGCGAGGCCGGCGCGGACGTCGTCGGCGTCGACTGGCGCGTCCCGATGGACGAGGCCGCCCGCCGCGTCGGCCCCGGCAAGGCGCTCCAGGGCAACCTCGACCCGACCGTGCTGTTCGCCCCGACCGAGGCCGTCGAGGCCAAGACCCGCGAGGTCCTGCAGTCGGCGGCGGGCCTGGAGGGACACGTCTTCAACCTGGGCCACGGCGTCATGCCGGCCACGGACCCCGACGCGCTGACCCGGCTCGTGGAGTACGTCCACACCCACACCGCCCGCTGACCCCGTCCGGCCCGGGACTCACCCCCCGGGCCGTGCCCGCCTGCCGAACAGGACGCCGCGCGGCTGGGGAGGGGGCGGTGTGCCGGGGCGCAGCGGCAGGGCGATCAGCAGGCCGACGACGAACCCGGCGACGTGCGCCGCGTACGCCACCGTGCCGGCGTCGGAGACACCCGCCCCCGAGGAGTACACCGCCTGCAGCACGAACCACAGGCCCAGCACGATCCAGGCCGGCAGCCGCAGCGGCAGGAAGACCAGGAACGGGACCAGCACCCAGACCCGGGCCCTCGGGTACAGCACCAGATAGGCACCCAGCACCCCGGCGATCGCCCCCGAGGCGCCGATCAGGGGAGCGCCGGAGCCGGCGTTGAGGAGCGCGAAGGCGTAGGCGGCCGCGATGCCGCAGACGCCGTAGAAGAGCAGGAAGCGCAGGTGGCCCATGCGGTCCTCGATGTTGTTGCCGAAGATCCACAGGAACAGCATGTTGCCCAGCAGGTGCAGCCAGCCGCCGTGCAGGAACATCGCCGTCAGCACGCTGAGTTCCGGCGACTTGTCGTAGGACGGCGGACCGACCACACAGCCCGGCCCCTGCGGGCCCACGCCCACGTCACCGGTGGGCACCAGACGCGGCATCTCGTGGTGGATCAGCTCCCGCGGCACGGCCGCGTAGTGGTCCAGGAACGCCTGGAGGTGGCACAGCTGGGCCAGGCCGCTCCCGCCCGTGAGGGAGCCGGCCATGCCGGGGGTGAGCAGGAACACGACGACGTTGGCGGCCAGCAGGGCGTACGTGACCCAGGGGGTGCGCCGCACCGGGTTCAGGTCATGGACGGGGATCACCACACCCCACGTGTGCCCGGGGCGCCGCCGGTGAATCGGTGGCGTGGGTGAACGCGGTCGTCGGGGCGTGCGTATGTGTCGGCAACCGCCCGCGGCGCGGGGAAGGCGGGTCGCGGGGCCGACGTGAGGAACAGGCGATGAACGACCGAGTGACTCCTGCGATGCACGCACTGCCGGACGGCGAGGCGGAGCTGACGCTGGTGGTGCGGCTGCCCTGGGAGGACGTGGCCCGCCTCGGCCAGGAGGCCGGACGGCTGGCCGCGCAGTGGCGGCGGCCGGTGACGCTGGAGGAGGCGGTGAGCCACCGGCTGCGCTCCTCGCGGGTGGCCGCGCACGCCAAGCCGGCGGGGGAGCAGCCGCCGGCGGTGACGGCCGCGTCGGCGTCGGTGTCGTCCCTGCCGGCCCGGCCGCCGGCGGAGCAGGCCCGGCAGGCCATCGACCGGATCAACGGGACGGCCGGGACCGCGTAGGTTTCGCCGCAAGGGGTGCGGGTTCTCGTGCGGGTGCGGGCTCGTGGTGGCTTGTCGCGCGGTTCCCCGCCCTCTTCAGGGCGCGATCGAAGCGCGTACCTTCGCCGCCGCCTTGCGGGCCGCCACCAGGACCGGGTCCCAGACCGGGGAGAACGGCGGGGCGTAGCCCAGGTCCAGGGTCGTCATCTGTTCCACCGTCATGCCCGCCGTGAGGGCGACCGCCGCGATGTCGACGCGCTTGCCCGCGCCCTCCCGGCCGACGATCTGCACGCCGAGCAGGCGGCCGGTGCGCACCTCGGCGAGCATCTTGACCGTCATGGGGGAGGCGTTCGGGTAGTAGCCGGCGCGGCTGGTCGACTCGACGGTGACCGCCTCGAAACGGAGCCCGACGCGGTGGGCGTCCTTCTCGCGCAGGCCGGTGCGGGCGATCTCCAGGTCGCAGACCTTGCTGACCGCCGTGCCCACCACGCCGGGGAACGTGGCGTAGCCGCCGCCGGCGTTGGTGCCGATGACCTGGCCGTGCTTGTTGGCGTGGGTGCCGAGCGGGACGTGCCGCAACTGGCCCGAGACCAGGTCGAGGACCTCCACGCAGTCGCCCCCCGCCCAGACGTCCTCGTGGCCGCGCACCCGCATCGAACGGTCCGTGAGCAGGCCGCCGTGGATGCCGAGGGGGAGCCCGGCCGCCCGGGCGAGCCCCGTCTCGGGGCGCACTCCGATGCCGAGCACGACCACGTCCGCCGGGAACTCGCACTCCTGCGTGGCCACCGCACGGACCCGGCCGTCGTCCCCGGTCAGGATCTTCGTCACCTCGGCGTCGTTCACCATCGTGATGCCCAGGCCCTCCATGGCCTCGTGCACCAGGCGCCCCATGTCGGGGTCCAGGGTCGACATGGGCTCACTGCCCCGGTTGACCACCGTCACCTCGTAGCCGCGGTTGATGAGCGCCTCGGCCATCTCCACGCCGATGTACCCCGCCCCGACCACCACCGCACGCCGTCCGCGCGTGCCCGCCAGCGTGTCGAGCAGGGCCTGGCCGTCGTCCAGCGTCTGCACCCCGTGCACCCCGGGCGCGTCGGCCCCGGGCAGATCGGGCCGGATCGGCCGGGCCCCGGTCGCGATCACGAGCTTGTCGTACGGCGTCCAGGACTCGGCGCCCGAGTCGAGGTCCCGGGCGCGGACCCGCCGCCGGCCGAGGTCGAGTTCCGTGACCTCGGTGCGCAGCCGCACGTCGATGTCCCGCGCGCGGTGCTCCTCGGGGGTGCGGGCGATGAGCCGGTCCCGGTCGGTGACGTCGCCGCCCACCCAGTAGGGGATGCCGCACGCCGAGTACGACGTGAAGTGGCCCCGTTCGAACGCCACGATCTCCAGTTCGCCGGGGCCCTTCAGGCGGCGGGCCTGCGACGCCGCGGACATGCCCGCGGCGTCGCCGCCGATGACGACCAGTCGCTCCCTGCGCGTACGGCTCATGCTCATGCGAACACGCTACGGGAGCAGGGGACTTCAGTCCTGCTCGCCCGGGGTCCGCGGCTGTGATGCCTCCGGCGCCGGGCGGGCCGCCGGCAGCGGGCCGAGCGTGGCCGCCGCGGGCGCGGGCCGGGGCCGGCGCGGCAGCCGGGGGCGTACGACGCGCAGCCACAGCAGCGCCAGCAGGGCCGCCACCGCCGCGAACGGCAGGACCGCGCCCAGCACCACCGCGAGCCAGCGCAGCATCGTCACGAAGGCGTGCCAGCCGCCCGCGAGCGCGTCCAGGAACCCCGGGTCGTCGTCCCGCTTCGCCTCCTTCTTCACGGGCGTCTCGGACAGCGTCAGGGTGATGGTGGCCAGGCTCGTGCGTTCCTTCAGGGCCGCCTGCCGGGCGAGCAGCGCCTCCAGGTCGGCCTGCCGGGTGCTCAGCTCGCCCTCCAGGGTCACCACGTCGCTGAGCTTGGTCGCCCGGTCCATCAGCTCCCGGATCCGGGCCACGCTGGCCCGCTGCGAGGTGATCCGGCTCGCCACGTCCACGACCTGGTCGGTGACGTCCTCGGCCTTCGCACTGCGGTCGAGGAGCTTGCCGGCGCCCTCCAGAGAGGCCATGACGGCGTCGTACTTCCCGGCCGGCACGCGCAGCACGACCCGGGTGCGCTCGCGGCCCTGCCCGTCCCGGGTGGTGCTCTCGTTCCCGATGTAGCCGCCCGCGTCCTCGGTGCTCGTCCGGGCCTCGACCAGGGCCTTCGGGACGTCCTTGACCTGCACGGTCAGCGAGGCGGTGCGGATGATGTGCTGTGCGGGCAGCTTCACCGGCGCGGTCGCCCGTGCCCCGCTTCCGGTGCCGCCGGGCGCGGCCTCCTGCGCACCTGCCCCGCCGCCGTCCTGCGCGAGGCCGCGCTCGGCGGCCGTGCTCCCGGCGGAGTCGTCCGAGGCGCCGCTGCACCCGGTGAGCGCGAGGGCGGCGGCCAGCAGGAGGGCCGCCACGGCCGGAGCGGGACGGCGGGTGGATCGTCGTGTGCGCATGCGGGCATCCCCCGAGGGTCGATTCTGCTGACGCTTCTTCGACGCGCGAACCGCGCCGGACGTTTGGCCCGGCCGGTTCCGATGCGGTCACGGTCGGGACTCGTGACGGACACCGGGGCGCGACGGCGCCGCCCGTGGGGTCTGAGAGGCTGGGGGCATGCGCGAAGTACGAGGTCGTGGGGGCACGGGGCAGGTCGTCGTCGTCGGGGCGGGCATCGCGGGGCTGGCCGCCGCGCACCGGCTGCTGCAACGGGGGGCGCGGGTGACCGTGCTGGAGGCCTCCGGCCGGGTCGGCGGCAAGCTGCTGCCCGGGGAGATCGCGGGCGCCCGGGTGGACCTCGGCGCCGAGTCGATGCTCGCCCGCCGGCCCGAGGCGGTGACGCTCGCGCGCGAGGTGGGTCTCGCCGGCCACCTGCAGCCGCCCGCCACCGCGACCGCCTCGATCTGGACCCGAGGCGCCCTGCGCCCCATGCCCAAGGGCCATGTGATGGGCGTGCCGGGCGCCGCCGCCGCCCTGTCCGGCGTGCTGTCCGAGGAGGGCCTCGCCCGCATCGGGCGCGACGCCGAACTGCCGCGCACCGAGGTCGGGGAGGACGTGGCCGTCGGCCGGTACGTGGCCGCGCGCCTGGGCCGCGAGGTCGTCGACCGGCTGGTCGAGCCCCTGCTGGGCGGGGTGTACGCGGGGGACGCCTACCGCATCTCGATGCGCTCTGCCGTCCCGCAGCTCTTCGAGGCCGCCCGCACCCACGCCTCCCTCACCGAGGGCGTCCGCGAGATCCAGGCCAGGGCCTCCGCCGCGCGGCAGACCGGCCCGGTGTTCCTGGGCATCCGCGGCGGCGTGGGCAGCCTGCCGCTCGCGGTGGCGCAGTCGGTCCGGGCCCGCGGCGCCGAGATCGTCACCGGAGCCCCGGTGACGGAGCTGCGCCGAGTGGGCCGGCCGGACCCGGCCGGCGCGGCCTGGCGGGTGGTCGCCGGTGACCGGGTCCTGGAGGCCGACGCGGTGGTCCTCGCCGTGCCCGCCCCCGTCGCCGCCCGGCTGCTGCGCGCCGAGAGCCCCGGGGCCGCCGCCGGGCTCGACACCGTCGAGTACGCCTCCATGGCCCTGGTCACCCTCGCCTACCGCCGCGCCGATGCGGACCTGCCCGACGGCAGCGGCTTCCTCGTGCCGCCGGTCGACGGGCGCACCATCAAGGCGTCCACGTTCGCCTCGCAGAAGTGGGGCTGGATCGCCGAGGAGAACCCGGACCTGGTCGTCCTGCGCACCTCCGTGGGCCGCTACGGCGAGACGGAGATCCTGCGGCGGGACGACGGCGAGCTGGCCGACGTCTCCCGGCACGACCTGAAGGAGGCGACCGGGCTCGACGCCACTCCCGTCGCCACGCTCGTCACCCGCTGGGACGACGGCCTGCCGCAGTACCCGGTCGGCCACCACGCGCGCGTGGCCCGCATCCGCGAGCAGGTCGCCCTGCTGCCCGGGCTCGCCGTCTGCGGCGCCCCCTACGACGGCGTCGGCATCCCCGCCTGCATCGCCAGCGCCTACGCGGCCGTCGACCAGATCCACGGCGACCCGCGGGGTGTGCAGCAGCTCACCGCCCACCCGGTGCAGAGCCTGCACGGCGGAGCGGGAGAATGAGGAGCATGAGTGACGACGCCTCCACCACGCCCTCCGGCACCGCGCCCGACCGCATCCCGAACAAGGGCAAGCTGGCCAAGGACCTCAACGAGGTCATCCGCTACACGCTCTGGTCCGTCTTCAAGCTGAAGGACGTGCTCCCCGAGGACCGCACCGGGTACGCCGACGAGGTCCAGGAGCTGTTCGACCAGCTCGCCGCGAAGGACGTGACCGTCCGCGGCACGTACGACGTCTCCGGCCTGCGCGCCGACGCCGACCTGATGATCTGGTGGCACGCGGAGACCAGCGACGCGCTGCAGGAGGCGTACAACCTCTTCCGCCGCACGAGGCTGGGCCGCGCCCTGGAGCCCGTGTGGTCGAACATGGCGCTGCACCGCCCCGCCGAGTTCAACCGCTCGCACATCCCGGCGTTCCTCGCCGACGAGACGCCCCGCGACTACGTGAGCGTCTACCCCTTCGTGCGCTCCTACGACTGGTACCTGCTGCCCGACGAGGACCGCCGCCGCATGCTCGCCGACCACGGCAAGATGGCCCGCGGCTACCCGGACGTGCGCGCCAACACCGTCGCCTCGTTCTCCCTCGGCGACTACGAGTGGATCCTCGCCTTCGAGGCCGACGAGCTGTACCGCATCGTCGACCTCATGCGTCACCTGCGCGCCTCGGAGGCCCGCCGGCACGTCCGCGAGGAGGTGCCGTTCTTCACCGGCCGCCGCAAGGACGTCGCCGAGCTGGTCGCCGGTCTGGCCTGATCAGCGGACGCGCTCGCCGGCCCCGGCCCCGCCCGGGGCCGCCGGCCTGGGCTCGGCGTGCGGCGCGCACTGCGCACGCCGCCCGGGCAGCCGCCCGTCCAGCAGGTACGCCTCCATGTGCCCGTTGACGCAGGCGTTCGGCCCGCCCGCGAGGCCGTGGGCCCCGGCGTCCCGCTCGGTCACCAGCACCGAACCCGCCAGACGCCGGCGGAGTTCGAGGGCGCCGCGGTACGGCGTGGCCGCGTCCCGTTCGGCGGCCAGGATCAGCGTCGGCGGCAGCTCGCCCGGCCCGGCCCCGACGTCCAGCGGCCGCTGCCGGGGCGCCGGCCAGGAGGCGCAGGGCAGGTTCGTCCACACGTTGTCCCAGGTCTCGAAGGGCGCCACCCGCGCGAGCCGGGTGTTGTCCCGGTCCCACACCGCCCAGTCCGTCGGCCAGGGGGCGTCGTTGCACTCGACGGCCACGTACACCGCCCGGGAGTTCTCCGCCTCCACGGCCGCCTCGGGATGCTGTTCCGCCTGCTCGACCAGGGGCCGCGGGTCGCCCTTGAGATACGCCGACAGCGCGCGTGCCCGGTGCGGCCACTGGTCGTCGTAGTACCCGGCCTGCAGGAACGCCCCCTGCAACTGCCCCGGTCCGACCTTCCCACCCGCGGGCTCGGCGGCCAGCCGCGCGCTCGCCCGCTCGTAGCTGCGCAGCACCTCCCGCGCGGTCCGGCCCAGTCCGTACACGCCGTGGTGGCGGGCGATCCACTCCCGGAAGTCCCGCCAGCGGTGCTCGAACGCGGCCGACTGGGCGAGGTTGTTGCGGTACCAGATCCGCTCCGGGTCGGGATCGACCACCGAGTCGAACACCATGCGCCGCACGTGCCCGGGGAACAGCGTCGCGTACAGGGCCCCGAAGTACGTGCCGTACGAGGAGCCCAGGAACGTCAGCCGTTCCTCGCCGAGCGCGGCGCGCAGCACGTCGAGGTCGCGGGCGTTGTTCAGCGAGTGGTAGTGGCGCAGTGCGTCACCGGCGCGTTCGGCGCAGCCGCGGGCGTACGCCGCGGCCTGGACGCGGCGCTCCTTCTTGTAGGCCTCGGAGGGGTGTGTCGGCGCCTGCGTGGGCCCGTTGAAGAACTTCTTCGGGTCCTTGCACGACAGGGGAGCCGAGGGGGCGACCCCGCGCGGGGCGTAGCCGACGAGGTCGTAGGCGGCCGCGATGCGCTTCCACTCGGGAAGCAGGCCGATGAGCGGGAAGTACAGGCCCGTGGCGCCGGGTCCGCCGGGGTTGTGGACGAGGCTGCCCTGCCGCAGGACCGGGCTCTTGCCGTGCGGGTCCTCGCGGGTCGCCCGGGCCCGGCTGACGGTGAGTTCGATCTGCCGGCCGTCCGGCCGGGCGTAGTCCAGCGGGACCTTGACGGTGCCGCACTGCATGCTGCCGGGCAGGTCCTGCGCGTCGGGGCACGGCCCGAAGTCGATCCCGGCCGCCCCGGCCCGTGCCGCGGCCACGGCCGTGCCGCGCAGCTCGGCGGTCCCGGTGCGGTCCTCGGTGTCCGGGACGGCTGTGAGGGCGCTCAGCAGCAGGGACCCCGCGGCCGAGTAGAGGAGGGCGGCTCGCATCGGGTGTCCCTTCGCTGCACGGTGGCGACGCAAGGGATGTTTCGTGCGCGGCGGGAGGAAGGCAAGCACCGTCCGCCGGTGTCGGCGCCGATGCCCCCTAGAGCCTGTCGTGTGGATCAGGTCGCAGGAAAGTGACGGTGCTGTTCAGCGCCGGACCGCGCGTCTGCGGCGTGATCCACACGACAGGCCCTGGCGCGCCCCCTGGTTCAGTCGCGTGCCCCGCGGCGTGTGAAGGCGGCGCGCAGGTCGGGTTCGTCGATCGCGCTGACACCGCGCACCGCCACCGAGGTGAGGTACGCGCGGTCGTCGGCGTCGCCGTCCGCGGTGCGGGCCAGGGAGCCGAGCAGCCGCTGACCGGCCGGGGAGGCCCAGCGCGAGTACGGGTGGACCTCGACGCGCGCCACGGCCAGACAGCTCAGCACCAGGGCGAGCGGCAGCGCGAACCACAGGGCGACCAGGTGGCGCGGCATGTCCGGCGGGAGCGGGGTCAGCAGCGCGGCGACGCCGAGGGCGAGCACGGCGACGGCCGCCCCGCGCACCTGCCGTACCGCCGCCGCGACCGTCGTACGGGCACTGTCGGGTACGGCCAGCCCCGCGCGCACCAGTCCGTCGGCGATCCCGCGCACCGCGTCCGCCGCGGCGGCGGTGGAGCGCACCGGCGCGATACGCGACTGCCCCTCGGGCCCGATGGCCCCTATCACCGACCGCTCCATCTCGTCGCGCCCGCGCGGATCGACGACCGTCGCCCAGCCGGTGTGGGCCAGCAGCAGACGCCGCTGGCGTGCCATGGCCACCAGGGTGACGTCGGCGACCCGTCGGGGCCCGCCCGACAGGAACGCGGCCTCGTACAGCGTGAGTTCACGGATCCGGCCGGTGTCGGCGTCACCGGTCGCGGCCCGAACGGCGGCCAGGCACAGGCGGGTGCACGCCGTACCGGCCACGGCCCAGGCCGCCAGCAGGAAAAGAACCCAGAGCATATGTCGTTTGTATGTGACACGGTTACGCGAGCACCATGCCCTGGCCGCGATCCGGACGGAGTGTTGTCGGTATGTGACGTTCCGTTTCACTGTCCCGGCGGGGGGCGGTAGGCGGTACGCGGGTGGCGGGAGCGTGACGGTGGGGGGAGGGGACCGGTGCGGGGACGACCGGGGTGCCGTCCTCGCCGGCCAGATCGGGTGCACCCGCAAGTTGCGGATGCTCGCCCGGACCTGGGCGACGACCGGGAACACCCTGCCGTGCGCCACGCGCAGGAGGTGGGCGACTTCCGGTCGTGGGCGGCGCCCCGGCTCCGGTCGAGCGCGGACCGTTGGGCCCCGGCACAGCCGGGCAACCAGGTCCCGGCAGGGTGACCGGCCCACCCGGGTCCTCCGGACCGCCCGGACGCCCACGCGACGGTGCGTTCCGTGGCCGCCGCCCGCCCGATGGGCCGTGTTGCTCAGGGCGTCTGAGCGGCGCGGGCCTCAGCGCCGGAGCAGCGCCCTGCGCGTCGCGCGGGCCAGCCGGCGGACGGGCCGCGCGGAGCGCGGTGCGGGGCCCGAGCGTTCCAGCCACCACTCCCTCAGCTCCCGCCGGGCCTGCGCGTCCCCGGGCCGGCCGGCGGCGAGCAGGTGTTCGGCGAAGGTGAGGGCGTCGCGCCGGTAGCCGCCGGTCATGGGGTTCGTCTGGGCGTAGCCGAGGAAGGCCACGCGGTACTCCGGGCCCAGGATCACCGGCAGTTCGGGCGCGACTTTCGCCACGACGTCCGCCCGCTTCGCCGCGAGCGCCCGGGCCTGCACGCCGATCCGCACCCGGTCGAACCCCTCCGGCACGGGCGTCCCGGCCACCAGCGCCGACAGCAGCGCGGCCTGCGCAAGCCCGACCCGCTGCCGCGCCTCGCCGACCCCGACCTCGGGCCGCGGCTGGGTTTCCGCGACGGGGTCCCCGGCCTCGGGCCGCGGTCGGGCCTCTTCGTCCCCGAACTCGGGCCGCGGCCGGGCTTCCGCCACGACGTCCCCGAGCCGCGGCCGGGCTTCTTCGTACCCGCCTTCGGGGCCCTGTCGGGGTTCCGCGATGACTTCCCCGTCCTCGGGGCGCTGTCGGGTTCCCGTCACGGTGTCCCCGAGCCGCGGCCGGGCCTCGCCGGGGCCCGCCGGGTGCTGCCCGGCCGCGTCCGTTTCCGGGGGGTGGGGCAGGCCGAAGGCGCCCCGTGTCGCCTCGACCGCCCCGGTCTCGTCGCCCGGCCGCAGGACGGCCGTGCCTGCCTCGGGGATCTCCGCTCCCGACTCGGGCTTCTCCGCTCCCGACTCGGGCGTCATGGTCCCCACCTCGGGCGGGTCTGCCGCTGCGCGGGGAGCGTCCGCCCCTGTCCGGGACGCTTCCGCCCCGTACCTGGGCCTCCCGGTCTCCGCCGCGGGCGTCTCCGCTGCCGTGCGGGGCAGGCCTGCAACCCGGCGTGTCTCCGCCCCACCGGGTGCCTCCACCTCCACCCGGACCACCTCCGCCCCCGGCTCGCACGGCCTCGTTGCCGGTCGTGCCGCCGTGCGGCCCGCCTCGCGGAGTTCCGCCTTCACGCGTTCCACCGCCCCCGTCTCCACCGCCCTGCGGATCGAGGCCAGCTCGGAGTGGAGTTCCGCCGGTTCCGGGAAGTTCTCGTCCCGTTCCAGCAGGACGCCCGGCGGGCGGACGCGGGACGCCAGGTCGGTCAGGATGTCGAGGACCGGCAGCGGCACGGGGTGGGCGTGGCTGTCGTGCCAGACGCCGTCGCGTTCGAAACCGCCCGCGACATGGACGTAGGCGATGGCCTCAAGGGGGAGCTCAGCCAGGGCCTTCGCGGGGTCCTCGCCGCGGTTGACGTGGTTGGTGTGCAGGTTCGCCACGTCGATCAGGAGACGCACCCCCGTGCGGTCCGCCAGCTCGTACAGGAACTGGCCCTCCGTCATCTCCTCGGCCGGCCAGGAGATCAGCGCCGCGATGTTCTCCACGGCCAGCGGCACCGGCAGCGCGTCCTGCGCGATCCGCACGTTCTCGCACAGCACGTCCAGCGCGTCCCGGGTCCGCGGGACGGGCAGCAGATGACCGGCCTCCAGCCGCGGGGACGCCGTCAGGGCGCCGCCCGCCCGGACGAACGCGATGTGCTCCGTGACCAGCGGCGAGCCCAGCGCCGTCACCCGCTCGGCCAGCGCGGCGAGCCGGCCCTCGTCGGGCCGATCCGCGCCCCCGAGGCCCAGCGAGACGCCGTGCGGCACCACGGTGACGCCGCGCTCGCGCAGCCGCCGCAGCGAGTCGGGCAGATGGCCGGGGCAGACGTTCTCGGCCACGGCCTCGACCCAGTCGATCCCCGGCATGCGCTCCACGGCGTCCGCGATCTCCGGCCGCCACCCGATGCCCGTCCCCAGTCGCTCCATCGTCCCCTCCTCCACCCGGCCCGCTCCCCGAACGTGAGGGGGGTATGGCCCAGCCGCCCGCCTTCGAACCCCGCACGGGCCGCCTTCAGAGCAACATTTGAGGTTCGCCCCCACCGACACAGCCCCCGCACGCGCGCCGCCCCGAAGCGTCGTGGACCGGACCTGCGCGAAGGCGGCGAAGCAGGCGCACCGCCCCGCGCGGGAACGGCGGGGGAGACCGGGGGCGGCCCCGGCCCCCATGACCGGACGGCTGCACACGCTGGTCGCCGGGAGGGGACCGGCGCCCGCCGGCCCCCTGCGGCCGTCGAGGGCTCTAGACGGCGCGGGTGGAGCGGTAGTTGAACACCGACCACAGGACGAACAGACCGGTGACGATCATGATGATCGACCAGAAGGGCTGGTACGGCAGCCACATGAAGTTCGCGATCAGCGCGAGTCCGACCACGACAGCGCCCACCATCCGGGCCCAGGTGGCGCCGGTGAACAGGCCGAACCCGGCCGCCACCAGGAGCACGCCGACGATCAGGTGGATCCAGCCCCACGCGGTCAGGTCGAACTCGAAGACGTAGTCGCCGAAGCTCGTGTACACCTCGTCGTCGGCGATCGCCGCGATGCCCTGCAGCACCGCGAAGAGACCGTAGACGACCATCAGGGTGCCGCCGAGGGCGAGCCCCCCGGACGCCCACGCGTCACCGGAGCCGTCACCGGAACCGCGCGGGCCGCCCCCACCGGGCATCCGGTCGTCGGGCGCGGGAGGAGCGGGGGGAGGGGGCGCGGCGCTGCTCATGGCTGCCTCCTGGGTCGGGGTTGTCTGGTAACCCCACTGGAGCACTCGTCCGGGACCCCCGCGCCCGCGGTTACTCCGAACGGGTGGACGCCGGGTGACCGGTCCCGTGCGGCTCCCGGCGCAGCGCCGGGTGGTCCGCGACGACCGTGCAGGAGCCGGGCGCGATCTCCGTGAACCCGGCGTCCCGGACCAACGGCAGTCCGCTGTCGATCAGTCGGGGCCAGCGGTCCGGGTCGGCCGTCCGTACGGCGAGCGGGAAGCCCGTGTCCCGCCAGGCGGTTTGCTGCGCGTCGGACAGCTCCCACCAGGCCAGCTGGGCGGCGTGCCCGGCCTGGGCCATCGCCTTGCCCGCCGACATGCCGAGCTCCGGGTTGAGCCAGAGCACGGGAGCGGCCGGGTCGGCGTTCCCCGGCTCCTGCGGGTCGTCCAGGTCGGTGCCGGAGACCTGGAGCCGGGCGAGGTCCTTGGGCCAGCCGTCCAGCGGCACCGGCGGGAAGACCCGCACCTCGGCCGACTTGCCGGTGACCGAGATGCCGGGCAGGGCCTCGGCCCGCCGCCACTCGGCGCCGCGCGCCCGGCGCACCACCTTGCGGATCCGCGCGTCCTGCCAGTCCCGCATCGCCCCCGCCCACGCGCCGTCGCCGGCCGAGCGCTCGTCGGCCAGGATCGTCAGGACGGCCCGCGCGGCCGTCTCCAGCGCGTCGGTGCGCGCCGGCGGGTCCGCCCGCTCGATCCGCACGACCAGCGGCAGCACGAACTGCGGGGCCGCGTCGCGGCCGGAGGTCCCGGACCGGAAGGGGCTGTCGTGGACGGGCGTCGGGTCGTTCACGGTCGTCGGGTCTTCGCTCACGCACCCCAGTGTGCCAGCCGGAAAGATCGCGGCTGACCGGCCCGGCGGCCGCCGGACACGGCCGCCGCCGCTCTTGCCCGCCTCAGCCCGAGCAGGCCGTGCGCTGGGCCTCCTGCCATTCGCAGACCGGGCAGAGCGTGATGCCCTTGTACGACTCGGGATACTCCGTCGGCTCCCGGCACAGCACGCACTCGGCGTACGGCGGCCCGTCGGCCCGGGGTGGCCTGGCCGCGTCGATCAGGCAGTAGTCGTCCTCGCTCATGTCTCCAGCGTAGGCCGGTCGGGACCGTCCGCCCACGGCCCGCTCAGATGTCCCGCCGTTCCAGCGGCTTGGTCGCCGGGCCCTGGATCACCTTGCCGTCGGTGTCGAAGCGGGAGCCGTGGCAGGGGCACTCCCAGGCGCGCTCGGCGGCGTTGAAGTCGACCAGGCAGCCCAGGTGGGTGCAGCGGGCGGAGAAGGCGTGCAGGGCTCCGTCGTCGTCCCGGTAGACGGCGAGCCGGTGTCCGCCGGCCCGGACCACGGCCCCCTCACCGGGCGGCAGGGACTCCACCGGCGGCGAGGGCCGCAGCCGGTCGCCCACGAAGTGCCCGGCCACCTTGGCCTGCGTCTTGAGGAACGACGGCGCCTCCCGTACGGCCGGCTTCACCCGGCGCGGGTCGTACAGCCCGCTCCACTCGCACTCCTCGCCGGTGATCTGCGCGGCGAGCAGGCGGCCCGCCATGATGCCGCCGGTCATGCCCCAGCCGCCGAACCCGGTGGCCACGTAGGAGTGCCGGGCGCCCGGGTGCAGCGGGCCGACCATCGGGACGGTGTCGGTGGGGGTGTTGTCCTGCGTGGCCCACCGGTGGGTGACGTCCAGGCCGGGGAAGTGCCCGGTGGCCCAGGCGGTGAGGCGTTCCAGCCGCTCCCGGGTGTCGCCCGTGCCCGGCGTGAAGTGCTCACCGGTGACGATCAGCAGGCGCCGGTCCCCGTCGTAGGGCGCCGTGCGCACCGAGCGGGTGTTCTCGTCGGGCGTGATGAACATGCCGCCCGGGTCCTGGCCGGCGGGGATGGTCCCGGCGACGACCAGCTCGCGCTTGGGCGTGAGCCGGGCGAACAGCAGCGCCCGGTCGAAGATCGGGTAGTGCGTGGCGACGACGACGTCCCGGGCCCGGACCGTCGCCCCGGTCGCGGTCGACAGCCGGCAGGGCTCGCCCTCGTCCAGGCCGAGGACGGTGGTGTCCTCGAAGATCCGGCCGCCGCCCTCGACCAGGTCGGCGGCGAGGGCCAGCAGGTACTTGCGCGGATGGAACTGGGCCTGCCCGGTGACCCGGACCGCGCCCGCCACCTCGAAGGGCAGCCCGGTCTCGGTCACGAACTCGGCGGGCAGCCCGGCCTCGGCGGCCGCCCGGGCCTCGGCCCGCAGCTCCTCGACCTTGCCGGGGTCGCGGGCGTACGTGTACGCGCTCCTGGCCTCCCAGTCGCAGTCGATGCCGAGTTCCGTGGCGATCCCCGCCGCGCGCTCGATCGCCTCGGACTGGGAACGGGCGTACAGGCGCGCGCCCTCGGGGCCGCGGGTGCGGCGCAGTTTGTCGTAGACGAGGGAGTGCAGGGCCGTCACCTTGGCGGTGGTGTGCCCGGTGACGCCCGCCGCGACCCGGCCCGCCTCCAGGACCGCCACGCTCCGGCCCGCGCGCGTCAGCTCCCACGCCGTGCACAGTCCGGCGATCCCGGCGCCGATCACCGCCACGTCGACGTCCAGGTCCTCCGCCAGCGCCGGATGGCGGCCGTCCGGCGCCGTGTCGAGCCAGTAGGAGCTGCTGACCTGCTGCTTCTCGCTCATGTGGCACCGGGTACCCCGGCACGCCCGCGTCAGTGCCGGGCGGATCGCTTTACAGAGGGAGCCGGCAGCGCTAACCTACAACCAAATGGTTGTAGATGAGCCGAGTGACGAGACGGTGGACCGGCTGTTCCACGCCCTGGCCGACACCACGCGCCGGGACATAGTGCGCCGCTGTGTGAGCGGGGAGCTGTCCGTGTCCCGGCTGGCCGAGGCCTATCCGATGAGCTTCGCGGCAGTGCAGAAGCACGTGGCGGTGCTGGAACGGGCGGGACTGGTCACCAAGCAGCGCAGCGGACGGGAGCAGCTCGTGCGCACCGACCCCGACGCGGTGGACCGCGCCCGCCGGGCGCTCGACGAGCTGGAGTCCGCCTGGCGCGGGCGGGTGGACCGGATGGCCGGGCTGCTCGCCGAGGACCACGGCACCGGCGCGTCCCGGACCGGGCCGTCCGCAACCGGAGAGAACGATCCGACGGAAGGGCCCGAGAGATGAGTGTCACCCGTGTCGACAAGGACCTCGACCACCTGACCCTGACCCTGGTCGCCGAGTTCGCCGCGCCCGTGCAGCGGGTGTGGCGGCTGTGGGCCGACCCCCGGCAGCTGGAGCGCTGGTGGGGCCCGCCGACCTACCCGGCGACCGTGGAGGAGCACGACCTCACCCCCGGCGGCGAGGTCACCTACTTCATGACCGGACCGGAGGGCGACCGGCACCGCGGCTGGTGGCGGATCACCTCGGTCACCGAGCCGACGGCCCTGGAGTTCACCGACGGCTTCGCCGACGACGACGGCAAGCCCAAGGACGACATGCCGACCATGTCCGTGTCGGTCCGGCTCAGCGAGCGCGAGGGCGGCACCCGCATGGAGATGCGCTCCCTCTTCGACTCCCGCGAGCAGATGGAGCAGCTGATCACGATGGGCATGGAGGAGGGCCTGAAGGAGGCCGTCGGCCAGATCGACGCCCTGCTGGCCGCCTGACCGGCCGGGTCAGGACTCCACCAGCCGCCTCCGGCACTCCGCCACGTCGAAGTCCGCCTCCGGGTAGCGCGGATCCAGCTCCCGGAAGTGCTCCGTCAGCAGCGTGCCGACCGCCCAGTCCCGGTACCACTTGTGGTCGGCCGGCACCAGGTACCAGGGCGCGTACGAGGTCCCGCAGCGCTCCAGGGCGATCTCATAGGCCTCCTGGAAGGCGGGCCACAGGGCGCGGTCGTCGATGTCGGAGGCGGCGAACTTCCAGCGTTTGTCCGGCTTGTCGAGGCGCTTGAGCAGCCGGCGGCGCTGCTCGTCGCAGGAGAGGTGCAGGAAGCACTTGACGAGGGTCGTGCCGCCGTCGGTGAGGGACCGCTCGAAGCGGTTGATCTGCTCGTAGCGCCGGGCGATCTCGGTGGCGGGTGCGAGTTCCCTGACCCGCGCGATCAGAACGTCCTCGTAGTGCGAGCGGTCGAAGACGCCCAGCTCGCCGCGGACCGGGAGCGCCTGCTCGACCCGCCACAGGAAGGGGTGCGCGCGCTCCTCGGCGGTGGGTGCCCTGAACGCCGTGACCCGGCAGCCGGACGGGTTCAGCCGGCCGATGACGTGCTTGACCGTGCCGCCCTTGCCGCTGGTGTCCATGCCCTGAAGGATCAGCAGGACGCGGCGCCGGTCGCCCCTGGTGCTCGCCGCCCACAGCCGTTCCTGCAGGACGGCCAGCCGCTCGCCGATCCGTGCCGTCCCGGCCCGGCCCGCCGCTTTGCCGTCCGGTCCGGCGGGGGTGCCGGCGGCGTCGTACCGGGCCAGGTCGACCGGCTCGCCGACGGGCAGGCGCAGCCGGTCCCGCAGCGAGGTGCTCTCCGTGCGTGTCACCGGACCCCCTTCGGTCCTGTGCCTCGATGATCCGGCGGGGCGCCGGGCCGCGTACCCGCCGCCCCGGCCGGATCCGGAGCGCCGGCTACCGGCGCCAGGGGCCCGTCACCGCGAACGTGGTGCCGGGCGTGTAGCAGTTGACGTACATCGTGTCGCCGTCGGGCGAGAAGGTCACCCCGGCGAACTCACCGAACTCGGGCTCCTCGGGGGTGCCGATGTTCTGGCGGTTGCGGGCCATCGCGTAGACCTCGCCGCGCCGGGTCACGCCGTACACGTGCTGGACGCCGTTGCCGTCCTCGCAGACCATGAGGCCGCCGCCGGCCGCCAGGCAGATGTTGTCCGGGGACTCGCCCGGCAGCCGCACGTCGGTGTCCGGGCCGAACACGACGACCAGGGTCAGGCGGCGGCGCTCGGGGTCGTAGCGCCAGACCTGCCCGAAGTGGTCGGCCGCCGAACCGTCGCCGGTGCGCGCGAAGGACGACACGAAGTACACCGACCGGCCGCCCCAGTAGCAGCCCTCCAGCTTCTGCGCGTGCGTGATGCCCTGAGGACCGAAGTCCTGCAACCGGATCGGCGTCCGGGCGGCCTGTGGATCGGGTACGTCCACCCACTCGACGCGGTCGAACGCGGCACCGATGTCCTGGACCATGGACAGGTCGGGCACCCCGGGCACGCGCATGGCCTGCAGCCGGCCGCCCGCGCGCAGCGAACCCCGGCCGCCCAGCGGCCGGTCCGGCAGGAAACGGTAGAAGAGGCCGAAGGGCCGCTCGAAGGCGTCCTCGGTCTCGTAGACCACGCCGCGCCTCGGGTCGACGGCGATCGCCTCGTGCTGGAAGCGGCCCATCGCGGTCAGCGGCACGGCCCCGGTGCGGCGCGGGTCGACCGGGTCGACCTCGAAGATGAAGCCGTGGTCCTTGGCGTACCCGTTGGTGCCCGCCTTGTCCTCGGTCTCCTCGCAGGTCAGCCAGGTGCCCCAGGGGGTGGGGCCGCCCGCGCAGTTGACGGCCGTGCCGGCGATCGCGACGCGCTCCGACAGCACGTGGTTGCGGGAGTCCAGGGTCAGGGCCGTACAGCCGCCCTTGCCGGCCGGGTCGTAGGTGAGGCCCTCCACGGCGGGCACCGGGATTCTGCCGTTGTGGCGGTTCTCGTGGTTGCGGACCAGGTGGACCCGGCCGCCCCTGCCTTCGAAGGCCGACATGCCGTCGTGGTTGGAGGGGACGGCGCCCTCCCCGGAGCGGAGCGGGTCGCCCTCGCGAGAGAGGATCCGGTAGCGGAAACCTTCCGGCAGATCGAGGACGCCCTGCGGGTCGGGGACGAGGGGGCCGTAGCCGGTACGGCCGGTGGTCTGTGCGGCGGCGGTGCCGGCGAAGAGTTCGGACAGGGCGCCGGAGAACGCGATCCCGAGGCCCAGGGCCCCTGTTCCGGCGAGCACCTGGCGTCGGGTGGCGGTACGACCGGTCTCGGTCATGGGACAACCTTCCTGCTGGCGGACAGGAACTGTGATCCCGCTGTGTCTACCACCTGGTGCCGGTGGCGGGAACCACGCGCGTAGCGCGCGTCACTGCTCGACCGGGTGCCGCAGCTCCTCCATGGCGTCCCGCGCCTGCCCCGTGCGGCCGAGAGCCTGCTCCACCGGTGCCTGCGCGCCCTGCCCGCCCGTCTCGCGGCCGCCCCGTTCCAGGAAGCGGAGCAGTTCCACCGGGATGGGCAGCACCAGCGTGGAGTTCTTCTCCGCCGCCACGGCCATCACGGTCTGCAGCAGCCGCAGCTGGAGCGCCGAGGGTGTGTCGGCCATCTGGTGGGCGGCCTGGGCCAGCTTCTTGGACGCCTGGTACTCGGCGTCGGCGTTGATCAGCCGGGCCCGCCGCTCCCGGTCGGCCTCGGCCTGGCGGGCCATGGAGCGCTTCATCGTGTCCGGCAGGGACACGTCCTTGATCTCGACGCGGTCGATGGTCACGCCCCACTCCACGGCCGGGCTGTCGATCATCAGCTCCAGGCCCTGGTTGAGCTTCTCCCGGTTGGACAGCAGATCGTCCAGCTCGCTCTTGCCGATGATCGAGCGCAGCGAGGTCTGGGCCATCTGCGAGACCGCGAAGCGGTAGTCCTCGACGTTGACGACCGCGGCCGCCGGGTCCACGACCTTGAAGTACACCACCGCGTCCACCCGCACGGTCACGTTGTCGCGGGTGATGCCCTCCTGGGCCGGAATCGGCATGGTCACGATCTGCAGGTTGACCTTGCGCATCCGGTCCACTCCCGGGATCACGGTGGTGAATCCGGGCCGCCGCACGTCCCCGTGCAGCCGCCCGAGCCGGAAGACCACCCCGCGCTCGTACTGCTTGACGACCCGCGCCGCCGCGGCCAGATAGACCACGCCGCCGGCGCAGACCGCCGCCACCGCCCCGATCAGCTCCCCGACCATGCCGACCTCCCCGCTCAGAGGTCCCGTTCCGGATACTTCTGTCACGATATGCCCGGAGCGGGGGTCGGGGCCATGCCTGGGCGGACGGGGCCGGACGCACCGGATCCGGGGCGCGCCGGCCGCGCGCCCCGGACCGGGTACCGTCCGCTCCGGCTAGGCCGCCGTGACCTTCTCGCTCTCCGGCGACGCCTCGGTCTCCGTGACCTTCACCGGCTCCGTGCCCGTCGCGCTGTGGCGTTCGGCCCAGTTCTCCAGGGCCGTGCGGCAGGCGTGGTCGAGGTGCTGCAGACCCGACAGGTTCAGCTCCACCGGGCGGTCCTGGGGCAGGGCCTCCAGACTGTCCATGATCTTCGGCAGCCGCAGGAAGGTCGCGTTGCCCGCCAGGTACACCTGGATCGGGCCGGCGCCCTTGTCTATGACCTCCAGCCTGCCGTGCGAGGCCTCCCATGCGGTCTTGACGACCGACAGGGCCAGACCGATGAGCACACCCTCGAACATGTTCACCGCGACAATGGACACGGCCGTGACGACGAGGATCAGCGCCTCACCCCTGTGCGCCCGCCACAGCGCCGTGATCTGGCGGAACGGGATCAGCTTCCAGCCGGCGTGCACGAGGATGCCGGCCAGGGCGGGGATCGGGATCAGCGCCAGCGCCCACGGCATCGCGGCGGCGAACAGCAACAGCCACACGCCGTGCAGCACCCGGGACGCCTTGGTCCTGGCGCCCGCGCTCACGTTGGCGGAGCTGCGCACGATGACCGCGGTCATCGGCAGCGCGCCCAGCAGACCGCACAGGGTGTTGCCCGCGCCCTGGGCGATCATCTCCTTGTTGTACTCGGTGCGCGGGCCGTTGTGCAGCCGGTCCACGGCCGCCGCGCTGAACAGGCTCTCCGCGGAGGCGATCAGGGCGAAGGCGATGATCGTGCCCCAGAGGGCCGGGCTCGCCAGCTCGCCGAAGGCCTCGGAGCCGGGCGGCTGGACGACGCCGAGCAGGCCCTCCACCTGGACGGTGGCGACGGGCAGGCCGAAGACGAGCGTGGCGACCGTGGCCAGGACGACCGCGGCCAGGGCGCCGGGCACGGTCCGCACCGCCTTCGGGACCCTCTTCCACAGCACGATGACGGCGATGGTGCCCGCGCCGATCGCGAGGGAGGTGAGCGCCCTGGTGCTGCCGAACGCGTCGGTGAACGCCCCGGGCAGGCCGGCGATCTTGCCGAGGCCGGAATCCGGTGCCTTCAGGCCCGCCGCGGCGTAGATCTGGCCGGCGATGATCACCAGTCCGATGCCGCAGAGCATGCCCTCGACGACCGAGACGGATATCGCCCGGAACCAGCGGCCTATGCCGAGGAAGCCCATCGCGAGCTGGAGCAGCCCGGCGAACAGCACGATCACGCCGAGCGTGCCCACGCCGAACTCGCTGACCGCCTCGAAGACCAGCACGGTGAGGCCCGCCGCGGGCCCGGACACCTGCAGGCTGCTGCCGCGCATCATCCCGGTGACGATGCCGCCGACGATGCCGGTGATGAGACCCAGCTCAGCGGGCACGCCGGAGGCGACCGCCACACCGACGCACAGCGGCACCGCGACCAGGAAGACGACGATGGAGGCGAGGAAGTCCTGCTTCAGATAAGGGAACTTGGACAGCATGGTCACCGGCCCCCTCAGAGCGTCTCGAACGTGCCGGACTGCGCGCGGTGTTCCCGCACGACGCCGGTGTGGACCTCGTAGTACCAGCCGTGCAGCTGCAGTTCGCCCGCGTCGAGGCGCTTTTCGACGCACGGGTAGGAACGCAGCCGCAGCAACTGCGTGAGCACGTGGTGCTGTACCGCCTCGGCGACCGTCGGGTCCCCGGGGTCGGAGCACTCGGGTTCGTCCGCCGCGTGGGCGAGCCAGTCGCGCACGGCGGGTACGGCGGTGAGGTCGTCGTGGCGCACCACCGCGCCGACGGCGCCGCAGTGGGAGTGGCCGCAGACCACGACGTGCCGGACGCCGAGCACCTGCACGGCGTATTCGATGGTGGCCGCCTCGCCGGTGGGGGTGCCGGAGGCGTAGGGCGGAACGACGTTGCCCGCGGTGCGCAGCTCGAAGAGCTCGCCGGGGCGGGCGCCCGTGATCAGGGCCGGTACGACCCTGGAGTCGGAGCACGTGATGAACAGGACGTCGGGGGACTGGCCCTCGGCGAGGCGGGCGAACTCCTCAGGGCGCTGTCCGAACTTGCGGGCGTTGTCGATGAGGGGCTGCATGAGTGAGTGACTCCTCCTGGCGCGCAGTGGGGGCGCGTCGGACGGGCATGACGAAGGTGGGGGGTACTGCTCCGCTGCTCAGCAGCGGAAGACCTGCAGGGCAGCCGGGGTGTGCGACGCCGAGGATCTCGACGTGTGCCGGTGCGCGGTGCGGGGTCCGGCCGGTTCGTCCGCCGTCGGCTGGATGTGCCGGGACAGCGGCGTCCGGTCGGGCGCCGTGGGCGTGGAGTCGGTGGCGTGGGACCGGTTGCGGGTCCGCAGGGGACCGGTCGGGTCCCCGTGGTGCCCGGAGCGGCAGGTGGCGATCTCGTCGCGCAGTGCCTTGCCGGAGAGGGTGATCCCGGGGCGCGAGGCCGTACCGGAGGGCTTGGTTCCGGGATGAGCCTTGGCCTCGGCTTGACTCGGTGTGTGCGCGGTTGCGAAGGACGCGGTCGGCGCGAAGAACTGGAGGGCGAGCAGGACGGCGGCGAGGAGCGAGATCACGGTCCGTACCGTCGTACCTCGATGCATGCGCCCCCCTTCCGTCAATGCAGGCGTCTAGCGTTGACCAACACTTGGTCAACGGTTGGTCAAGAAACACGTTAACCCTGCAAAGTCGTTTGCAGGGTTAACTTAACGTTTCAAGCTGAAGAGAGCCTGAAAACCGTGGGTGCGCTGGCCGGAACCAGCCCTTCCCGTACGGCTGTTGACGCGATATTGGAAGCGGGGTTACCGACCGGTCGGCAAAGTGGCCGCGTCGCGGGCCAGCGCGGTGAGCCGCGAGATGGCCCGGAAGTACTTCTTGCGGTAGCCGCCGTTGAGCATCTCGTCGCTGAACAGCTGGTCGAACGGCACGCCCGAGGCCATCACGGGCACCTCGCGGTCGTAGAGCCGGTCGGCGAGGACGACCAGCCTGAGGGCGGTCGACTGGTCGGGAACGGGCCGCACGCCGGTGAGGCACACCGCCCTGATCCCGTCCGTCAGAGCGCCGTACCGGCTGGGGTGGACCCGGGCCAGGTGGTCCAGGAGGGGCGAGAACGAGTCGAGGGAGGCGCCCTCGGTGGCGTGCGCCGTCGCCGTCACCTGTTCGTCGGAGTACGGCGGTGGCGCCTCGGGCAGGCCGCGGTGGCGGTAGTCCTCGCCGTCGATGCGCAGGGCGCGGAAGTGCGCCGACAGGCCCTGGATCTCGCGCAGGAAGTCGGCCGCGGCGAACCGGCCCTCGCCGAGCTTGCCGGGCAGCGTGTTGGAGGTGGCGGCGAGGGCGACGCCCGCGTCGACCAGCTTGCCGAGCAGGGTGGAGACCAGGACCGTGTCGCCGGGGTCGTCGAGCTCGAACTCGTCGATGCACAGCAGGCGGTGGCCGGAGAGGGTCCGGACGGTCTGCTGGAAGCCGAGGGCCCCGACCAGGTTGGTCAGCTCCACGAACGTGCCGAACGCCTTCAGGGCGGGCTCGGCCGGGGTGGCGTGCCAGAGGGAGGCCAGCAGGTGCGTCTTGCCGACGCCGTAGCCGCCGTCCAGGTAGACGCCGCGCGGACCGGCCGGGGCCTTCTTCGCCGCCCTGCCGAAACCGAACAGCCGCCGCTTGCCCGAGCCGTCGTCCCCGCCCAGGCCGGCCGCGAAGCCCTCCAGGGCGCGGACGGCCTCGGTCTGACTGGGCTGGTTCGGGTCCGGTATGTACGTGCTGAACCGGACGGAGTCGAACCGCGGCGGCGGCACCATCTCGGCGACCAGGCGGTCCGCGGGCACGTGCGGCTCACGGGCGCACAGCGACAGCGGGGCCGGGTCGGTCGCGGGGCCGGTTCCGGACGGGGAGGGGGAAGAGGACACGGTTCACCATGCTACGGCGCGTGGAACACTGCACGGCATGCGACGCCTGTTCCCTGTGACCGACGAAACAGCAGCTCCGGCCCCCGACGGCCCGTCCGGTGAGGGCGCCGGGCGGGAGTGGAGCCTGGCCGAGCTGGCCGCCGCGTACGCCTATCCCGAGCCGGGCACCGGGCGGGCGGAGCCGTATCTGCGGGCGAACATGGTCTCCACGCTCGACGGCGCCGCCCAGCACGACGGACGTTCGCAGCCCATCTCCAGCGCGACCGACATGCGGATCTTCGGCACGCTGCGGGCCCTGGCCGACGTGGTGGTCGTCGGGGCCGAGACCGTCCGGCGGGAGGGCTACCGCCCGGCCCGCGCCCGGGCCGAGTTCGCGGCGCTGCGCGAGGCGGCCGGGCAGGCGCCCGCGCCCGCGATCGCGGTGGTCACCGCCAGCCTGGACCTGGACTTCTCGCTGCCGCTGTTCACCTCGCCCCTGGTGCCCACCCTGATCCTCACCGGAGCCGCGGCCGCCCCGGACCGCGTCGCCGCCGCCGGGGAGGCCGGGGCGCGGGTGGTGACCGCCGGGGACGGCATGGGCGTGGACCCCGCCCGAGCCGTGGCGGCGCTGGCCGGGCTCGGCCACACCCGGCTGCTGACCGAGGGCGGGCCCCGGCTGCTGGGGCAGATGGTGGCGGCCGGCGTCCTCGACGAGCTGTGCCTGACCGTCTCCCCGATGCTCACCGCGGGCGACGCGCAGCGCGTCGCCCAGGGACCCGCCGTCGCCGTCCCGCACCGCTTCTCGCTGCTGTCGATGCTGGAGGAGGACGGCTTCCTGTTCACCCGGTACGGCAGGGCCTGACGTACTGAACGGCCGGACCCGGGGTACAAGGTGTCGGCGGCCGGTGCGTCCGGTCCTTCCGGTGACACCGGAACAGGGGGGCGGTGGCCCTCCACGGTCCGTTCGACGGCGGCATGTGCCGTTCGGCTCGGGTTCCGGAGGGCACACTGGATCCGGCAGTACCCGTGCGTACACGGGCAGGATGGTTTCCGCAGGGCCCGGCACGGCCCACGCAGGAGTGGGGCCGAGGCCCCGGAGCAGAAGGGGCGCCTGGTGTTCACAAGCGTTTTGATGATCGAGAAGGCCCTGACGTCCGCCGACGTGGAGTTCGTCACGACCTTGCACGGGGAGGAGGAGGTCTCCTTCCAGGTGCTGCTCCAGCCGCGCGGTGAACAGGCCGACCGTCTGCTGCGGGCCATCGACGACGTGGCGCTCGGTGAACTCGACGAGGCCGTGCGGGAGGGGGAGACGCCGGAGGGCGAGGAGGCCCTGAGCGTGGGGCAGCGGGCCCTGGAGGTCTCCCTCGCGGCGCTGCGGGCCTCGGGCAGCGCGGCGGAGGGGCGGCTGATCGAGGACCATCCGCTGGACGCGCTGAAGTCGCTGGTGGAGGAGGTGGGGGCCGATGAGGTCATCGTGCTGACCGACCCCCACTACGTGGAGGAGTTCTTCCACCGGGACTGGGCCTCGCGCGCCCGGCACAAGGTCGGGGTGCCGGTGCTGAAGCTGTTCTCGCACAGCAAGGCGTAGCCCTCCGCGCGGCGGCGGGTCCCGGCCCCGCGGCCCTGGCACGGCCCCGCGCGCCACTGAAATAAGGTGGGTGCGCCCACACCCGTCACGCCGTACTTGGAGAACCGCATGGCACCCGGCCTTCCCACCGCCATGGACCGACCGCACTTCATCGGCATCGGTGGGGCGGGGATGTCGGGGATCGCGAAGATCCTCGCCCAGCGCGGGGCCGCCGTCGCGGGCAGCGACGCCAAGGAGTCGGCCACGGCCGAGGCGCTGCGCGCGCTGGGCGTGACCGTGCACATCGGGCACGCGGCGGAGCACCTGGCCGACGACGCCAGCTGCGTGGTCGTCTCGTCGGCGATCCGGCACGACAACCCCGAGCTGGCCCGCGCGGCCGAGCTGGGCATCCCCGTCGTGCACCGCTCCGACGCGCTGGCCGCCCTGATGGACGGGCTGCGCCCGATCGCGGTCGCCGGCACGCACGGCAAGACGACCACCACCTCGATGCTGGCCGTGTCGCTGAGCGAGCTGGGCCTGAAGCCCTCCTACGCCATCGGCGGCGACCTGGACGCGCCCGGCTCCAACGCGCTGCACGGCGAGGGCGAGATCTTCGTCGCCGAGGCCGACGAGTCGGACCGCAGCTTCCACAAGTACACGCCCGAAGTCGCGATCATCCTCAACGTCGAGCTCGACCACCACGCCAACTACGCGTCGATGGACGAGATCTACGAGTCCTTCGAGACCTTCGTGGACCGGATCGCCGAGGGCGGCACGCTGGTGATCTCCGCCGACCACGAGGGCGCCCGCGAACTGACGCGGCGGGTCGCCGGACGCGGTGTGCGGGTGGTGACCTACGGCGCGTCCGAGGACGCCGGGGTGCGCGTGCTGTCGGTCGTGCCGCAGGGGCTGAAGAGCGAGGTCACCGTCGTGCTGGAGGGCCGGGAGCTGACCTTCGCGGTCTCCGTGCCCGGCCGGCACTACGCTCACAACGCGGTCGCCGCGCTGGCGGCGGGCGTGGCGCTGGGCGTCCCCGCGGCCGAGCTGGCCCCGGCGCTCGCGGCGTACACCGGGGTGAAGCGGCGGCTGCAGCTCAAGGGCGAGGCGGCCGGCGTCCAGGTCATCGACTCCTACGCCCACCACCCCACCGAGATGACCGCCGACCTGGAGGCCATGCGCGGGGCGGCGGGCGACTCCCGCATCCTGGTCGTCTTCCAGCCGCACCTGTTCTCGCGGACGCAGGAGCTCGGCAAGGAGATGGGGCAGGCGCTGGCCCTCGCGGACGCCTCGGTCGTCCTCGACGTCTACCCGGCCCGTGAGGACCCGATCCCCGGCGTGACCAGCGAGCTGATCATCGAGGCTGCCCGGGCGGCGGGCGCGGACGTCACGCCGGTGCACGACACGGCGGAGGTCCCCGCGGTCGTCGCGGGAATGGCGAAGCCGGGTGATCTCGTTCTCACCATGGGAGCGGGCGACGTCACCGACCTCGGCCCGCGGATCCTGGACCGTCTGTCGAACTGAGGGGCTGGAGGCTCATGCCGTACGACGTCGAGAAGCCGGACGAGCAGTGGCGCGCGGAGCTGAGCCCGGGCGAGTACGCGGTGCTGCGCCAGGCGGCCACGGAGCCCGCCTTCACCGGTGAGTACACCGACACCAAGACGCGGGGCGTCTACTCCTGCCGTGCCTGCGGAGCGGAGCTGTTCACCTCGGACACCAAGTTCGAGTCGCACTGCGGCTGGCCGTCCTTCTTCGACCCGAAGGACACCGACGCGGTGGAGCTGATCGAGGACCGTTCGCACGGCATGGTGCGGACCGAGGTGCGGTGCGCGCGCTGCGGCTCGCACCTCGGGCACGTCTTCGAGGGCGAGGGCTACCCCACGCCCACGGACCAGCGGTACTGCATCAACAGCATCGCGCTGCGGCTGACGCCCGAAGCGGGCTGAGCGCGCCCAGCGGATCCGGCACTCCTTCCGGGTG
>NZ_JAPSKN010000160.1 GCF_031181705.1 Streptomyces sp.
CGGAGGGCACGTGACGGCGAACCTCCCGGACGACCCCACCCCCGGACGAAGCCGAGACCCGCTCCGCACCAGGGGCCCCCGGGGCCGCTGCCAGTGGAGGGGTGCGCGCGAACGTCCATGGGCGCCCCGCCCCGGAGCGAAGCTCAGCCCCGTACCCCCCGCAGGGCCATCGACACGGCGGCCTCCGTGATCGCCCCGGGCTCTTCCGCCGCCCCCAGCTCGATCCTGCGCACCGCCGCGTCCACCACGCCCTGCACCAGCATCGCCGCGAGCCGGGGCTGCTCGTGCCCCAGTTCCGCGAGTGCCTCGACGATCATCGCGACCAGCCCGCCGTGCGCGGCCCGGATCTTCTCCCGCGCGCCCGCGTCGAGCTCACTCGCCGAGATCGCGACCACGGCCCGGTGCCGCCGGTCCCCGACCAGCTCCAGTTGCTGCCGCACGTACGCCTCGACCTTGGCCTCGGGCGTCTCCGCCCGCTCCATGGCGGCCGACACCTCCGCCGCCCAGACCGGGAAGTCGACCTCGCACAGCTCCTCGACCACGGCCGCCCGCGACCGGAAGTACTCGTAGACGCTCGACCGCGCGAGGCCCGTCCGCTCGGCGAGGGCCGGGAAGGTCAGCGCCTCCGTACCGCCCTCGGACAACAAGGAACGAGCCGCGTCCAGCAGGGCGGCTCGCTGCATCGACCGGTGCTCGGCCACGGAGGCCGCTCGAATCCTTGGCACGTCATCCACTCTACGGACGCGCCCGGTCCGACGGGAGTGGCTCTCACCGGCCCCCCGCGCCGGCCTGCCGGGTCAGCGCCCAAAACCGGCCAGTTTGGCTCTCAGCTGGAGGACGGACTTGGTGTGGATCTGACTGACCCGGCTCTCGGTCACACCCAGCACGTTGCCGATCTCGGCCAGGGTGAGGCCCTCGTAGTAGTAGAGCGTGACCACCGTCTTCTCCCGGTCGGGCAGCGTGTTGATCGCCCGCGCGAGGAACCTCCGCAGCTCCCGGTCCTCGGCGACCTCCACGGGGTTGTCGGCGGCGGTGTCCTCCAGCGTGTCCATGACGCTGAGCCCGCCGCCGCCCTCGGCCCCGCCGTGCAGCAGCTCCTCCAGGGCCACCACGTTGGCCAGCGACAACTGGCTGAACACGGCGTGCAGTTCCTCCACCGCGATGCCCATCTCGGCGGCCACCTCGCCCTCCGTCGGCGTCCGTCGCAGCCGCGCCTCCAGCGTGGCGTACGCCCGCTCCACGTTGCGCGCCTTCTGCCGCACCGAGCGGGGGATCCAGTCCAGCGCCCGCAGCTCGTCGATCATCGCCCCGCGGATGCGCGTGATCGCGTACGTCTCGAACTTGATCTCCCGGTCGAGGTCGAACTTCTCGATCGCGTCGATCAGTCCGAACACCCCAGAGGAGACGAAGTCCGCCTGCTCCACGTTGGACGGCAGGCCCACGCTGACGCGTCCCGCGACGTACTTCACGAGTGGCGAGTAGTGCAGGATCAGCTGTTCCCGCAGCCGCTCGTCCCCCGTCGCCTTGTACGACCGCCACAGCTCGTCGAGCGTCGAGGGAGCGGGCGGCCGCACGTTGCCACCGTCACGGGCGGCTGGGGGGAGCGCCGCCCGGTCGGACCCGGAGGTGTGCTGGGGCATTCGTCGCCTTGTGCCGTTCTGCTGCGGAGTGGTGCTGCCGAGGTGAGCTGTCTGTCTGATGTCGAGTTGCCTGTCCGTGTCGGGATCCTCGTGAGCGTAGCGTGACTGCGGCGTCGCGGTGCGCGAAGGAGGGCGGTCGAAGAGGGCGCAGATACGTTCCGCGAGGCGTTCCGCCGGGTGGCCGCGGCCGCTCGGTGTGATCACCACAGAAGCCCAACTGGGCGATTTTCCAAGGGCTGTAGGGGTTCCCCCGGACGGCCGAACCCGGGCGGTCAGCACGGGCCGGGAGCACCGCGGACCGACATCACCGCCTGGCGTGTCAACTTCCAGCCGTCGCCGTGTCGTTCGACGTAACCGAGTGCTCGCAGTTCGTACAGTCTCGCGATCGCGTCGTCCTGCGCGGTCTGCGCACGGCGCGCGATCTCGTCCGGCCGGGCGGCCCCGCGCCCCGGCAGCGCGGCGAGCACCTGCCGGGTGGCCGGTTCCAGCAGGTCCCGGGGCAGGACGGGGCCGCGCCGGTCCGGTGCCAGTTGTCCGATGTCGCCGACCAGCTCCACGACGTCGGCGGCGTCGGTGACCAGGGTGGCCTCGCCGCGCAGCATCTCGTGCACGCCGGCGGACAGGGCGCTGGTGGCGGGGCCCGGGACGCCCATGGTGTGCCGCCCGAGCCGCTGGGCCGCCCGGGCCGTGACGAGGGAGCCGCTGCGGTGGGCGGCCTCGACGACCACGGTGCCCCGGGTGAGGGCGGCGATCACGCGGTTGCGCAGGACGAACCGGCTGGGGGTCGGATGCTCGCCGGGCGGCAACTCGCCGACCACCAGTCCCTGTTCGGCGATCCTGCCGATCAGCTGGGTGTGTCCGCGCGGGTAGGGCCGGTCGACGCCGCAGGCGAGGACGGCGACGGTGGCGCCGCCCGCGCCCAGCGCCCCGCGGTGGGCGGCGCCGTCGACACCGTAGGCGCCGCCGGAGACCACGACCCAGCCCTGCTCGGCGAGGCCGGCGGCGAGGGTGGCCGCCATGTGGGCCCCGTACTCGGTGCAGGCCCGGGCGCCGACGACGGCGACGGACTTCAGCGCCCACATCCGCAGGGCGGCCCGCCCCCGGACCCAGAGCCCGAGGGGCCGGGCGTCCCCGAGGTCGTCGAGTTGCGCCGGCCATTCCGGGCCGCCGGGGCACACGAACCGCACCCCGGCGTCGCGGGCCACGGCCAGATCCCGGCGCGGCCGGGCCACGGCGGCCCGGGCCAGGAGACCGGCCCACCGCTTCCCGCTGACGCCCGGCAGGGCCGCCCCGCCCTCCCGGAGCCGCCGTACGACTTCCCCGGCCCCGAACTCCCGCACCCACCGTCCACCGGCCTCGTCGCCGGGCTCGATGACCCGGGTGAGGAAGATCCGGGCGAGCAGTTCGTCGTCCGGTTCGTCGACGGCGCTCATGTCAGCGCCCCGATGGCCATGGGTACGCCCCGGGGCACTCCGGTGCGCAGTTGCAGCGCCAGGGCGACGTCCGTGGCGTCGGGCCGGTCGTGGCCCGCGAGGTCCGCGACGGTCCAGGCCACGCGCAGGACGCGGTCGAGGCCCCGGGCGGTCAGGACGCCCCGCTCCAGGTTCCGCTCCGCCTCGTCCATCGCGCCGGACACGGCGTACCAGCGGCTGCGCAGCTCCCGCCCGGGCACTTCGCTGTTCGTGCGCCAGGGGGTGCCGGCCAGGCGCTCCGCGGCGCGATCCCTGGCGGCGCGGACCCGGTCGGCGACGGTCGCCGTCGACTCACCACGGGCGCCGCAGGCGGTCAGCTCGGTGCGCGTGACGCGGTCCACCTCGACGCGCAGGTCGACCCGGTCCAGCAGCGGGCCCGAGAGCCTGGCCTGGTAGCGGCGGATCGCCGAGGGCGGGCACTCGCACAGGTCGTCCCGCACCGAGAACCGGCCGCACGGGCAGGGGTTGGCCGCCAGCACCATGAGGAACTTCGCCGGGAAGCGCACCACGCCCGCGCTGCGCGCGATCACGACGTGCCCGGCTTCCAGCGGCTGGCGCAGCGCGTCCAGCGCCTGGCCGCTGAACTCGGGCGTCTCGTCCAGGAACAGCACGCCGCGGTGCGACAGTGACACCGCGCCGGGCCGAGCGACGCCCGGGCCGCCACCGACGAGCGCCTGCATCGTGGCCGAGTGGTGCGGGGCGCAGTAGGGGGCGACGTCGATGAGCGGCTTGCCCGGGGGCAGCAGACCCGCCACCGAGTGGACCGCCGTGACCTCCAGCGACTCCTGCCGGCCGAGCCGGGGCAGGATGGCCGGCAGCCGCTCGGCGAGCATCGTCTTGCCCGCTCCGGGTGGCCCCTCCAGGAAGAGGTGATGCCCGCCGGCCGCGGCCACCTCCACCGCCGTGCGCGCCGAGGTCTGGCCGACGACGTCCGCGAGGTCGTGATGGTGGTCGTGCTGGGCGGCCCCCACGCTGTGCATGCCGGTGGCCGCGCCGGTTCCCGGCATCCGCAGACCGGCGAGGAGCGGGTCGGGGCGTCCCAGCTCGTCGGGCTCCTCGTCGGGTACGGGTTCGTCGGCCAGGACGGCGATCAGCTGCCGCAGACTGCGGACGCCCAGCACCGAGACGCCGGGTACCAGCGACGCCTCGGCGGCGGCGCACTCCGGCACCACCACCTGCTCATACCCCGCGTCCGCCGCCGCCAGCACCGCCGGCAGCACCCCCCGGACCGGCCGCACCCGCCCGTCCAGGCCGAGCTCGCCGATCATCACGATGTCGGCCAGGACCCGGGGGTCGATGCGCTCCGCCGCGCCGAGGACCGCCGCCGCGACGGCCAGGTCGAAGCCGCTGCCCGACTTGGGGACCGAGGCGGGGCTCAACCCCACCGTGAGTTTCTTCTGCGGCCAGGCCGCGCCGGAGTTGACGACCGCGGCGCGCACCCGGTCCCGGCTCTCGGTCAGGCTCTTGTCGGGCAGCCCCACCAGGGTGAACGCCGCCACACCCGGTTCGAGGTCGGCCTGGACCTCGACGACCACGCCCTCGACACCCACCAGCGCCACCGAACACGTACGGGCGAATGCCATCAGGCCACCCCCCGCACATGCTCGACCACGGCCGCGCCGCGGGCCGGCAGCAGCACCCCGACCACGTCGATGCGGACCCCACCGGGCGGCGCGCCTCCGTGGGTCTGGATCCAGCGCTCGGCGAGGTCCCGCAGCCGCTCCGCCTTCTGCGGCGTCACGGCCGCCATCGGATGCTCGAAGGGACCTGCCCTGCGGGTCTTCACCTCGCAGACGACCAGGACGTCCCCGTCCCGGGCCACGATGTCGATCTCTCCGGCGCGGCCGGAGCGCCAGTTGCGCTCCACGACCGTCAGCCCGGTCTCCGCCAGCCGCCGGGCCGCCAGGGTCTCTCCGTACCTGCCCATCGCACTGCGTGCGTTCATCTCGGCACCACCTCCGGCGCCAACGATCACGCAGCCACCGCCCAGAAGTGGATCATGGTGGACGGCTCAGCGGTTGTGGACAACCCGGTCACCCGCCGGGGTGAACCTCACCCGCTCGGCAGCTCCAGATCGCTCTTGTTCAGCTCCTCGATGTTCACGTCCTTGAACGTCAGCACCCGGACCTGCTTCACGAAGCGGGCCGGCCGGTACATGTCCCACACCCAGGCATCCGCCATGGACACCTCGAAGAACACCTCACCCTGGACGGAGTGCACCTGCATCTCGTAGTCGTTGGTGAGGTAGAAGCGCCGCTCGGTCTCGATCACGTATTTGAACAGACCGACGACATCGCGGTACTCCCGGTAGAGCTTCAGCTCCATCTCGGTCTCGTACTTCTCGAGGTCCTCGGCGCTCATGGCATGTTCCCCTTCAGCCGTGCGATCCCCCCATTGTGCGCCAGTCCCGTGAGCACCTAGACGATTTCCGGGTCAAGGGTCACGGGCCGGGCCGGGGGACCCTCGTCGAGCAGCGTGCGCAGCAGCCCGGCGAGTCTGGTCGGATACACCGTCTCATGTGCCCGGCTCAGTTCCGGACACGTCCACCAGCGCGCTCCGGCGACACTGCGCCGTTCCAGTTCGGTCAGCCCCGCGGCGGCGATCTCCGTCCGGTCCGTACGGGCCAGGTAGTACCACTCGTCCTGGTCCCAGCGGCGGCCCGCGAACGGGAAGGAGCACCTGCGCCGCCACAGCACCGGACCCAGCTCGACCTCGGTGATGCCCGTCTCCTCGGCGAGTTCCCGCAGGGCGGCCTGTTCACGGGTCTCATCGCCCTCCACACCGCCGCCGGGGGTGAACCACCAGTCGTCGGCCGGATCGTCCGGCTCGTGCCCGTGCAGCAGCAGGATGCGGTCCCGCGGGTCGAGCAGCACCACCCGGGCGACCTTGCGCAGTCCGCCCTCGTAGGTGTCCCGGCCCGCCGGCACGGCCTCAGCGGACACCTGCGGGCTCCGCGCTCGCCCGGCGGGCCCGGGCCGCGTCCGTCCGTTTGGCGATGGGCCCGTAGGCGCCTCCGCCCAGGACGAGCACGGCGCCGGCGAGCACGAGGAGGGTGATCGTCCGCAGCGGGCCGGGCGAGGAGAGGGTGCCGAGCGGCTCGAAGCCGGTGGGGCGCTCCAGCATGCCCTTCATGGGCCAGACGACGGCGTCCACGCGCGCGTCCACGGCGGAGCGGGCCACCGTGCCGCCGGCGGCGTCGGTGAGGTGGGCGGTGGAGTCCACGGAGTTTCCGCGCTCGTCGCCGAGCAGGAAGAGGCGGCCCTTGGGGACGGTCACGGTCGGGAAGTTGCTCGTCCCCGCCGGTGTGTCCGCGGGCAGGTACGTCTCGTCGATCTCCTTGCCGTTGACCCGCAGCTTGCCGTCCTGGCAGCAGGAGACCGTGTCGCCGCCGACGGCGACCACGCGCTTGACCATGGGCGCGTTGGCCCAGGTGGCGTCCTTGAAGACGACGACGTCACCGCGGCGCACCGCACCACCGTCGACCCGCTGCGCCAGGATGCGGTCGCCCGCGTCGATCGTCGGCGTCATCGAGCTGGTCGGCACGGTGTACGGCCGGTAGACCACCGCGCCCCAGGCGAACCCCCCGAGGAAAAGCACCAGGCCCAGTGCGACGGCCAGCCCGGACAACCGCTGTCCGGTCCGGCTGCCCACCGGGCCCGTGCCCGGGCCGCCGCCGCGCGGGGCCGTGTGCGTCATGCTGTCGCCACCCATGGGTCCGCACCCTACCCGGGGGTACGAGCCGGGGTCAGCAGACGGATGCAATCAGCGCTTCACGGCCCTGGCCGGCTACGGCTTGCGGCGCCGCCACCACACCACCGGCACCACACCGGCGAGAGCCAGGCCCTGCGGCGCCACCGGCAGGCCGGCGGCGGCCGGCCGGGCGTTCAGGCCGGGCTGGTCGAAGGTGTCGGGCACCGGCAGGTTGTCCCAGCGGTTGACCGGCCAGGCGACGACGATGGCCCGCCCGACGACGTCCTTCACGGGGACCATGCCGTGGTTCTTGTCCGACTGGTTGTAGCGGGAGTCCCGGGAGTTCTGCCGGTGGTCGCCCATGACCCAGATGTAGCCCTCGGGGACCTTCACCTTGAACTGGCCGCCCTGGTCGTCGACGCTGCACGGCGTGTTGCCGGGGTAGACGTACGACGTCTCGTTCAGCGCCTTGCCGTTGACCGTCAGCGGGCCGGTGTTCCTGCACTCGACGGTGTCACCGCCGACGCCGACGACCCGCTTGATGAGGTCCTTCTCCTCCACCGACGGCATGAGGCCGATCCAGCTGAGGAACGTCTGCAGGGCGTTCGGGTCCGTGGTGGGCTCGCCCGCCAGCCAGTTGTCGGGGTCGTGGAAGACGACGACCTCGCCGCGCTCGGGCTCGGAGCCGAACCAGGGGGTGAGCTTGTCGACCAGGACGCGGTCGCCCTGCTGGAGGGTGTTCTGCATCGAGTCGGAGGGGATGGAGAACGCCTGCACCAGAAACGTCTTGATCAGCAGCGCCAGCACCAGCGCGATACCGATCAGGAGGGGCAGCTCCTTCCAGAAGGAGCGCGGTTTCTTCGGTGTCCGGGCCGTACCGCCCGGTCCCTGGCCCTCGGCCGTGCTCTGCTCGTCTGTCACCCTGTCGCCCTCGGCTGCCCCGGAGTCACTCCCGGAGGTCACGGCGCTGTCCGCGGCCGGGACGGTGGATTCCGCGGGACGTCCGCGGTGCTCCTCGCCGTCGTGTCCGGACCGTGCGCCAACCGCCACATCCCCCACGCCAACTCCTCACTCTGTGCCGCCGCCTGCCCCACACACGGCGCAGGCCCACCACTCCCATAACGAGCGGGAGTTCCGCAGGGGTCGGGAGCTGGATCGCTTCGTTCGAATCGTCGGAGGCAACCCTATGCGACAGTCGGGGAGCAGCGGTCGACCCGGTGCCCGAGTCGGACACCGAGGCGTAGGTGTTCGGCTCCTCCAGGGTGGTCCAGTGGCCCAGGGGCCAGGCGATGACCATGGCGCGGCCGACGACCTCCTCCTCGGAGACGGTGCCGCCGTAGTCGGTGTCCTGATGGGCGCGGGAGTCCGCGGAGTTGTTGCGGTGGTCGCCCATCACCCACAGGCGTCCCTGCGGGACGGTGATGTCGAACGGCGTGTCCGACGGGGCCGCGCCCGGGTACAGGTAGTCCTCGTTCAGCGGGACGCCGTTGACGGTCACGCGCCCTTGCGCGTCACAGCACTTGACGCGGTCGCCGCCGACGCCGACGACCCGCTTGATGAGGTCCTTCTCGTTCTCCGACGGCAGCAGGCCGATGAAGGTGAGCCCTTCCTTGATCTGCTTGATGACGACCGGGTCGTCCTTCTTGGCCGTGGGCTGCTCGTCCTGGAGCCAGCCGCCGGGGTCCTTGAACACGACGACGTCCCCGCGCTGCGGCTCGGAGCCGAACCACGGGGTGAGCTTGTCGACCAGGACGCGGTCGCCGATCTGGATCGTCTGCTCCATGGAGCCCGACGGGATGACGAAGGCCTGGACGAGGAAGGTCTTCAGCACGAGGGCTATCAGCACGGCGACGCCGACGAGGAGGGGTATCTCCTTGACGGCACCGCGCCTGCGGCGCCGCTTGACCTTCTTCTGGAGCTTGCGCCGCTCGGCGCGCGTACGGCCGCTGGAGGAGCCGGCGGCGCGCCGGGCTCCGGTGGGCAGCAGGTTGTCCGCGGGGCCGGCCGGGACCCCGCGCGGTTTGCCGCGGTTACCCATGTCCGCCCGCCTCCTCGGCGGGGGCGGGCACGCGCGCGTAGGCGTCGGGGCGGGGCAGCCGGGTGGCGTGCGCGAAGGGCCAGACGATCGCGTCGGCGCGGCCGATCACGGCGCCGACGGGGATCATGCCGCCGCCGGGCGAGCCGAGGTGGTCGCGGGAGTCGCTGGAGTCGCTGCGGTGGTCGCCGAGGAGGAAGAGCCTGCCGTCGGGCACGACGACGTCGAAGGGCACCGCGGACGGGCTGTCCCCGGGATACAGGAAGCCCGACTCGTCGACCGGCCGGCCGTTCACCTGGATCCTCCCCTCCTTGCCGCAGCAGACGACGTGGTCCCCCTCCACGCCGACAACGCGTTTGACGTAGTCCGCGTGCCCGAAGTACCCGGTGCCGTCGAACACGACGATGTCTCCCCGCTGCGGCGCGGCACCGAAACGGTACGCCAACTTGTTTACGAGAACCCGGTCCCCGATCCTCAATGCCCGCTCCATCGATCCGCTGGGGATCTGGAACGGACGCACGACGAACGTGCTGAGGAACAGCAGGAACAGCAGGCAGGTCAGCGCGGTGAGGGTGATCCGGCCGCCCGGCAGCCAGGAGCCGGCACGCGACACCAACGCGAAACGCGACCGTCCCTCCGGCCCTCCGGAGTCCGAGGTGGTGTCCTCGGAGTCGGAAGGGCGGGAGGAGCGGTCGCGCTCCGTGTGCTGTGCTTCGGTGTCCATCGGAGCCAGATGCTATCCGGCTCCGGTGTGAACCCCGGAGAGCGCTCAGTTCTCGCGCTTCTCCTTGATCTTCGCGGCCTTGCCGCGCAGCTCGCGCAGGTAGTACAGCTTGGCGCGGCGGACGTCACCCTTGGTGACGAGCTCGATCTTCTCCACGATCGGGGTGTGCACCGGGAAGGTGCGCTCGACGCCGACGGAGAAGGAGACCTTGCGGACCGTGAAGGTCTCGCGCACGCCGGAGCCCTGGCGGCGGATCACGACGCCCTTGAACTGCTGCACACGGGAGCGGTTGCCCTCGATGACGCGGACGTGCACGTTGACCGTGTCGCCCGGGCGGAAGGCGGGGACGTCGCTGCGCAGCGACGCGGAGTCGACGGTGTCGAGCAGGTGAGACATTTCGTCTGCTTTCCTCGCTGATGCCACAGGTCATCAACGGAAACTAGGTGTTTCGGGATCAGGTGTGTGCGGGTCGGGGCGGACGTCGTCTCCCCCTGTGGCAGGGGCGCACGCCGGACGGACGCACAACAGCTGGCTATTCTTCCACGCCGTCGGTCCTGCGCCAAAATCGGCCGTACGGCTCCCCCGCCGGGTCCGGCGCCCAGCCCAGGATGGAGAGCATCTCCCGGTCCTTCTTGTCGAAGGCCTTGGGGTCGCAGCGCTCGATCAGGTCGGGACGGTTCGCGGTGGTGCGCTTGAGGGCCTCGTCCCGGCGCCAGCGGGCGATCTTGCCGTGGTGCCCGCTGAGCAGCACGTCGGGGATGTCCCGGCCGCGCCACTCGGGCGGCTTGGTGTAGACGGGCCCTTCCAGCAGGTTGGCCATGGCGCCGGGCGCGAAGGAGTCGTCCCGGTGGGACTCGGCGTTGCCCAGGACTCCGGGCAGCAGCCGCGCCACGGCCTCCGTGACGACGAGCACGGCCGCCTCTCCCCCGGCCAGCACGTAGTCGCCGATGGACACCTCGTAGACCGGCACGCGCGTCGCGTACTCGTCGACGACGCGGCGGTCGATGCCCTCGTAGCGGGCCGGCGTGAAGATCAGCCAGGGGCGCTCGGAGAGGTGGACGGCGAGTTCCTGGGTGAAGGGGCGGCCACTGGGCGTGGGCACGATGAGGGCGGGCTCGCGGGAGCCGGCCTCGTAGCCGTCGGCGAGGACGGAGTCCAGGGCGTCGCCCCAGGGGCCGGTCTTCATGACCATGCCGGGGCCGCCGCCGTAGGGGGTGTCGTCGACGGTGTTGTGCCGGTCGTAGGTCCACTCGCGCAGGTCGTGCACGTGGACGTTCAGCTGTCCACGCGCGCGTGCCTTGCCGACGAGGGAGACGTTCAGCGGTTCCAGGTACTCGGGGAAGATCGTGACGACGTCGAGGCGCATCAGGACTCGTCCCGGGTGGAGGCGATCTCGGCGCGGTCGTCGATCAGGCCCGGGGGCGGGGTGATGACGGCCTTCTGCTCCTCCAGGTCGATCTCGGCGACGATCTCCTCGACGAAGGGGATCATCACCTCGCTGCCGTCGGGGCGCTCCACGATGAACAGGTCCTGGGTGGGCAGGTGCGAGATCTCCGTGATCCGCCCGACCTCGGTGCCGTCCGCGGTGACCACGTCGAGGTCGACGAGCTGGTGGTCGTAGTACTCGTCCTCACCCTCGGGCAGTTCCTCCGGGTCGACCTCCGCGATCAGGAGGGTGTTGCGCAGGGCCTCGGCGCCGGTGCGGTCGCGGACGCCCTCGAAGCGCAGCAGGAGACGGCCGCTGTGGACGCGGCCCGTCTCGATGGTGAGGGGTCCCGCGGAGGCGGGGTCGGTGGCGAGCACGGCCCCGGGGGCCAGCCTCAGCTCCGGCTCGTCGGTCCGTACCTCGACGGTGACCTCACCCTTGATGCCATGGGCACGGCCGATCCGTGCGACTACCAGCTGCACGTTGTCCATTCTCCTGTCATACGACTACGGGCCGGGGACGGCCCAGTGGCCCTCCCCGGCCCGAGCCGGTGCTGCTGCGAAAGCGTCAGCGGACGTGGTCCACGTCGACGAGGTCGACGCGGACACCGCGACCGCCGATGGCGCCCACGACGGTGCGCAGGGCGCGTGCGGTGCGGCCGTTGCGGCCGATCACCTTGCCGAGGTCGTCCGGGTGGACCCGGACCTCGAGCACCCGCCCGCGGCGCAGGTTGCGCGAGGCGACCTGCACATCGTCAGGGTTGTCGACGATGCCCTTCACGAGGTGCTCGAGAGCCTCCTCGAGCATGCTCAGGCCTC
>NZ_JAPSKN010000161.1:0-2739 GCF_031181705.1 Streptomyces sp.
ACAGCGGTGAGCGCATGACCGTGTAGTCGCCGTAGTGGACCGGCAGGACCAGGCGGGGGCGCAGGCGGCGGGCCAGTTCCGCGCCCTGGGCGCCGTCCATGGTGACGACGAAGCCGCCGGGGAGTGTGGTGCCGCCCAGGTGGAGGACGGCCAGGTCGGCGGCGGGGAAGCGGCGGGTGATCTCGTCGAGGCCGTCGTAGAGGAGCGTGTCGCCGGAGAGGTACAGGCGCAGGCGGGGTGGGCCGCCGGTGGGGCCGAACTCCAGCATGCTGCCCATGACCGGCGGCAGCAGTCTGCGCAGGGCCGCGTGACCGGCGTGGCGGCCGGGCAGGGCGGTGACGGTGACCTGGGTTCCGCCGCGGGTGAGGGTGAGTGACGTCCAGGTGCGCAGGCCCGCCGTGCGGTGGAAGCCGTGCACGACCCTGAGGCGGCGGGCCGCGTGCCGGGTGGTCAGGATCGGCACCGTGTGGTCCAGGTGGCGGCGGGCCCGGCGGTCCCAGTGGTCGCCGTGCAGGTGAGACAGCACGATCCCGTCGAGGTGGGGCAGTTCGTGCACGTCGAGGGCCGGTTCCGTGAGGCGGCGGCTCAGCAGGCCGTACCCGAGGTGGGCGTACTGGCCCCGGTGGAGGAAGTTCGGGTCGGTGAGCAGGGTGAGCGGGCCGTAGGACAGCAGCACCGTCGCGTTGCCGATGAAGTGCACGTCGACCGAGTCGTCGGCCGCGTCGCCCTCGGTGTGGGTGGCGTGCATGGTGCTCTCCCGTCTCCCCCGGAGGGCCGGGTACCCGTCCGGCGTCTGTCAGGCCGAGCGCTTGCGGGACGTCGACTTCTTCGCCGGTGTCTTCTTGGCCGTGCTCTTGGCCGCCGTGCTCTTGGCCGCCGTCTTCTTCGCGCCCTGGGCCGACTTGGCCGTCGACTTCTTCGACGAGGCCGCCGTCTTCTTGGCCGCCGTCTTCTTCGCCGTCGACGTCGACTTCTTCCCGCCCGCCTGCTTGGGGGCCGCGCGGGACGTCTCGCGCGGCAGCGACTTGACCTCGGCGTGGTCCCCGGGCTCCTCGCCGCGGGACTCGCGGGCCGCGCGGACGCTGTTCTCCAGGGCGGCCATCAGGTCCAGCACCTTGCCGCCGGCCGCGGGCTCGGGCGCCTGCGGCGGGGCCTCGCCGGCGACCTTCGCGGCGATGACCTCCTCGACGGCCTCGCGGTACTCGTCGTGCAGGTCCTCCAGGTCGACCTCGCCCAGGGTGTCCATCAGCGCGTCGGCGAGGTCCAGCTCCTTGTCGCGGACCGTGACGTCGGTGTCGGGGGCGACGCCCTCGGGGGCGCGGACCTCGTCGGGCCAGAGCAGGCCGTGCATCGCGATCGCGTCGCCGACCACCCGGAGCATGCCCAGCCGCTCCCGGCCGCGCAGGGCGAACTTGGCGATCGCCACCTTGTTGCTGCGCTTGAGCGCCTCCCTCAGCAGGGTGTACGGCTTCGCCGCCGGGGCGCCGCTCGCCTGGAGGTAGTACGCGGCGTCCATCTGGAGGGGGTCGATCCGGTCGGCCGGCACGAAGGCGACGATCTCGATCGTCTTGGCGGTGGGGAGGGGCAGGCTGGACAGGTCCTCCTCGGTGATCGGGATGATCGAGCCGTCCGCGTCCTCGTACCCCTTGCCGATCTCCCCCTGGGTGACCTCGCGGTCCTCCAGTTCGCAGAACTTGCGGTAGCGGATGCGGCCGCCGTCCTCGGTGTGGATCTGGCGGAAGGAGATCGAGTGGCTCTCGGTGGCGTTCACCAGCTTGATCGGAATGCTGACCAGGCCGAACGAGATGGCGCCGTTCCAGATGGATCTCACGTGCAGCACCCTTCCGGTCACGCTCAGGAGTGTTTGCCAGGTTTGCGTGGGATTCTTATCGTATGGCGCCTATCACAGTGGTGGAGGGGCGACGGCTCGCGCTCAGCAATCTGGACAAGGTGCTGTATCCCGCCAGCGGCTTCACCAAGGGCGAGGTGCTGCACTACTACGCGACCGTCGCCGAGGTCCTGCTGCCGCATCTGCGGGACCGGGCGGTGTCCTTCCTGCGGTATCCGGACGGGCCGGACGGGCAGGTCTTCTTCAGCAAGAACGTGCCGCCGGGTACGCCCGAGTGGGTCATGACCGCCGAGGTGCCGCGGGTGGAGGGGCCGTCGCGGATGGTGCTGGTGCAGGATCTGCCGAGCCTGATGTGGGCGGCCAACCTCGTCGCCGAGTTCCACACCCACCAGTGGCTGGTCGGCACGCCGGACGAGGCCGACCGGATCGTCTTCGACCTCGATCCGGGGGCGCCGGCGACCATCGTGCAGTGCTGCGAGGTCGCGCTGTGGCTGCGGGAGCGGCTGGCGCGGGACGGCATCCAGGCCTACGGCAAGACCTCCGGCTCCAAGGGGCTGCATCTGCTCGCCGCCGTGCGCGGGGCCTCCTCCGAGCGGGTGTCCGAGTACGCCAAGGCGCTGGCCGTGGAGGCCGAGAAGGCCATGCCGCGGCTGGCGCTGCACCGGATGACCAGGAGTCTGCGTCCGGGGAAGGTCTTCGTCGACTGGAGCCAGAACGCCGCCCGCAAGACCACGGCGACGCCGTACACCATGCGGGCCCGGGTGGAACCGACCGTCTCGGCGCCGGTGACCTGGGAGGAGATCGAGGAGTGCCGGGCGCCCGGCCGGCTGGACTTCCACGCCCGGGACATCGCGCCGCGGGTGCAGGACTTCGGGGATCTGCTGGCGCCG
>NZ_JAPSKN010000161.1:2839-5797 GCF_031181705.1 Streptomyces sp.
GTCAGACGATGGGCTCCCGGCCCGGGATTCCTCAGACCCTTTGCCACGTGTTCCGGTCGCGGGCCATCGCGTGCAGGGCCTCCACGTCCGCCGGTTTCAGGACGCCCCCCTGCCGGGACAGGGCGTCCAGCTGCGCGTCGGTCAGGACGTGGACCTCGCGAGGGGCCGTGGGGACGGTCACCGCCGCCGGGTCCACCAGGACGAGGACGGGGCGGACCTCGGCCGTCAGGGCGTAGGAGGCCCGGTCGGCGGCGGCGCGGACGGCGCGCAGGAGGGGGTGGGGGTCACGGCGGCCCACGGTGACCAGGGGGTCGGCGATGGTCACGCGGTGCCTGCGGGCGTGAAGCGTGTGCAGGGCGAACAGGCCGCCGGGGCCGATCAGCAGATGGTGGACGCGGTCGCCGCCGGGCAGCGGCACCGAGTGCAGGGCGTGCCAGCCAGCGCCGTCCAGCCGGTCCAGGGCGTCGCCGACCGCCTGCTCGGCCTCCAGGGCCCTGCGACGAGGATCGGGCCGCAGCCTGCGGGCCGGGCCGGGGTCGCGGTCGAGGGCGACGAGCAGGGCCTCGCCCGGGCGGTTGGGGGCCAGGTCGTCGTCGGGGTGGAGGGCGAGGCGGGCCAGTTCCGCCGGGGTGGGCACGGGCGGCGGTCCGACCGTGACCGGGCCGGTGATGAAGGGGCCGAGGGCCCTCATGACGTCGTTCTCGCGGTCCGCGCCGAGGAGGTTGACCCGGGCCGCCTCCCGGTCGTACCAGGCGATGTTCCTGCCGTCCGGGAGGCAGACGTACAGCCGCTCACGGCCGTGCCGCCAGGTCGGTACGACGCGCAGTCCGTTCATGCGGCATCACCCCCGACCATGGGAACAGGCGGGGTGCTGCCGGTGCAAGAACCCGGATCCCGTGGGGAGGAGTTGGGCCTGCCGGCGGATCGGCCGCCGGGAGGACGCCGTGCCTGGTCGACGCCGCGCGGGCCCTCGTCTGGAACGAGGTCGTCCCCGGGCTGTGGAGGGGGGTCACGCGTACACGGGGTCGACGGGCCATGCGGAGTTCGCCGTAGTACGGGAGGAGCCGACCTGGTGCGGACGCTGCTGCGGTTGCCGGGGCACGGGCCGGATCCGGCGTGCCGCACAGGTGTGGCCGCTGCTACCGCGGCTACAACCGCTCGGGGCTGGTCGCCGCGCGCGCTGATGCGCCGGGGCAGCTCCGCCGAGGCGGCGATCCGGCTGCTCCGGGAGCGCCGCTCGCCCCGGGCGCTGCACAACGACCTGTTCGTCGAGTGCCTGCGGGCCGGGCCGGCCACGGCCCGGCTGCTGGAGGAGCCGACCGAGTAGCACGGCACACGGCCGCCCTCGCGCGCAAATGGGACTTCCCTACGAATAAGGTGTACGCGGCCGACGGTCGTGTCCGCGCCACGTGAGGAACCGTGAACCGTAGGAGTGCAGTGCCCCGCAGCCGTCCCGGAAGCCGCCCCGGCCCTCCTGAGCGCCGGCTCGGCCGGGTCGTGCGCCGGGCCGTCGCCGGCGTGCTGGTGCTGGCGGCCGCCGCGGGCTGCGGGGACGCCGGGGAGCTGGAGGGCGCGGGGTCCACCCCGACGGCGGTCGGCCCCGCGCGGCTCTGGCCGGAACTGACCCCGGCGTCCAGTCCTGCCTTCGAGATCGGCGAGGTGAACACGGAGCCGGTCAAGGGCGTCGAGGTCCCCGCCGACGGGGACATCCGCCGGGTGGACCCGGTCGGGATCGTCCGGGCCGAGATCGACGCCAACCCCGGCGACTACGCCGGCGACAAGGCGCCCTACCGCGACACCAACCGCCGGATGGCCGACTGCGCCAGGGGCCCGGGGCACGGGGAGTGCCCCGTACTCAGGCCGTACTACCGGGACCTGACCGGTGACGGGCGCGACGATCTGACGCTGGGATTCCGGCTGCTGCCCGGCCAGACCACGGCCGTGCGGGTCTACACCGTCGACAAGGACCGGCTCATGCAGGTGATGGCGTGGGAGGACGCGCTCAGCGGCGTCGAGCTGGCGGGGCGTTCCCTGGTCATCCGGTCGCCGTCGGAGGTCGCGGGCTACGAGTACCGGTTGCAGTGGACCTGGGACCGGGACCAGCGGGCCATGCTCCTCACCCACGACGAGATGCTGCGCACCGGCCCGCGGGGGCACTCCCGGCACCCGTCGGCCCCGTCCTCCGCCTCGCCCTCCGCCTCGCCCTCCCCGTCGGTCTCGCCCTCCGCGAGCGGCGGATGAGAGCCGTGCTGCCCCGGTGGTCCGGGACGCTCGCCGTGAAGGCCGCCGTCTTCATCACGGTGATGTGCTGCGCGCTCGCCGCCCTGCTCGGCGTCCTGGTGCACGTGCAGGTGACGAACCAGACCGTCGGCCAGGCCCGTCAGCAGGCGCTGCAGCGGCTTGCGCAGGCGACCGAGCGGTACGAGGCCGGGGACGCGCTGCGGCGGGGCGCCGGGGTGGATCCGCCGGGGCTGCCCGGGTCCCTGCGGGAGCTGGCGGTCGACGGCGACCGGGGCACGATGGTCGCGGACCTGGAGGGGCGCCCCGTGATGTGGGCGGCTGGACCTGTGGACGGCGGCCGGGCCCTGGCGGTGGCGGTCGACTACTCCCAGCAGGCGAGCACCATCGACGGGCTGGACCGGGCGATCCTGTGGTCGTCGGGGCTGGCGATCGGGGCGACGCTGCTGGTCGGAGCGTTCGCGGTGACGCGGGTGACCCGGCGGTTGCACGCCACGGCGCTGGTGGCGCGGCGGATCAGCGCGGGCGACCTGGACGCGCGCGTGAACGATCCTCGCACCCGTCCCCGCCCGGGGCCGAGGGACCGGACGCGTCTCAGGAACCCGGCACGGCCGGACGACCCGGCGCGGCCGGGGAAACCGGCGTGGCTGAAGAAGCAGGCGCAGCCGACGGACCCGGCGCAGCCGAGCACCCCGGCGCAGCCGACGACCCCAGCGCGGC
>NZ_JAPSKN010000161.1:5897-11730 GCF_031181705.1 Streptomyces sp.
GGCGCAGCCGAAGAAACCGGCCTGGCATGAGAACCCGACCCGATCCAACGACCCCGTGCGCCCGAAGGCCTGGGCGCGTCCGCAGGACGAGGTGGCCGCGGTCGCCGCCGCGCTGGACTCCATGGCCTCGTCGCTGCAGGGCAAGCTGCTCGCCGAGCAGCGGTTCACGGCGGACGTCGCGCACGAGCTGCGCACCCCGCTGACCGGCCTGCACGCGGCGGCCGAGCTGCTGCCCCCGGGCCGGCCGACGGAGCTGGTGCGCGACCGGGTGGCGGCGCTGCGCACCCTGACGGAGGACCTGCTGGAGATCTCGCGGCTGGACACCGGGCGGGAGCGGCTGGAGCTGGACACCGAGCGGCTGGGGCCGCTGGCCGAGCGGGTGGTGCGCGCGGCGGGGAGCGGCACGGAGGTCGTCGTCGTACGGGACGCGGCGGTGGAGACGGACCGGCGGCGGCTGGAGCGGGTGCTGGGGAACCTGGTGGCGAACGCGCACAAGCACGGGCGGGGGCCGGTGGTGCTGACCGTGGACGGGCCGGTGGTCACGGTCCGGGACCACGGGGACGGTTTCCCGGAGTATCTGGTGGCGCACGGGCCGCAGCGGTTCCGTACGGAGGGGGGCGCCCGGGGGCACGGGCTGGGGCTGACCATCGCGCTGGGGCAGGCGGAGGTGCTGGGGGCGCGGCTGGAGTTCGCGAACGCGCCCGACGGCGGGGCGGTGGCGACGCTGGAACTGCCGGTGGACTGAGCGCCCGGGCAGGTCCTCCTCTGCGTCCTCCTATGGCCCACTGTGAGGGGCGCCCCGGCGAGGCCGCTCCTAATGTGGCGATTAGTCAGCTTCGGCACCTTCGCCCCCACATGGAGGTAACCCCATGCCCCTGCGCTCCCGCCTCTGCATAGTCGGCGCCGCCGCCTTCCTCGCCGCCGCGGCCGCCGTCACGCCCGCCGCCGCCGCGCACGACGACTGGGACCCGTCCGGTGCCACCGGCGGCAACGGCGGCAACCACCACCACGACCCGTCCGGCGGCAACAGCGGCCACCACGGCCACCACGGCAAGCACCTCTACAAGGGCGTCGTCACGGCGGACACACTGGCGCTGCGCAGCGCCCCGAACCGGGGTTCGCAGTTCATCCGGTACGCCCACAAGGGCGAGGTCGTCTCGATCTTCTGCAAGACCGGCGGCGAGAAGGTGAAGGGCAACCCGCTCTGGTACCTCCTCACCGACGGCACCTGGGCCTGGGGCGCGGCCCGCTACATCGACAACATCGGTCCCGCGCCACGCTGGTGCTGACACTCCGTCACCCAAAGGCGCACAAGACCCACTGTTTGGGTAGGTTCCGGACATGAGCAAGGCCGGAATCACCGTGGCGACGGCGGACCCACCCGCGCCCGCCGTCCGCCGCCTCCCCCGGCGCCGGGGCGTCGAACTCGCCCTCATCGTCCTGGCCGTACTGCTGTCCGTGTACGGCTACTGCGCGGTGGGCCTCGCCCGGCACGGGGCGCTTCCGCCCGGTGCCGCCGGCTACGGCGCCGGGCTCGGCGTGCTCGCGCTGCTGGCCCACCTGGCGGTGCGCCTGCGGGCCCCGTACGCCGATCCCCTCCTGCTGCCCATCGGCGTGCTGCTCAACGGTCTCGGCCTGGTGCTCATCTACCGGCTCGACCTGGAGACCCCCGGCGACCGGGCGGCACCGGCGCAGCTGGTGTGGTCGACGCTGGGGGTGACCCTGTTCATCCTGGTCGTCCTGCTGCTGCGCGACCACCGGATCCTCCAGCGCTACACCTACGTCTGTGTCGTCGCCGCGCTGGTGCTGCTCACCCTGCCGATCCTGTTCCCGGCGGTGAACGGGGCCCGCATCTGGATCAGGGTCGCCGGGTTCTCCATCCAGCCGGGCGAGTTCGCGAAGGTGCTGCTGGCGGTGTTCTTCGCCGCGTACCTGGCCGCGAACCGCAACGCGCTGGCCTACACCGGCCGCCGCGTCTGGAGGCTGCAGCTGCCCACCGGCCGGGTCCTCGGCCCGATCGTCGCCGTCTGGCTGGTGAGCGTGGGCGTGCTCGTCCTGGAACGGGACCTCGGCACCTCGCTGCTCTTCTTCGGCCTGTTCGTGGTCCTGCTCTACGTGGCCACCGGGCGCACCGGCTGGATCGCCGTGGGGCTGCTGCTGGCGGCGCTGGGCGCGGTCGCGGTCGGACGGCTGGAGCCGCACGTGCACGGCAGGATCGAGACCTGGCTGCACCCGTTCGCGTCGATCGAGGCGGGCGAGGGCGCGAACCAGCTCGCGCAGTCGCTGTTCGCCTTCGCGGAGGGCGGCCTGCTCGGCACGGGACTCGGCCTCGGCCACTCCGTCCTCATCGGCTTCGCGGTGAAGTCCGACTTCATCCTGGCCACGGCGGGCGAGGAACTGGGCCTGGCCGGCCTGTCCGCCGTCATCCTGCTCTACGGCCTGCTGGTGGAGCGCGGCTTCCGGGCGGGTCTCGCCCTGCGCGAGCCGTTCGGCCGGCTGCTCGCCGTCGGACTCGCCTCGCTCGTGGCGCTCCAGGTCTTCGTGATCGCGGGCGGGGTGACCGGGCTGATCCCGCTGACCGGCATGGCGATGCCGTTCCTGGCCCAGGGCGGCTCGTCGGTGGTCACCAACTGGGCGATCGTGGCGCTGCTGCTGCGGGTGAGCGACTCGGCCCGGCGCGGTGACGACGGGCAGGCCCCCCGGTGACCCGGCACATCCGGCACGCCGGCTGCTTCTGCGCCCTGCTGCTGGTGGCCCTGCTGGTGAACGCCGCCCGCGTCCAGGTCGTCCAGGCCCCGGAGTACGACCGCAACCCGGCCAACCGGCGTCCGGACATCGCCCGTTACGAGCGGCCGCGCGGTGACATCCTGGTCGGCGGCCGGCCCGTCACCGGCTCGAAGGACACCCGCGAGCACCTGCGCTACGAACGCACCTACGCCGACGGCCCGTTGTACGCCCCGGTCACCGGCTTCGCCTCCCAGCTGTACGGCACGACGCTGCTGGAGGACGCCGAGGACGGGGTGCTGTCCGGCTCGGACCCGATGCTCGCGCCGTTCCCGCTGTGGAACGACTTCACCCGGGCGCGCAGCTCCGGCGGCCACGTCGTGACGACCCTCGATCCGGCCGCGCAACGGGCGGCGTTCAAGGGGCTCGCGGGCCTCAAGGGCGCGGTCGCGGCCGTGGAACCGGCGACCGGCCGGATCCTGGCCCTGGTCTCCGCCCCCTCCTACGACCCCCAGCCGCTGTCCGGGAACGGGACGGCGGCGGCCCGGGCGTGGGCGCGGCTCACCGCGGACGAGGACCGGCCGATGCTCAACCGGGCGGTGCGGCAGACGTATCCGCCGGGTTCCACCTTCAAGGTCGTCACCGCGGCCGCCGCTCTGGACGCCGGGGTCGTCACGGACCTCGACGCGCCGACCGACTCCCCCGACCCGTACACCCTGCCCGGGACAAGGACCCGGCTGAAGAACGCGTCCCGGGGCTGCGCGGACGCCTCCGTGCGCGAGGCGTTCACCCTCTCCTGCAACACGGTGTTCGCCAAGCTCGGCGTGGAGGTGGGCGTACGGGACATGACGGCGACGGCGCGCGCCTTCGGCTTCGGCAACGGCGAGCTGGCGATCCCCTTCCCGGTGGCCCGCTCCACCTTCGACACCACACTCGACCGGGCGCAGCTGGCCCTGTCGTCGATCGGGCAGTACAACACCCGCGCCACACCCCTGCAGATGGCGATGGTCGCGGCGGCCGTGGCCAACGGCGGGCAGGTGCGCGAGCCCTACCTGGTGGAGCGCACGACCCGGCCGGGCGGGAGCGTCCTGGCGACCGCCGGCTCGCGCGGGGTGCGGCAGGCGATGTACCCCTCGACCGCGGTGCGGCTGCGCGCCCTGATGCGCGAGGTCGTGGAGGAGGGCACCGGCCGCCGGGCCGCGATCCGCGGGGCGAAGGTCGGCGGCAAGACCGGCACCGCCCAGCACGGCCTCGGCAACTCGGGGATGCCGTACGCCTGGTTCATCTCCTGGGCGCAGGGGCCCCGGGACCTGATGCCGAGCGTGGCGGTCGCGGTCGTCGTGGAGGACGCGGAGGAGGAGCGCCGGGACATCAGCGGCGGCGGCGACGCGGCGCCGATCGCGCGGGCGGTGATGGAGGCGGTGCTGAAGTCACGCGACCGTGCGCCCGGTTCCTGATCCGCCCGCTGCTCAGCCGTCGGTACCCCGCCCGGCTTCGATGGCGTCCCTCACCTCCCCCACCCGCTCCCGCTCCCGCTCCTGCGCCGCGAACCGCTCGGCGTCCAGTTTCCCGGCGATCTCCTCGTCCTGGGAGATGAGCAGGTCCAGGTCGGAGTCGCCCAGCTCCGGTAAGTCCCGCAAGGTGTCGCCCAACAGCGACTGGAGGCTGTCGTCGATCGGGTACAGCATCCCGATCTTCTCGTGCAGGAAACGGCCGTAGATGTCGGCGTGCCGGGCCTCGTCCATCGTCCGGGCCGCCGAGTAGAGCTTCGCGTCCAGGGCGGGGGCGGACTCCACGATGCGGGCGGCGCAGACCATCGCGCCCTGCCGTACGGATCGGCCTTTCCAGGGCGTACTGGTCGAAGCTCGACATGTTCGGCAGGCTCACACGAAGTAGACGCCGGGTCAACACGTCACGCGCAAGGGATTGACGAGCTTACTGACAGGCAGTCTCATAAGTGGGGACGGTGACGTGTGCACAACGAGGTGGCAGCGATGACGACCCTGACGGAAGCCGACGCGCTCGACGGCCTGCGCGACGCCCTGGGCCTGCTCAAGGACCGGGAGCAGGTGGCCCAGCGGCTGCTCGACTCCTCCGCCAAGCACTCCTTCGACCCGGACAAGGAACTGGACTGGGACGCGCCCTTCGAGGAGGGCAAGTGGTTCTGGCCCCCGGAGCTCGTGTCGCTCTACGACACCCCGCTCTGGAAGCGGATGAGCGAGGAGCAGCGCATCCTCCTGTCCCAGCACGAGGCGGCCGCCCTCGCCTCCCTCGGCATCTGGTTCGAGATCATCCTGATGCAGCTCCTGGTCCGCCACATCTACGACAAGGCCGCGACCAGCGCGCACGTCCGCTACGCCCTCACCGAGATCGAGGACGAGTGCCGCCACTCCAAGATGTTCGCCCGGCTGATCACCCACGGCGGCACGCCCTGGTACCCGGTCGGCCGCGTCCACCAGCAACTGGGCCGCCTGTTCAAGACCATCTCCACCACCCCGGGTTCCTTCACGGCGACCCTGCTGGGTGAGGAGGTCCTCGACTGGATGCAGCGCCTCACGTTCCCCGACGAGCGGGTGCAGTCCCTGATCCGCGGCGTCACCCGCATCCACGTGGTGGAGGAGGCCCGCCATGTCCGCTACGCCCGCGAGGAACTCCGCCGCCAGATGGTGACGGCCCCCAAGTGGTCACAGGAGTTCACCCGCATCACCTCGGGCGAGTTCGCCCGGGTCTTCTCGGTGGCGTTCGTGAACCCGGAGGTCTACACGAACGTGGGCCTCGACAAGCGCGAGGCCCTCGCCCAGGTCAAGGCCAGCGGCCATCGCCGCGAGGTCATGCAGACCGGCTCCAAGCGGCTCACGGACTTCCTCGACGACATCGGGGTCCTGCGCGGCGTGGGCCGCCGCCTGTGGAAGTCGTCGGGCCTGCTGGCCTGACCGACCGCGGGTCCGGCTGCTGAGCGGGGACGGGCGGCAGCCGGGACGCACCCGCACCCGCGGGACGGCGCAAGGGGCCGTACCACGGGGTGTCCGCCCGCAGCGGCTGGCGCGTCAACGGACGGTCAGTCGGCACGCAACACCATCACGCCGTTCCGAGGACGGACCCCCCCACC